>JAYUPJ010000032.1:0-9461 GCA_043760195.1 Sphingomonadales bacterium | reverse complement strand
ACCGCCCGTCCGCCGCCTGCAAACGGGATCGTTTGGCGGATCCAGTAACTGGTGTCGGCCCCGGCAAAGATCGGATTTTCAAAAATTGCGTCGAAGCCAGATTCCGTATTGTCGAACGGGTCTTTGTCGCCGCTAGCATATAAAGCGGATGCACGAATGCGAATCCAGTTGGCATCATAGCTTGCCTCTGCCGCGCCAAAATAAGCGCGAATTTGCGCGTTCTTGCCAGTGAAAAAGCTTTGCCTATCGGAACCCAAAGCACCATAAATCGACGCGGTCAAATTGATCCGGCCAATGCGTCCATCGGCATTATAGCCAAGATAGACGACATCATAATTGCGCCCGCGCAGTGTGCCGAGCAATGCCGGGCGCACCGGAAATCCATTGTCATCAATTTCGGCCTGCTTTTTTTCGCGGTTCATATTGTAGACGACTGTCACTTGGCTGGTCAGACCGGGAACGGGTAAATCCTGCCGGTACAGGTTGGCGATAAACACCCAATCGCTGCGCGGACGTTGGACGATGCTGTTGAGTCCGGAGTTTGTGTCTTTTTCCAATCGCCAAAACGCCGCCAGATTATATTGGAAACGGTTATTGTCGCGGTTGCCGAATAACCGGACGCCAAGCTGTTGATCGTTAAACAGGAACCCGCGAAAATCGCTTTGAAACGGTTGGATGCCCACGCGAATAGATTCGAAATCATAATGGTCAGACGTGTTGCGCAGATGATAATCGACGAACAATTCTTGCACGCCCAAAAAATAATCGAACCGGCGCGAGGGTTTTGACGGCTCGACAAAAAGCACGCGCTTTTCGGGTACGTTGACATAGCTGGCATTCAGCGCCAGCGTAATGCGATATTCGATATCCGGCGGTTTGAACGCAGTCAGACCTTTGATCAACGCCGCGCCGACGATAAACGTCTGTGCATAAACTTGGCTGGCGTCTTTGCCAAAAACATCAATGTTACCCGGCCCTTCGGTGGTTTGTACGCCGACCGGGATGGGAAATGTGCGCGGTTCAATCACCGTGTCGCTGACCGCGCTGGCGACGAAAAACCAATCATCACCCTTGATCGGCAGCCATGGCACTTTTTCCCGGTCGATCGGACGGTCGCCTTTATAGGTGTTTTGGCCATAAGGATCGGACCAGCGTTCCTTGACCAAATTTAGCGATTCAACCAGCCGCCAACGATCGGGCACAGGGAATTCGCCGCTTGGAAATGCTTCGGGCGGGGGCGGGCGCACCGCGCCTGCATTGTCCTGCGTTATTCTGTCCGGCAGGCGTTTTTGATAGCCGGGACGTTTCCGGCCATCGATCAGCGCCTCTTCGGCATCGTCCGCGACCTGCGCATCAACACTTGGCGGTTCTGTTGCGGGAATGTCCGCTGTTTGTTGCAGCGATTCTGGTTCAGCCGCCGCCGCCAACTGCATTTCGTCGTTATATTCCAAGGCATATTCTGCCCGCCCAGCCTGATAGCTGGCAAAATACGCATGCGGCGGCATTGGCGGGATATCAAGCACCAGCATCATAGCCCCTGACAGACATTTTGCTGCGGCGTATCCAAAAACGGCGCGAACGGACAACCGACAAAGCGCAGGCGGACACCCGAACCCACGCCGCTAACCACAATCTGGTCGCTGCGAATATTGCCATTGGCATTGCCAATTCCGCTCAACCGGACGCCCGCATTGTTTGCACCCAAAAACGCGATCATATCGTCTTGGTCGATGCCGTCGCCTGAAACCCCCAGCGCGCCGATCAACACATTGCCGCGATACACCGGCACAGAGCCGGGGAAAATCTGGATACCGTTTTGCAGGCGGTTCTGCCCCGCCGCCACATCCGGCGCAGTGGTACAGCGCGCAGGCGTATCAGGATTGGCACCGAGCAAAAACCCGACATGCGTTTTGATGTTGTCAACGATCAACGCCGACTGCAGCCCGGTTGAAAAGGGATTGAACCCCGCAATCTCGCGCGAAAAAGGTCCGGGCGGGCGGCCAAGCTCGCCATCGGGAAAATGGGGCCGCTCGATATTGCCAATGGCCCGCGATGTCCAAGCGGTCTGGCCAGTGAATATCGAACTGCTGCCAAAGAAACTGCGCGCATTACCCAAAAAACCGGTGACGTCGGGGTTGCTGTTGGCGGCCAGTTCCGACGCCGCCATATTGCCCGAAAAGAATGCCGCCGTGCGCGCCTTTTGCAACGAAACGTCGGTGCCAAATACCGGCGCATCCGGGCTACGCAATATGCCCAGCACCGCGCCGTGCGTGTCGACCAGACTGATCGAGACTTGCGCGCGGCTGTCCCCCGGCCGGCGAATTTGCCCGCGCGCGCGCGACATGACGGCGAATGCTTCCTCCAGCAATGTGCGCGCTTCACTGGCATTGATCGGAGCCGCCACAGAAGCTGCATCGGTTGCCGCACGGATGGGGAAACGGTTTGCGCCCAGGCCATCCGACAGCACATAAGCGTCGCGGTTCACAAACTCGCTGGCCGCCGAAGCGCGCACGCCCGATGCCTCTGATCCGAAAACCGTTCCGGCGATAACCGTGCCGTTGCTATATCCGGCCACCGCGGCCAACGATCCCACACTGCCGTTGATTGCGGCAAAGCTGGGTGCTGCGCCGCCGCGCAATCCGGCAGGTTCGGCGTCGCTGTAACGCAGCAACGTGCCATCGACGCTGATCCTCTCGGCCCGGATATCGGCAGGCGAATTGAACGCCTGCGTTACCGCCAATGCGATAAATTCTTCGTCGTCGCTGTCGCGGTCCAATATGTTTGGATCAAATCCGTAAATACCGTCGGCCATCACCCCGACGCCGCCGACGACGGCGCCATTCTTGTACAACGGGAACCCGCCTGCATCGGCGGAAAGCCCCAACGGCGAACGTTTCGGCCCGATCAAGGCGCGGCCGCCCAGATTTCCAAAACGCTGTGACAGGTCAGAACAGGGCAGCTGGCTGAACTGCACGCCGTAAAGCGGGCCGCTTTCCAAGCCGACCGTTGTTGGTGCAGGCGGAAAATGTTGCTGCACAATCTGGCTGGCGGTGCGGGTCGAAAATGCGTTGCCGCTGCTGGAAAGATAGGCCCCGGTAATGGCCTTCGCAATCGCGCCTGCCACCGCCGCAGGTGCAGGCAGATCAAGGCCTTGCAGTTCGGTATTGAAAGCAACGCCGCCCGGCGCATCGGGAACCTTTAGCCGCAGATTGGCACCGTTCATCACAAACACCGCCAGGACATTGCCGACACGGTCGACAACGGCAATGGTCGATGGTTTGTTCCTTGCCTGCGATTCTGCGACCGCCAACGTAATGGCGCGCTCGACATCGGCCACGCTCAACGCTTCGGCGGCCGGATCGGCGTAGACCCGCCCAGCTGGCGGCGGCGGGGGAGGTGGCGGCGGCGGGGGAGGCGTTACACCGCCGCCCGAACCGGAGCCGCCACCAGAGCTGCCAGAGCTATCACCGCCGCATCCGCCAAGGATGAGAGCGGTGCTGACAATGATGGCGGTTAGCTGTTTGCGCACGGCTATTTCAACGACCGGATCGCGCCCGCCGCCGCGCCAAGCGAACTGCGGAAAGCCTCTGAACGATAGGCATTGGGTTCGCGCACCGCTTCATAAGCGCGGTTTATATTGGCGCGAATTCCGGCGGCGGCGCCTTGCGTCACATCGCCCGACCGGACCAATGCGTTGACCAAAGTATCGACCGCCATAACCGCCTGAACCGACCCTTCATAATCAGTGAAGCGAGCCGCGATGGCCTTGCTTGAAATCGCGTCGATTATAGAGAATGCCTGACTGCTGCCAAAACTGCCCGACGAAAAGGCATTGGCAAGATTTTCCGACGCACTGGCCAGCTTTCGCGCCGCCGCTACCGCCGACTCCCTGTCTTTGGTCAGCGCGGCGTGAAAATTGCGGCTGGCCGTTTCAAATGCGCCCGCAGAGCCCGGCGCAACCACCCGCGCCGCCGCCGATAGCATGATGATGTTTTCATCGTTGAACGGCGGCATGCCGCCGGGAATAGGGCGTCCCGGATTGGTTACGCCGGTTTTGTCAAATTGCGCCTGATCGTAAATTCTGCGGTGGCAGCTATGGCAATCGAAGAAATAGAATTCGGGGAAAATGCCTTCGGTGCCGCGCCGGGGATTGGTGTAAAGTTCCAACGCGCGTTTGAGCGCCATCGCTTGGCCTACCGCCCAAAGCTGCACATTGTCGCTGCGCCGTTTGCGTATGGCATAATCTGCGTCCTCGTCATGATGCTGTTGCAAGGTGGAAAACAGATCGAGTTCAAATGAAATGCGCGGATGCCCGGCGGCCATGATCCGGTGGTTTACAAACTGGCCTTCGCGGTCGCTGCCGAAATGGCAATCAAGGCAGACATTGGCCCGGACCTTTGCGTTTTCCAGCGGCATCATCCCGCGCGCGACATTGGCCGCATGCGAATTGCCGACGGCATAATGGCTGGCGATCCAGCCGCCCGCTGCGCCGTGACAGGATTCGCAGCCAACGCCGTCGTTCAACTGGGTACCGCTTGCCGCAGGATCAGCATGGCAGCCAAGGCACATCGGCGCGGATGATGCGTCGCCGATTCCCAAGATCCCGGCAATCTGCGCGCTGCGTGAACCTTTTAGCACCGCGAATGCCTGGCTGTGCCTCCCGCTTGACGACGATGGTTCTTGCCAGCGCAGCAGTTCATCCTGACGGACTATTTCGCCATCGGCTTCAAACCGGCCATGGCATGTCGACCCCGCGCACGACGCAACGCCCAATGGCCTGTTGCCGCTGGAATCGGCATTGGCAGGCGACAAAAAGATTGCCGTGCCGCCCGCCAACAAGGCAAGCGTACACAGCAGGAATAGCCCGGCTATCCGAACTTTGTCTCCCAATCCTCGGCTGCGAACATACTCAGCCATACGCAGTGTTTCCCCAATTTAGCGCCGGATTTTTCCGGTCATGGCGCGACCCACTGTTTGATGCCACCGGGTTATCCGTGGTTCTGGCAATTTTTCAAGTGTTATTAGGTGATGTTTACATTTAGAAATTACTTTTTGAAAAAAGGATTTCGTCATTCCCGCGAAGGCGGGAATCCATCACCTGCACTTAAAGTTTACGCAAGTTCGCTTAATTTTGCTGGGTCCGGTGATGGATTCCCGCCTTCGCGGGAATGACGAAGCTTATGTTTTTAAATGTTTTGCTTCCTAAATGTAACCACAGCCTAGCGTCCCCGCCCTAAGCCAATTTCTCACACCACGCCAAATGCCAGCATTGCGTCGGCCACTTTTTTGAAACCGGCGATGTTCGCGCCGCGCACATAATCGCAGTATCCGCCGCCCATTTGGCCGTGTTTCACGCATTGGCTGTGGATGCCGTCCATGATGTCGACCAGCAATTGTTGCAATTGTTCTTCTTTCCACGAAATGCGCGCCGAATTCTGGCTCATTTCCAGGCCCGACACCGCAACACCGCCTGCATTCGCCGCTTTACCGGGGGCGAACAGGATCTTGGCAGCTTTGAACACATGTACGCCTTCCAAATCGGTCGGCATATTCGCGCCCTCGCTCACCGCGATGCAACCGTTCTTGACCAGTTCGCGGGCGTCATCACCCAGCAACTCATTCTGCGTGGCGCAGGGCAAAGCAACATCGCATTTCACGCCCCATGGGGTTTTGCCAGCATGGTAACTCGCGCCCTTAAATTTATCGGCATATTCGCTGATCCGGCCGCGCCGCACATTTTTCAGCTCTTTGATCCAGTCGATTTTTTCCTGGTCCATGCCATCGGGATCATGGATGAAGCCGCCGCTGTCGGAGAGCGTAACAACCTTGCCGCCCAATTGCGTTACTTTTTCGGCGGCATGGGTGGCGACATTGCCCGACCCCGAAATGACCGCGACCTTGCCCTGCAAATCATCGCCTTTGGTCTTCAGCATATTGGCCAGAAAATACACCGCGCCATATCCCGTTGCTTCGGTGCGGATCAATGATCCGCCATATTCGAGGCCTTTGCCGGTAAGCACGCCGGTAAACTGATTGGTGATCCGTTTATATTGGCCGAACATATAGCCAATTTCGCGCCCGCCAACGCCGATATCGCCCGCTGGAACGTCAACATCCGCGCCAACATGGCGGTATAATTCGGTCATAAACGATTGGCAAAACCGCATAACTTCATGGTCGCTTTTGCCCTTGGGGTTAAAGTTGGAGCCGCCCTTTGCCCCGCCCATCGGCAGGCCAGTGAGCGCATTTTTGAGCGTCTGTTCAAACGCCAGAAATTTCAGCACGCTTTCGGTTACGGATGGATGGAAACGGATGCCGCCTTTATAGGGGCCAATCGCGTTGTTATTCTGCACGCGCCAGCCGCGCTGTACCCGCACATTGCCATTGTCGTCTTCCCAGCAAACCCGGAACGAAATGATCCGGTCAGGCTCGGCCATCCGGCGCAAAATCTGTTCTTTGTGATAGCGTTCTTTGTCTTCGATAAAATCGAAAATATCTTCGGCGACTTCCTGCACCGCTTGAATAAACTCGGTCTGGCCTGGATTGCGCTTGGCCACGCCTTGCATGAATGTGGGTAGATCCACATGGTCGGTTGCTGCCATATTACCTCTCCTCTTTTTTGTTGATATTCTATTTTCGCCGGATCACCAGATTGCGGATTTCCGTCATATCCTCCATCGCAAATTTTATGCCTTCGCGGCCAAGCCCCGAATCTTTGACCCCGCCATAGGGCATGTTGTCGACGCGGTAGCTGGGCACGTCATTGATCACCACGCCGCCGACATCCAGCCTGTCCCAGGCGTCGAGTGACTTGAACAAATCGCGGGTGAATATGCCAGCCTGAAGGCCGAATTTGCTATCGTTGACCTCGTCCAATGCGGCATTGAAATCTGAAAAGCGCGACAATATCGCCAATGGCCCGAACGCTTCTTCGCGGTTTGCCTTGGCATCGGATGGAACATTTTCCAACAATGTGGCTTGCAACATCGCGCCGTCACGCGTGCCGCCGCACAGCAATTTTGCCCCGCCTGCGACGGCTTCCTGAATCCAGCCATCAAGCCGCTCGGCTTCTTTGACGTCGATCATCGGGCCGATAAATGTGTCGCGGTGCTTGGGATCGCCGGACACCAGCTTGCCTGCGCGCGCGACCAGCATATCGCGGAATTTGTCGTATACGCTTTCGTGGATGATGATCCGCTGCACCCCGATGCAGCTTTGCCCGGATTGGTAGAATGCGCCGAAAATCACCCGCTCCAACGCATCATCCAGATCGGCATCATGGTCGATTACCACGGCGGCATTTCCGCCCAGTTCCAGCACGACTTTCTTCTTGCCCGCCTGCGCCTTCAATGCCCAGCCGACATCGGGCGATCCGGTGAATGATAGCAACTTCAAACGGTCATCGGTGGTAAAGAGTTCGGCGCCATCGCGGCTGGTGGGCAGGATCGAAAACGCGCCGGGCGGCAAATTGGTTTCCGCCAGTATCTCGCCCATGATGATCGCGCCCAGCGGGGTTCGGCTGGCGGGCTTCATCACGAACGGGCAACCCACCGCAATCGCAGGGGCAATCTTGTGGGCGGCAAGGTTCAATGGAAAATTGAACGGAGAAATGAAACTGCACGGCCCAATGGGCACCCGTTTCCACATACCCTGATACCCCTTGGCCCGCGCAGAAATATCAAGCGGTTGAACCTCGCCGGTGATCCGCACCGATTCTTCTGCGGCAATCCGGAATGTATCGATCAGCCGTGATACCTCGCCCTCGCTGTCCTTGATCGGTTTTCCGGCCTCCACGCATAATGAATACGCCAGCTCCTCAGCACGCTCCTTAAACCGCGACACACAGTGCATCAGCACATCTTGCCGTTCATAACTCGCCATCCGCGCCATCGGTTCGGCTGCCTGCACCGCACCGGCAATCGCAGCGTCAATGGTGGCAGCATCGGCGAGCGCAACACGAAACGCGATCTCGCCCGAAAACTTGTCGGTGACGACAAGGTCGCTGTTCGGCTGCTGCGCCTTGTTGTTCAGATATAGCGGATAAACGTCTTTCAACATGCTCATAATGCCGCGCTCAATTCCTTGATCTGGGTATTCAAGATGCTGTCATTCTCGCTATAATCGACCGGGCAATCGATCAAATGCACGCCCGGCGTATCGCGGCAATGGGCGAGCAATTCGGCCAGATGCGCCGCGCTTTCCGCTCTATGCCCCGACGCACCATAACTTTCGGCATATTTGACAAAATCGGGGTTGCCATAGGTCAGTCCCCAATCGGCAAAGCCCATATTCGCCTGTTTCCATCGGATCATGCCATAGCTGTCATCGCGCAGGATCAGCACGGTGAGGTTCAGGCCGAGCCGCACCGACGTTTCCATTTCCTGGCTGTTCATCATGAAACCGCCGTCGCCGCAAATCGCCATAACCTTGCGGCCCGGATACAGCATCGCCGACATCATTGCCGACGGCAACCCCGCGCCCATTGTGGCGAGCGCGTTGTCCAGCAGGACCGTGTTCGGCCGGTACGCCGTATAGCCGCGTGCAAACCAGATTTTGTAAACGCCGTTGTCCAAGCAAATTATGCCATCATCGGGCATGCATTCGCGCACCTGTTTCACCGCATGCGGCGGGAATATCGGGAAGCGCGCATCATTGGCAATGCTTTCGGTATGCTCTGCCTCTGCCCGGCGAAAGCGCAGCATGTCATCGCATTTCCAACTGCCGCTGGGCACAATGTCTTCTTTCATCTGCCAAATCGCGTTGGCAATATCGCCGATTACTTCGATATTCGGAAAGTATACCGGATCAACTTCGGCGGATTTTGACGAAACATGGATCACCTGCGCGCCGCCGGGTTTCATAAAGAACGGCGGCTTTTCGATCACGTCGTGGCCGATGTTCACAATGCAATCCGACGCCTCGACCGCACGGTGGACAAAGTCGCCAGATGATAACGCCGCGCAGCCAAGGAATTTCGGGTGACGTTCATCAAGAACACCTTTGCCCAATTGCGTCGTGAGGAACGGGATGCCGGTTTTTTCGATAAACTGCAGCAGCATCCGGCTGGTCATCGTCCGGTTCGCGCCCGCACCGATCACCAGCACTGGCGATTTTGCGTTTTCCAATGCTTCAACGGCGGCGCGCACTGCCTTTGCATCGGCGCTGGGGCGGCGCGATACGCTGCGTTTTAGCGGCACCGCATCGGTATGTTCATCGGCGATATCTTCGGGTAACTCGATATGTACCGCGCCGGGTTTTTCCTCTTCGGCCAGACGAAACGCCTCACGCACGCGGCTGGGGATATTGTCCGACGACGCCATCTGGTGTGTGTATTTGGTGATCGGCCCCATCATCGCCACAACGTCAAGAATCTGGAACCGGCCCTGTTTCGATTTCTTGATCGGCTTCTGCCCGGTGATCATCATCATCGGCATTCCGCCCAATTGCGCATAGGCCGCCGC
>JAYUPJ010000031.1:0-3966 GCA_043760195.1 Sphingomonadales bacterium | reverse complement strand
TTCCAACGTGAAATGTTTGTATCGGTCTGACATAGTGCAGCATCCTTAGCAGAGTGTTGCACTTCGTTTGTGAATTTAGGGAATCCATCACCTGAGCTGTCAAAATTAAGCCAGCTCGCGTAGAATTCGAGTTCGGGTGATGGATTCCCGCCTGCGCGGGAATGACGATGCTTTTATGAGCGTCAATTCTCGTCCTCATCCGCGTCCTCAAACGCCACGCTGCCCATGTCCACCAGCTTTGCGATCAGCTGCATCGCCGCGTCCGATTGCGTCACGTCCGCTGCGGCCACAAAGCTAACTTGCGCGCAAAGCATCTCGGCAAAGGCTGCGGTTTCGCCCGAGCACTCGAAGCACACGCCATCGGCGAACAGCAGCACGCCGGATGCATCCTGCCGGATAAACGAAAATCGGCTTGCCGGATTGCGGCATAGCGCCTCTCCGCCTGACAGCCGCGCCTGCAATTCGGCGGGGTCCACGGGCATGCCGGGCGACCAATCAATCTCCGGATATTTGGGCGTACTGTTATAGGCACCGAACCAGCGGGCAAAGGCATCGCGGTCACCCAGCCGCTGCGTAATCATCGCGTGCAACGCGGCGATGGCATCGGCGGAAATTTCGCCCGGGTTGCTTTGCGCGGCCAAACCCGGATCGGCATAACGATCATCATCGGGCATTTCGGCGAGCAGGTCATCGGCGAAATGCCCGATCAGCTCGGCGCGCGATGGCGCCCGGAACCCGACCGAATAGGTCATGCAATCATCGCCAACGGCAACGCCATTATGCGCAACGCGCGGCGGAACGTAAAGGATGTCGCCGGGTTCAAGCAGCCATTCGTCGGTCGCTTTAAAGTCGGCGAGCAGGCGCAGATCATCATGCGGCAACAGCGCGGCGCTGTCATCGCACTCAGCCGCCCCGTGCGGCCCCACTTGCCAGCGGCGCGTGCCCAGTCCCTGAATCAGGAACACGTCATATTGGTCAAAATGCGGCCCGACGCCGCCGCCGTCGCTGGCATAGCTGACCATCACATCATCGATCCGCCAATTGGGGACAAACCGAAACGGTTCGATCAACGCCGCGACCTCTGCCACGGCATGGCCGACCGCCTGCACCAACAATGTCCAAGGCGCTTTGCCCAGCTTGCCAAAACGCGCTTCGGTCAAAGGGCCATGCTCGACAGTCCAGCCGGTTTTGGTCTGCACGATCAGCCGCGATTCAACCTCTGGTTCACACGCCAATCCCGCCAGATCATCGGGCTCAACCGGATTTTGCCAATCGGCCCAAGGGTTCTTAATCAGCAGCGGCTTTTTCTGCCAATAATCGCGCAGGAAGCCGTCTATGTCGAAATCGGAAAATTGCATGAGCACTCATATTGGTTTTGATAGTTGCGTTGTGGCGGCGCGCGGCGTTATGCCAGCCCCAACATCTTGCGCTCACGCCTGATCCAATCGCCCATGCTCGGCCGTGCGTGGATCGCGGCGAGATAGGCGGTCAATTTGGGATAGGCCGCTGCGTCTGGTACAAAACCGCAATGCGCGGCGTTCACAAACGGGCTTGCCACCGCGATATCGGCCAACGTCAGCGCGTCGCCCACCAAGAACCCCGACGCCGGAATCACGCCCTCCAGATAATCGCAGACTGGCGGCACCAGATTGGCCTTGGCATTTTCCACCGCGTCCAGATCGGGCTCTTGCTGCATGAATTTCGGTTTGACAATCATGTTGAAAAAGATCGCGCCGAACGCCGGTGTCAACATGCCGTCGGCAAATTCTTCAAACCAGATTACGCGGGCGCGGTTGGTCGGATCGGCGGGTAGCATCGGATGCTCCGGATGCTTTGCCTCCAGATAAGTGATGATCGCCGACGAATCCGATATGCTGAAATCGCCGTCTTTAAACGCAGGCATTTTTCGGAACGGACTGCATTCGATAAACTCTGGATTTGGATCGGCCATGCCGACCGGAATCAGTTCCAACGGCAACCCTTTTTCCGCTGCATAGGCCAACACTTTACGGACAAAAGGGGAAACCGGCGCGCCAAATAACTTCATCACATATTCTCCATTATTGGCCCAAATCAGCCGTCACGCGCACAGTATCAATCCAGTGGCGATTTGCTACTTTTATTTGCGCTCCAAGGCGAAAGCAGGCACACCCGAAGGCATGATAAGACAACGCGATATTCTTATGGCTGCGGGCCTCACTTTGGTCAGCATGTTCTGCATCATCATATTGTTGCGCGCGCTCGGGCCGGACTGGGCGATTTATGCGCCAGCGACCTGCACCACTACACGCTGTTTTTGCGAATGGCCGCGCGCGGGATCGCTGATTGTCCAACCGGCAAACAGCTGGTCCAGCTATGGCTATGCCTTTGCCGGATTTTTGATGATCCTGCTGGCACGCGGTGCGAACTGGCGTTCTGGCTTTCATCATGTTGCCGCCATGGCTTTCGGCATAACCGCAATCTTCGTCGGCCTTGGTTCGGTCTTGCTGCATGCAACCTTGACGCTGTGGGGCCAGTTTTTTGACGTGACCGGAATGTACTTCACCAGCGGATTCATGCTGGTCAGCGCGCTTGCATGCTGGCTCGGGTTATCGGGCCGCCGCGCCGTCACGCTGTATATCGCGCTGGTAACAGCGTTGCTCGTCATCCTCTATGCCCAGCCCGAGGCGCGGCGCTGGTTGTTTGCCGTCGTGCTAATTGCGGCAATCGTGACCGAGCTGGTGTTCGCACGCCCGCGCCGCCCGGGGATCAGGGTGGGATATTATGCCGCCGGCATCATCACCAAGGCTGCTGCCTTCACCATCTGGAACCTTGACCAGCACGGCGTCGTTTGCGCGCCGCAAAGCTTGCTGCAAGGTCACGCCGTCTGGCATCTGCTCGGCGCGGCGTCATTGTGGCTCACCTTCCTGTATTATCGCAGCGAGGAACCGGCGGAGCGTACCGCCTGAACAAGCGGCGCATCAGGCAGAGCATAAGAGTGGGGGGATAATTATGGACATCACACGGCGTAAACATCTGGCATTGCTTGCCGCCACGCCTTTGGTGGTCGCTGCGTCCAAGGGTGCGGCCCCAAATCCTACAGTGCCATATCCAAAGATCAAAATCTACGAAGCGGCCAAGATCATCACGATGGAACCCTCCAATCCGTCGGCACGCTTTGTTGCGGTCGCCGGCGGGCTGATCCTGGGCATTGCCAATACACTGGCAGAACTTGAACCATGGACCCGCGGCAGAACGGTCGAGGTCGACCGGCACTTTGCCAAAAATGTTCTAATGCCCGGTTTGATTGATCCGCATGTCCACCCGATGCAATCCGCGATCATGCTTAACATTCCTTTCGTCGCGCCCGATGATTGGGATTTGCCATCCGGATTTGCCAAGGGCACACAGACGCCTGCAGGCTGGCGCGCGCGGATCACCGAAGAGCTGGCAAAGTCAAAGGACAATCCTTTTATTTGCTGGGGATATCACGAACTGTTCCACGGGCCGCTTGACCGCGCACTGCTTGACGAGATTGCCCCAGACCGGCCCGTCATCATTTGGCAGCGCAGCTTTCACGATGTCATATTGAACACCGCCGCGATGAACGCTTGGGGTTTCGCCGACAAGGCTGCTCTCGATATCGCCGTGACCGCCGCGAAAGCCGTCCCTGCACATGTCGATTTTGCGCGCGGCGTGTTTTCCGAAACCGGGCTGTTGATCGCACTGGGCAAATTGCGCGGCTTTATCATGACCCCGCAAAAGATCCAGTCGGGCATGGCCGCGTTGCAGCGGATGATGCTTAACAAAGGCGTCACCACCGCATCGGATATGGGAACCGGCATCTTTGCCAGCTTTGATTTGGAGGCGGGGTTGATCCGTGCGGCGTTTGAACGGCCGGGCAATCCGTCGCGGGTCATGCTGATGCCGCTGGCGAGTTTGCTTGCCGAAGAGGGCGATCTTGATGCCTGGATGCAAAGCGCCACC
>JAYUPJ010000030.1:0-9544 GCA_043760195.1 Sphingomonadales bacterium | reverse complement strand
CGACGGTGGTGGTGGTCAGCCCCGACTATGTGAACATCATGACGCTGATGCCGCGCGGCGTTGACCGCACGTTCGTTGAGGATTTCATGCTGATCCCGGCCAAACCAGACAGCGACAAGGCCCAGTCGCACTGGCAGCGCAGCTGGGATTTGCTCGACGGCGGCGTCTTCAGCGGCGAAGATTTCCGCGCGGCGGCTTTGGGGCAGGAAGGGCTATCAACCGGCGCAGTCGAATTCCTCACGCTCGGCACGCTCGAAGGCGGCATCCGGCGTTTTCACGATCTGATCGAGGCGCGCGTGGGTGATTGAGCTTCGCTAGAGTTTGATGCCATATGACCAAACCACTTTCGTCTCCCCGTGCTTGACACGGGGTTAGGCTTCTTTCCTCACAGCGGCATTAGAAAGCCTAACCCCGTGTCAAGCACGGGGAGACGAATTGATGTAAGGTCGTCACGCTTTAAGTACGGAGTGCAGTCAAGGCTTTAACGCCGAGATTGCGGGTCACATGACGCGCAAGAATAGTTAACATGCTGAGAGTCGCTGCGATCCGCTCCGCACGACCATCAAGCAAAACACCCACGGTCGAAGATGCAAATGCCGCAGACGCCCAAGCAAACATAGCAAGCGCAAACGCTGTCAATCGGTACATGCCGAACTCCCCAAAACTGCGTGTCGTGAACGCTATGTCAGCTCGATATTGGCAAATCCGTCAAACATCACAAATAGCGCGCTGCCACGATCCGTCCCGCCCGGCCCGATTGGATAATCAAAGCATAGCGATCAGCCCCCTGTGCCTGGAACACGCTTCCGGGGATTTTGACGGTCGTCTTTCCGCCCGACCAGCGCCCGACTTCGGTATCAGACAGCGCGACGTTGATATATTTGACCGTCCGGCCGCCATTTTCACCGCTGCCGATGCGTACAGTCGTTTCGCTTTTGAGCGCGACGACAGTCACCGTGCCCGTGCCCGCGCCTTCAATCGTCACCGACCGACCGCCGTCGTCGGTGCGAACTGCCGAAATGGCAGGCCCCGATTTACGCTTTTCCGCAGAAATCAACTGGCGCAGTTCGCTCTCGCGCGAACCGACCGCTGCATCGCCGCCCTGAATTACCGTTTGCGGCGTATAAACCCCCGACCCGCGGTGACCCTTGGTCGAATAGGCACCTTGGAGCGATGTATTGTCTTCGCGCGCCAGCGTATCTTTCCAGCCAAGCCGATCCCAATAAGTAACCGGGCGCGTAATCAGGACATTATTGGGCTCACGCGCCAGACGCGCGGCAATGGCGTCGGCAGGCGGGCAGGATGAACAGCCCTGGCTGGTGAATAGCTCGATCGCCACGGGTGTCGACGGCACGCCCGCACCAGCAGACGGCCCCGACTGTGCGGCGACTGCGATCGTCGCCACGAAAACAGCAGCCAAAGTTCCAATTACGAAGCGCATGGTCAATCTCCTCAAATCTCTCTAACGGCATTCGGATGAGACATGTTCGAGGTTACAACCGAAACCGGCCCGCCGCAAATAGTGGGACAATTACCGCAAAACCGGCGAGCGGCCCGCGCGAACCACGCGAAGACGGCTCGCGGATTGCCAAGCTGCTTGCCCGCGCAGGCATCGCATCGCGCCGTGAAATTGAGCGGATGATCGCTGAGGGCCGTGTCGCGCTTGATGGCAAAGTGCTCGATACGCCCGCAACAATCCTCAAATCGCTCAAAGGCGTGACGGTTGACGGCGATCCCGTGAAAGCCGCTGCACCAACCGAATTGTTTCTGTATCACAAGCCGACCGGGCTGCTGACCGCCGAGCGCGATCCCAAGGGTCGCGCGACGATTTATGACAAGCTTCCCGAAGGATTGCCGCGCGTGATGCCGATCGGGCGGCTCGATCTCAATACCGAAGGATTGCTGCTTCTCACCACCGACGGCGAGTTCAAGCGTCAGATGGAATTGCCCGCAACCGGCGTCGAGCGTAGCTACCGCGCGCGCACTTACGGCAAGGTGTCGCAGAGCCAGCTTGAAGACCTGATGCTCGGCATCGAAATCGAGGGCGTCCGTTACGGCAGCATCAACGCCAATATGGAACGGCGGACGGGTGCGAATGCCTGGATCGAACTACGCCTCAAAGAAGGCAAAAACCGCGAAGTGCGGCGGGTGCTTGAACATCTCGGGCTTCAGGTCAGCCGACTGATCCGCACAAGTTACGGCCCGTTTGTGCTTGGCGATATGGCCGCAGGTGCGGTCAATCAAGTTCTCCAGCATGATCTGGTGGCATTCCGCAAAACGCTCAAATGAGGATCATCGCAGGGCAGTGGCGCGGGCGGACACTGATCGCACCCAAGGGCGATGCGACGCGACCGACAGCAGACCGGACGCGTGAGGCGCTGTTCTCAATGCTCGTTAGCCGGCTTGGCAGCTTTGAAGATTTGCGCGTTGCCGATTTATTTGCGGGCACCGGCGCACTTGGGCTTGAGGCGCTGTCACGCGGTGCTGCGCGCTGTACTTTTGTTGAGAACGACCGTGTGGCGCTTGATGCGCTCAAGGCAAATATCACAGCGCTTGGTGCGGCGGGTGCCGACGTGCGCGGCAGTTCGGTGATGGCGCTTGGCCAGGCAAATGAGCCGTTCGATCTTGTGCTGATCGACCCGCCTTATGAAAGCGGTGCAGGCAGCGTTGCGCTTGATAAGCTGGCGCGACAGGGCTGGATTGCAGCCTCAACGCTGATCAGCATCGAAACATCGAAACGCGAAACGGTAATCGTTGCCGGATTTGAAACCGACGTCGTGCGCGATTACGGTAAAGCACGAATTACGCTGCTTCGTCGCGCGGAGAACGCGGGCCGGATTTAGCGTTGTTGATCTGCGTTGGTTGCGTTCATGCGGCCCCCCAATACCCACCTGTCAACGCAATCCAGACCGGAAACGCAGCGATCCCCAATAGCGCGCCGAGCGGCAAACGGTCGGTGGCCGATACCGCATTTCCGCGCAAGGCCCGCACCGTCACCCAGAGGAGCCCTGCGCCGCTGCCACCGAGTACGACCAGCGGGAGCGCCTGCCATCCGAGCCACAAGCCGATCGCGCCGAGCAGTTTGGGGTCACCGCCACCCAGCCCCTCACGACCGCGAAGATGCCGATAGCTAATGGCGATCAGTGCCAGGCTTAAATAGCCTGCCACCCCGCCGTATATCCGGTCAGACAGCGACGGCGTCAAACCGGCCAACCCCGCAGCCAGCCCCGACAGCGCTAAAACGAATGTCAGTTTATCAGGCAACCAGAAATGCCGGAGATCAAGCGCGATGAGCGCAATCAACATCCAGCCGAACAACGCTCCAGCAATTCCGGCAAGACCAGGTGCAATGCCAAGCGCGATACATCCCACCAGCGCGCACGCAAGCTCGATCTGCCAGTGCAACGGATCAATCGCCGCGCCGCACGCGCGGCACCGGCCCCGCTGGACGACGATACTGAGTAGCGGGATCAGTTCGCCAATGCGCAATGTCCTCGCGCACGCATCGCAGGCCGAACGCCCTGCCAGCACCGACCGTTCAGCGGGCCAGCGCAGGACAAGTGTTGCGACAAAGCTGCCAATGATCGCCCCGAGGATCGCGCCGCCCAGCGCCCAATATTGCCAAGCCAAGGCGGGCAAGGTCAGCGTTTGGCGTCGGGTGCGTCAACACCCCATATATGGCCCGTTTCGACGAAGCCCATCCGCCCGCGGACCTCGAGTTTGCACCAGCCGCGGCTGCAGTCGCTGAGCTTTCCGACAACGCCGGGTTCGGCGCGCCATATGATCCGCGCGGATGCATCGGGTGCTTCGCGCAGTGGACGCACTTCGCCGATGACGAGCCCCGTGCGGTCTTCGCTTAACAGATTGGCCTGCATCCACCCGATTGTGCCATCAGGGTCTTCAATACGGCGCCAGTTGGGATAGGTTTCGAGCACTTTCACGGGGAGATTGGCACGCTGATACAACCAGCTTGCGGGAAATTGGCGGCCGGGGCCAGTGCGCATCTTCGCCTGCCCTGCCGAGATAGACGCCCAATAGGGTTGCTTACCCGCCGCCCAAAGCGGTGCGCCCCATCCAGCCACTAACAAAATCCCGATAACAACTAACTTACGCGACATCGACAAACCCCTTGATCACTCGATGGCCTTGCCACAAAATGCGCTTGCGCTTCAAGCGGTGCTTGCAGCGCGTTACCGATCATCCTAGCAAATGGCGATGCCACAAGCCGAACCCCGCCCTGCCCGACCGCGTATTGTTGTCACGACCGAACTCACCAACCATGTGATGGACCGGATGCGCGAATTGTTTGACGCGGACATCAATCTGTCAGGGCAGGCGATGAGCCGCGATGCGCTTGAACGCGCCGTTGCCAGCGCGGTTGTTCTCGTCCCGACAATTACCGACCGGATTGACGCGGCGCTGATCGAGCAGGCCGGCCCGCAGCTCAAATTGATCGCCAATTTCGGCGTCGGCGTTGATCATGTCGATCTCAATGCCGCGCGCGCGAAGGGAATCATCGTCAGCAATACGCCGGGGGTTCTGACGCAGGATACCGCCGACATGACGATGGCGCTGATCCTTTCGGTGCCGCGCCGTCTGGGCGAAGGCGAAAAAATCATCCGGCAGGGCGATTGGGGTGGATGGAAACCAAGCGTGATGCTTGGTCACCGCGTCAACGGTAAAGTGCTGGGCATTGTCGGTATGGGACGGATCGGTCGCGCCGTGGCACAGCGCGCCAAGGGTTTTGGCATCAGAACGCTTTATCACAATCGCTCACGCCTGCCCGAAGCCAAGGAGAGCGAGCTTGGCGCAACATTCGCGCCTGACCTCGACGTGATGCTCGCGCAATCGGACATTATTTCGATCAACTGCCCGCACACCGCCGAAACGCACGAATTGATCAACGCGCGGCGAATCGCGCTGATGCAACGCCATGCCTTCATCATCAATACCGCGCGCGGCGAGATCATTGATGAGAACGCGCTGATTGAGGCGCTGGAAGCAGGCCGGATCGCCGGTGCGGGGCTCGATGTTTACTGGAATGAACCTGACATCGATCCACGGCTGCTCGCGCTCTCAAATACGGTGCTGTTGCCGCACATGGGTTCGGCGACCTACGAAGGGCGCGAAGCGATGGGCGAGAAGGTGATCGCCAATATCCGCGCGTGGAGCGACGGCCTGCGTCCGCCCGATCAAGTGCTCGATGGCTGGATTTGAAATGATATGGTCTTAACGTGCGTGGGGTTGAAACAATCAGGCGGTTGGCCTAGCGGCTTGGCAACAAAATCAAGGGGAACGTAATGCGTCGTCTGCTGGCAACCGGAATCGCCATCCTCGCGCTTGGCACCGCATCGGCACAGGCTCAACCAATCGTGGTTTCAGATAGCGGCGATACCGCGTGGGTTTTGGTTTCGTCCGCACTTGTTTTGATGATGACCATCCCCGGCCTTGCGTTATTTTACGGTGGCCTCGTCCGCGCGAAGAATGTGCTTTCGGTCGTGATGCACTGTTTTGCGATGACATGTACCGTATCGCTATTCTGGGCGGTGTGCGGTTATTCACTGGTCTTTGGTGAAGGCGGCGCGTTTGTCGGGTCGTTCGGCAATGCGTTTCTGGCTAATCTCTCCGATCTCCGCGTTGATACGACGCTTCCTGAAAGTGCGTTTGTCCTGTTTCAGATGACCTTTGCGATCATCACACCCGCGCTCGTTATCGGTGCCTTTGTCGAACGAATCCGCTTTGGCTGGGTCGTCGCATTTTCGGTGTTGTGGAGCCTGATCGTTTACGTCCCGATCGCGCGTTGGGTGTGGGGCGGTGGCTGGCTTTCGACGCTTGGCACGATCGATTTCGCTGGCGGCATCGTCGTTCATACAACGGCCGGCGTTGCTGCACTGGTACTCGCCAAGATGCTCGGCGCGCGGCACGGCTTTAATAAAACGCTGCTGCCACCGCATAGCCCCGCACTCACGATGGTCGGTGCTGGTCTGCTGTGGGTTGGCTGGTTTGGCTTCAATGGCGGATCGGCCCTGACCGCAAGTGACATTGGCGCGGCCAGTGCCATTATCAACACCCACATGGCTGCATCGGTGGCCGCGTTGGTCTGGCTGCTGATCGAGAAAATCAAGGTCGGCAAACCGACTGCGGTTGGCTTTGCCACAGGCGCCGTTGCCGGGTTGGCGACGATCACACCCGCCGCTGGCGTCGTTGGCCCCGGCGGCGCTACGTTGATCGGTATCTTCGCGGCGGTCGTCTGTTTCTATGCCGTCGGCTTGGTCAAAGGAAAGCTGAAGATTGACGATTCCCTAGACGTTTTCGCGGTGCACGGCGTCGGCGGCATTATTGGATCGCTATTACTTGCGGTGTTCGCCAGCGAAGTGTTCGGCGGCACCGGATACGCAGAAGGCGCAGGCATCGCATCGCAGCTTTGGATCCAATTGGTCGGTGTCGGAACCGTCGCTGCGTTCTCCGCCGTGATGACCGTCATCATCGGATATATGGTGTCGATGGTATTGCCAATGCGCGCCGCCAAAGACGCGGAAAGAGACGGGCTGGATATATCGAGCCACGGCGAACGGGCGTGGGATTTGGATTGAGGGCCTATTTACACGGGGTCAGTTGGCCGCCAATGTCATTTGGCGGAACAGCGCCGCATCCAATGCTTCACTGAACCGGCAGCCCAGCATT
Source organism: Sphingomonadales bacterium (assembly GCA_043760195.1). Lineage (GTDB taxonomy): Bacteria > Pseudomonadota > Alphaproteobacteria > Sphingomonadales > Sphingomonadaceae > Sphingorhabdus_B. The sequence continues at coordinate 2,860 of JAYUPJ010000030.1, read as the reverse complement.
GATTCTGCGTTCCATACAATCGTCGCGGTAATGGCTGAACCGATCCCGAAGTGGATGGAAATGCATTCTCCGACATTGAGCTTTGTCTTGATCGCTAAGCGGCAGCCATATTTGGAAAGATCGGCAAGCTGGGCAGAGTGGCTTCGCGCATCCGGCCGCTTGATCGTCACTTGCCGCGACGCACTGTCACGGCGCGCTGCCATTCGGCGTTCTATGCTGGCCGGTTCGACCTTTCGAAATTGTGAACTCATCGCACCCATAGCAAGCCTCCAGAGCTGCGAAGCTAGCGCGAGAGAATAAACCAACGGTTAATTACGCAATCAATCTGGCGCAGACCGGCGTCAACTCGGCCCTGCCTAGCCTGAACGCGGCCATGCTTCAGTCGCCGGTCAATATCCGGTCGACCAATTGTTTCACGGTCGGCACAAAGCCGTTCGAATAAAACGGGTCCTTGCCAAACAGATAAGCGCTGTGCCCGGCGAACATCAAATTTTCATCGATGGGCGCACCGTGCGCGATATTCTGCAATGCTTTCTGGATACAAAAGCTGCGCGGGTCGGCAAGCCGTCCGGTGGAGTTATTGTCATGGTCTTTCCAAGACGAAAATCCGCAATGCGACAAACAACCCATGCAATCTTTTTGATCTTTGCGGATCACATCACGGGCCGTCGGCGTTTCAAAAACCACGCTGTCGTCGGGGGTTTTGAGCGCTTCGGTGTATCCTTGTGCATAATATTCACGGGCGCGCATCAGGTCGGCAGGGGTTACCCAAAAATTCTTGCCCTTAACGCCGACATCCAGCCGGGCACTATTTTGCTCGGTCGCCTCTGTTACGAAATTGACCTGCCGCGCCGACCGGCCCTGTAACGATTCCAGAAACGGATTGATAACCGCGCTTGAATAAAAACCTGTGGGCGAAAATTTGTGCAGCAAGACGCCGTCTTCGGGAATCTTGGTCAGCGCGTCTTTCCAGCCGATTGGAATCGGGCTTTCCTGCGTCAACAAGGGCCGCGTGCCGAACTGAAACACAATCTGGCCAAGTTCCGGATTATCAATCCAGTTTTGCCAGTCGCGCAAATGCCACACGCCGCCGGCCATGATGATCGGTACATCATCCGCGATACCCTCAGCGCGCATCGTATCGCGCAACGCTTTTACCCGGGGATAGGGATCTTCGGGTGATTTCGGATCTTCGGCATTGGACAGGCCGTTATGCCCGCCCGCAAGCCACGGATCTTCATAAACCACCGCCGCCATCCATTCGGGAACCTTGTGATAGGCGCGTTTCCAAAGCGCGCGAAAGGCGCGCGCGGAACTGATGATCGGCAGATAGTATACTTCATACTGCGCCGCGATTTCGGACAGCTTGTACGGCATTCCCGCGCCGCAGGTTACGCCCTGAACCATGCCTCTGGTCTGTTCCAGAACGCCGTGCAGAATCCGCTGCGCTCCGCCCATTTCCCACAGCACATTGATGTTGAGCGCGCCTTTACCGCCCGCAATTTCGTGCGCACGCTTGATCTGGGCAACTGCGCCGCGAATGCCATATTCGACCAGCTCTTCATGGCGTTCTTCGCGGGTGCGTCCGTGAAATACCTGGGGAATGACATTGCCGTCATCGTCGTAACTGTCGGCGTTAACGGCAGAGATCGTGCCGATGCCTCCCGCAGCCGCCCATGCGCCCGAACTGGCGTGATTGGTTGCAGCGACACCTTTGCCGCCTTCGACCAATGGCCACACTTCGCGGCCAGCATACATGATCGGTTTAAGACCCTTGAACACAATAATGACCCCTATCGATGCAATTTGGCAAACGGCGTGCGCTTGGTATTTCCCTGCCAAAGCCGCTAAACCATGCTGTCAGTCTTGTCTTGCAAAATCGGCGCGGCCCATCGCAGATCCATATAGCTGGCGGTAGCGCGCAAACATTCTGCTCTCGTCATATTCCAAATGGGCGCGGGTGCGGTTCGCCTCGCCAAGCTCTTTTCTTAAGGCAACATTCCCGGCGAGATGCCGGATAGCCGCCGCAAAAGCATCATCATCTTTGGGGACAATATATTCTCTATTGGCGGTGGACACAATATCGCGGATATCGCCAACGTCGGTGGCGACCACGGCGCAGCCCGCCGCCATCGCCTCAACCAAAGAGATCGGATATTGTTCGCTGTTGGACGATAAAGCAAATATATCAAACAACCCGACATAGCGCGCCGGATCCTTTAGAAATCCCGGCATCATCAGCCGGTCGGCTATGCCCAATCGCTGTGCTTCGGCGGCGATGGCATCGCGTTCCGGCCCTTCACCCGCCACCGCCAAGCGAACATTTGGGCCAGCCGCGGCAACCGCACGAACCAGCCGCGGAATATTCTTAACCGTCCGCAATCCCGCGATTGTGCCGACAACAATGTCGCCGTCGCGCTTTACGAAGCCGGGAAACGCTCCGCGCTGGCACGGCTTTAAGAATCGCTTCACGTCGATCCCGTTGGGGAAGCGGGCAATTTTCTCGGCGGGTTGATGCCAAGCGGCCTGGGCAATTTTCTCCAGCGTCTTTGATGGCACAACCAACGAATGGCTGCGCTGCAAACCAATCGTGCGGAACCAGTTTCTTTTCCAGATTAACCGTTCGGCCTCTTCCTCGCCAAATCCGTCTTCATGGTGGATCAGCGGGCGTAATCCTGCGCGGCGCCCCAGCAAAGTATGCGCCATCACTCCGTCCATGGCCCCCCAATTGTAACTCAGGATCAGGCTGAACCGCTTCATGTAATTGGCCAGCGCAAAATAACGCCGCATGTTGGGCTTACCCTCCAGCGAAGGCGCCGCATCGCCCGGAAATTCGACTTTGATCCGCTTATCAATGGCA
>JAYUPJ010000029.1:0-4010 GCA_043760195.1 Sphingomonadales bacterium | reverse complement strand
CTTTTGACGTGGCAACATTCTCGCCCAATTTAAACGGCTTCTTGTTCACCTGACTGACCATCATGTCGTTTTTGGTCATGTCATCATAGGCATTTTTCAATCCCTTGATCAGCGAAAGTCCGCCGGAATCGACCAGCATTTTTTGTGCCGTGGGATTGCCGATCAATGTGTTGGTTGGTGCCAATGCATCAATGATCATTTGGCTGACAAAATTTGCCCGGTCTTTTTCCAACGCATCAAGTTCCAGTTCGCCGACCCAATCCTTTACGCCCTTTTGCACCGCCAGATAGTATTGCGCGCCGGCCTTAAAAAATGGATTGAACCGCCATGCCGGATCCATGAATCGTTTGTCTTTGGGATCGGGCGCTAGTTCCGACTTGCCAGTCATTATTTTGACGAAATCTTCACTCATCCCCGTTGCGGTCTTAAATATCAAATCGGGCTGCGCCGCTGTTTGCCGCAGCAACAATCCAATCGCACCGGCAAAATCTTCCCGGGCCAAGCCTGCCATTGGTCCCAGCGCCATGGTCGCCTCGTTGGCGGCATCGAATGCTCCGAACGCAGCCTTCGCGGTCTTTTTCCCGGTGGCAGTTTTCTCCGCGCCTTTTTTCCCTGACATGCTGTCCCGTCTCCTTTATTTCTCTGCAGTCAGAGTGCACTTCCGTTGGGCAGGCGTCAATCATGCAAGCACTAATTTCATCATAAACGACGTTTCTGTACAATTCATTTCGTGCGGCTACGCTAAATGCGTGAAAGATTAGGGACTTAACATTGAATATGCTGCAACACATCTTGGCGCTGAATAACGCCCATGCCGTTGAAACAGGTCCACTTGATCTGCCCGCTTTGGAACAAATGATTGCCAATGCGTTTTTCAGCAAAACCGATGATATGCACGGATTGCTGATTAGTTTTGATCAGGACGCGCCGTATGATGGTGCCAATTTTTTATGGTTTAAGGAACGTTTCGATCAATTCGTTTACGTCGACCGGATCATAGTGGCCGCGCATACACGCGGCAAAGGTCTGGCCCGGCATTACTACACGCAGCTGTTTGATTTGGCAAAATCTGCGGGCCATGTCCGCGTGACTTGCGAGATTAATCTTGATCCGCCGAACCCGGGATCAATGGCATTCCATGAAAATATGGGCTTTGCCGAAATTGGCCGTGCCACACTCGAAAACGGCAAAACCGTTAGCTATCAGGAAAAACGATTGTGACCCAATTTAGCTGGTCCGCTGAAGCAAGCAGCGGAATTATACAGCGGTTTGTCGAAGCCAATGGCCAGCGTTTCGAGCTCGCAGAAATCTATCCGCCAGCCGGAGCCCAAGACAAGTTGGCGATATGTCTGCACGGATTTCCCGAACTGAATTACAGCTGGCGGTATCAAATGCCCATGCTCGCCGAAAAAGGCTGGCGGGTTTGGGCACCCAATATGCGCGGCTATGGCGCCAGCAGCCGACCGGCGCGGCGCAGTGACTATGCGATCAACCATTTGCTCGACGACGTGGCCGCGTTGATCGATGCGGCGCAGGCGGAACATCCTGCATCCGAAGTCATGCTAATCGCGCATGATTGGGGCGCAATCGTCGCATGGATGTTCGCCATCAAGAAAATGCGTCCGCTCACCAAGCTGGTGATTATGAACGTGCCGCATCCCAAAGTAGCGCGCCGCGAAATCGGCAAATGGCGGCAGTTTTGGAAAAGCTGGTACATTTTCTTTTTCCAATTGCCGGTGATCCCGGAAAAGGGCCTGCTGCGCGGCGGCGCGCAAGCAATAAAAGACGCCTTCTATAAAATGGCCGTTGATAAGACCCGTTTTCCGCCCAACGTGCTTCAGGTTTACGCCGATGCCGCTTTACGCCCCGGCGCGATCACCGCGATGGTCAATTATTACCGCGCTTTGCTACGTGATTATGACATGGACGCCGAATCCGGCGATGGCCGCATCGACGTGCCGACGCTGATGATTTGGGGCGAGGAAGACGCGGCGTTGAACATTCATTGCACGGAGGGAACCGAACAGTGGGTTCCCGGCCTGACGCTGCACCGTTTGCCGGGCGTATCGCACTGGGTCCAGCAAGAGGCCCCCGAACAGGTGAACGCGATGCTGGCCGAGTGGTTGGCGAAAGCGTAAGCGGCAAACTTGTGGCTGGCAAAGTAGCTGCCCCCTTCCCTTAACCCGCGCCCGCTGCTAATGGCGCGCAGGACCGCCGGGGATATTGTGCCCCCGCATTATGCATTGAAAACCAGACCACATGACGATTGAACTTTCCCGCATCCGCAACTTCTCCATCATCGCGCATATCGACCATGGCAAATCGACGCTTGCCGACCGCTTGATCCAGACCACCGGCGGGCTCACGGAGCGTGAAATGAGCGCGCAGGTGCTCGATAATATGGACATCGAAAAAGAACGCGGGATCACGATCAAGGCGCAGACCGTGCGGCTGGATTATACCGCCAAAGACGGTATCACTTACGAACTCAACCTGATGGACACGCCGGGCCACGTCGATTTCGCCTATGAAGTCTCGCGCAGCCTTGCCGCATGCGAAGGCGCGCTGCTCGTGGTCGACGCGGCGCAAGGCGTGGAGGCGCAAACGCTCGCCAACGTCTACCAATCCATCGAGCATGACCATGAAATCGTCCCCGTCATCAACAAGATCGACCTGCCCGCCGCCGAAGTTGAAAAGGTCAAGGCAGAGATTGAAGAAATCATCGGGCTCCCTGCGGATAACGCCGTCCTCACCAGCGCCAAGTCAGGGATAGGCATTAACGAAGTCCTCGAAGCCATCGTCACCCGCATCCCGCCGCCAAAGGGCGACCGCGCCGCGCCGCTCAAGGCCATGCTGGTCGATTCATGGTACGACCCGTATTTGGGCGTCGTCATCTTGATCCGCGTCATCGACGGCATCATCAAAAAGGGCCAGGAAATCCAGTTCATGGCCGCCGGGACCAAGCATCTGGTCGACCGCGTTGGCTGTATGCGGCCCAAGCTTGAAATCCTGACCGAAATCGCGGCGGGCGAAGTCGGCATCATCACCGCCCAGATCAAGGAAGTCGCGCAAACCCGCGTCGGCGACACGATCACCGACGCCAAACGCCCCGCCGCTGAGGCACTGCCGGGCTTTAAAGAAGTGCAACCCGTGGTGTTCTGCGGGCTCTTTCCCACCGACGCGGCAGACTTTGAAAAACTGCGCGAAAGTATCAGCAAACTGCGCCTCAACGACGCAAGCTTCAGCTTTGAGACCGAAAGCAGCGCCGCATTGGGCTTCGGCTTCCGCTGCGGTTTCCTCGGCCTGCTCCATCTGGAAATCATTCAGGAACGCCTGACCCGCGAGTTCGACCTCGACCTGATTACCACCGCGCCGTCGGTGGTCTACAAGCTGAAACTCAGCCGCAGCAAAACCGAAGACGCGTGCGAGATGGAGCTGCACAACCCCGCCGATATGCCCGACATCAACCGCATCGCGGAAATTCAGGAGCCGTGGATCGAGGCGACCATCTATTGCCCCGACGAATATCTCGGCAGCATATTGAAACTATGCCAAGACCGGCGCGGCGTGCAGAAACAGCTGACATACGTGGGCGGCCGCGCGCAGATCGTTTACGAACTGCCGCTCAACGAAGTAGTGTTCGATTTCTACGACCGCCTAAAAAGCATCAGCAAGCTTCGCCTCAACGACGCGAGCTTTAGTTTTGAAACCGAGAGCAGCGCGGCATTGGGCTTCGGCTTCCGCTGCGGTTTCCTTGGACTTTTGCACCTTGAGATCATCCAGGAACGCCTGACCCGCGAGTTCGACCTAGACCTGATCACCACCGCGCCGTCGGTTGTCTACAAACTAAAACTCAGCCGCAGCAAAACCGAAGACGCGCGCGATATGGAGCTGCACAACCCCGCCGACATGCCCGACATCAACCGCATCGCGGAAATTCAGGAGCCGTGGATTGAGGCGACCATATACTGCCCCGATGAATATCTAGGCAGCATCCTAAAGCTGTGCCA
>JAYUPJ010000028.1:0-9641 GCA_043760195.1 Sphingomonadales bacterium | reverse complement strand
TGCGTTCAAAACCCCCGCCGAGATATTCCTACCAAAACAACAATTGTTGCACTTCGAATGTGAATCCACCTTCCCGCCTGCGCGGGAATGACGATATCCTTTTTAAATAAGTAAATTGTGGATATCAACACAGCCCATGACATCAATACCAATAGCATCAGAACCTATTTGAAAACGTTCGCCTGCAGGCTGGCGACAAATTCCGCCGCTTGATCGCGGTCGACGCCGGTCATATCACAGATGTGCGCGATGGCATGGCGCGGTTGACCGTCGCGCAGAAAATTTTCGACGCGGCGCAGCAACAGCGCAGCGGGAATATCCTCTGCATCGGGAACAGAACCGCGTGCCAACGGCGTGCCGGATAAGTCAAAATTCTCGTTACGCAATATCATGCCTCCAAGTCGAAAGTAGCCTTAACGGCAAATGGTTACCGAAATGCGAATGTTGCATGACAGAATATAGGATAGCAAAAACGGTTGGCCCACGCCCAAACGGCGGCTAAGGCATAATCCATGGCTGATCTCTACCTCAAAAACATGCAATCAGAACGCAACGCCCTGTGGGCTTCGGCCCGGCAAAAGGGGCTGGCCAAAGATAGCCCCGAACGCATCCGCATCACCGATCTCGATGCACAGATCGCCGCGCACAAAGCCAAAGTGAAAGTGAAAGTGAAAGCCAAAACGGCGGAATAATCGTTCGCCATCTGGACAGCATCGCCGCCGCGTCCTATCGGCTGGCAATGACACTTCAACCCAGCGATTCCATCCTTATCATCGACTTTGGTAGCCAGGTGACCCAGCTCATCGCCCGCCGCGTGCGCGAGGCCGGGGTCTATTCCGAAATCGCTCCGTTCAACACCGCCGAAGCCGCCTTTGCGCGGATGCAGCCCAAGGGCATTATCCTGTCCGGTGGTCCCGCATCGGTTACCACCGACGGCAGCCCGCGTGCGCCGCAAGTGGTGCTGGACAGCGGCCTGCCGATCCTGGCGATCTGTTACGGACAGCAGACATTATGCACTCAGTTGGGCGGAACTGTCGAGGGCGGGCACGCGGCGGAATTTGGCCGCGCTGATGTCGAGATACTGAAACCCAGCCCGTTGTTTGACGGCATTTGGGATGTCGGCGGTAGCTATCCTGTATGGATGAGCCACGGCGACCGCGTGACGGTTGCGCCCGATGGCTTTGAGGTTATCGGAACATCGCCCAACGCGCCGTTTGCAATCTGCGTCAACGAGGCGCGCAAATATTACACCACGATGTTCCACCCGGAGGTCGTCCACACGCCCGACGGCGCCAAGCTGATCAGCAATTTCGTTCACAAGATATGCGGCCTTGCTGGTGATTGGACCATGGCCGAATTCCGCACCACCAAAATTGCCGAAATCCGCGCTCAGGTCGGCAGCGGCCGGGTTATTTGCGGGCTGTCGGGCGGGGTTGATAGCTCGGTTGCGGCGATTCTGATCCATGAAGCCATCGGCGACCAGCTGACCTGTGTGTTTGTTGACGGCGGCATATTGCGGATGAATGAGCGCGAACAGGTGGAGAAGCTGTTCCGCGAACATTATCATATTCCGTTGGTCGTGGTCGATGCGCAGGACCGCTTTATGGCCGGGCTGGCGGGCCTCACCGATCCAGAGAAAAAGCGCAAATTCATCGGCGGCGAATTCATCAATGTGTTTGAGGAAGAAGCCAAGAGAATCGGCGGCGCGGACTTTTTGGCGCAAGGCACGCTGTATCCTGATGTCATCGAAAGCGTATCGTTCACCGGCGGGCCGAGCGTTACGATCAAAAGCCACCACAATGTTGGCGGCTTGCCCGCGCGCATGAACATGCAGCTGGTCGAACCCTTGCGCGAATTGTTCAAGGACGAGGTCCGCGTGCTGGGCCGCGAACTGGGACTGGCCCCCGCCTTTGTCGGCCGCCACCCGTTTCCAGGGCCAGGCCTTGCCATCCGCATCCCGGGCGAAGTTACCAAAGAACGCTGCGACATATTGCGGTTGGCCGACGCGGTCTATCTCGATGAAATCCGCAAGGCCGGGCTGTACGACGAAATCTGGCAAGCGTTCGCGGTGTTGCTCCCCGTGCGCACCGTCGGCGTGATGGGCGACCACCGCACGTATGATAATGTGTGCGCGTTAAGAGCCGTGACCAGCACCGACGGTATGACAGCGGATATCTATCCGTTTGAGTCTGCGTTTTTGAGCCGGGTGAGCACGCGGATCATCAACGAGGTCAAGGGCATCAACCGCGTCGTGTATGATTACACCAGCAAGCCGCCCGGGACGATTGAGTGGGAGTGAGGGGATGTTAGATATTCACTCGATTATGAAGGCTTTGGCTTCTCGACGGCCGGTGTTTCACTCCGAAGCGGACTTCCAGCACGAGTTTGCTATACTCCTTCGAGAGACGCTTCCCGACTGTCAGATACGGCTCGAAAGGCCATTTGGTTATCACAAAGGCGGAGCAACCGATATTGTGCTAATGTACAATGGTTCAATCTACGGCATTGAGCTGAAATATCTGACCAAAAGGCTTGTTTACGAACTGGAAGGCGAAATTTTTCAGCTTAAAGCTCACGGCGCTACCGACTTAAGACGATACGATGTGCTGAAGGATGCCGTGCGACTAGAGGCATTCAATGCTGTCCATCGTGGTAAATCTTTCGTGATCGCCCTCACGAATGATCCGGCTTATTGGCGTCCCACAAAAAAGCTTACATCAATTGATGCTGCGTTTCGTTTATGTGAGGGTCGCAAGGTATCAGGGGAATTGCATTGGGCATCTCATGCCAGTGCTGGGAGCATAAAGGGTCGAGAGATATTTCTTCAACTGAAGAATGAATATCAAATTGCGTGGCATGATTATTGTTCTTTGCCGGAGGGGGCCAGCACATTTAGGTATCTATCTTTTGAAGTTGGGTGATTTTATTCCCCAAACAAATCCGAGTGCGTCCCCGTCCTCGCTAGCATCAACTCCGCGTCGGTCACCCGATAAAGCAACAACCAATCCGGCTCGACATGCAAATCGCGGTAGCCGACCCAATCACCCTTTAAGGGATGATCGCGGTGGCGCGGTTCTAGCGGTTGATCGTCAATCAAAAGCAGGATGGCAGCTTTCAGCTTGCCCATATCTTTGCCACGCTTTTGTGCGCGCTTCACATCTTTCTTGAACGCTGTTGACCGAACGACCTCTCGCAAGTCTTAGATTCCCAGATCGTCGAACAGCGCATCGGCTGACTTGAACCGCTTACCTTTTCCGGCTTCCAATTCATGTTTAGCATTCAGGCTTTCGGCATTGGGCACCTTAACCTCGAAAGGTAGCCGCTTTTCATCAGCAACGCGGCGGAGCATCATGCGGATGGCGTCAGACACCGACAGCCCCATGGCGGCAAGCGCCTTGCTAGCCGCGGCCTTGGTATCGCTGTCGATGCGGGCACGTACAGTATCGGTTGAAATCATGGCTACAATGTAGCTACAACATAGTAGCTTGTCAATATATAGTGACCCCGGTCAACCCCCTTGGTCAAACCAGTTTCTCGCCCATAACGAGCGTCCACGTCAACATCGGCGCGCAATCGAAACACTCTTTTTTTATTTCAAGGTTCGCACTTCCGCTAGCTTAGCGAAAGTCGTTTGGTTAGTTAGAGCGCCGTGCCGTTAATCTGCATCATTCGTCATTGCGAGCGAAGCGAAGCAATCCAGGGTTGTTTTGCGCGACTCTGGATTGCTTCGTCGCTTCGCTTCTCGTGGGTGACGAATCATATTTTGTGCCTCTCGTTCTAAACCTAAGCCGCGGCCAGCAGTGACGGTTCTTTCAAACCTACCTCAATCCGGTCGATGGACTGCCGCAATTGTTCGGCTGCTTCGGGCCGCAGCGCGTGTTCAAACAACGTCAAATGCCGCAGCAAAGTCTTTTGCACTGCGCCTGAACCTTCTTCGGTTGGCACACCCAATTCGCGGTAATGGTCGAGGCCATAGCGCAATATGATCGTCGCGTTGACCGCCAGATCATGCAAGCGTTCGCATGGCCAGTTCAACAGCCCGGCGGTTACCATCGCCCCCAAATATGTGTGCAGCTGGACATAGGTTCGTTCAATCCATTCGGGCGCATGGGCGGCGATGGGTTCGACATGGTCGCCATAATCTTTCTGGTCGCGATACAAGAACCGGAATGTGCGGAATTCATCGATCACCGCCTGCAGCAATCTGGTATATTCCGTCATGACATCGCCGCTCGCCGCCGGGGCCAATCCCAGTCTTGCTTCGATCATGCCGGCATATTGCCCGGCAATCGCCTGCAAGATGGCCCGCTTGGTCTTGAAATGATACCAAAGATTGCCTTCGGAAATACCCAGATGCGCGGCGAGTGTCGCCGTGGTGACATTGCCATAACCCTGCGCGTTGAACAGCAGCCGCGCTTCGTGCACAATCCGGTCGCGGGTTTTTACGATCATCAGTAATGCGACAATTCGACCATCAGTTTTTTGTAACCATGCACGAAGCAAGCGGGCACGCGTTCAGGCTCTTCTAGTACATTGACGCGCAGCCGCCTTTTGGCCATTTCTTCCAGCAATGTTACCAGTTGCAATTCAGCAACGCGCGCACCGACACAGCGGTGGATGCCATAGCCAAAGGCCAGATGCCGCCGCGCATTTTCCCGGTCCAGCTTGATGGTGTCGGCGTCTTCAAACACGGTCTCATCGCGGTTTGCAGAAATGTACCAGAGCACAACCTTGTCGCCCTTTTTCATCTGATGCCCGTCCATCTCGGTATCTTCTTCAACCGTCCGGCGCATGTGGGCCAGCGGCGTCTGCCAACGGATCAGTTCGCTGACCGCGTTAGGAATCAACGACGGATCCGCCTCCAACATCGCGCGCGCTTCGGGAAAGCTATGCAAGCCATAGGCAAATCCGGTCATAGAATTGCGGGTCGTGTCATTGCCGCCGACGATCAGCAGGACAAGATTGCCGATGAATTCTTCCTGGCTCATTTCGTTCATCGCATCGGATTGCAGCATGATTGAGATCAAGTCCTTACCCGGATTCTGCGCCTTTTCCTGCCACAGCTGGCCAAATGCGCTGCCCATTTCAAACATGGCTGTATTGCGAACTTCAAGGCCGCCGGGACGCCGGATCAATTCAACATCACCGCCGATATCGGACCATTCGGTTAGCTTGTGCCGTTCTACCCACGGAAAATCGAACAGCCGTGCAAGCATGCCGGTGGTCAGTTCGATCGACAGTTTTTCGACCCAATCAAACGGTTCGCCAATCGGCAGGGAATCAAGCACTTCGCCGGTGCGTTGCTGCACCTCGGCCTTCATCGCGGCGACTTCAGACGGACCAAAAGCGGGCGCAACTGTGCGCCGCTGCCCGGTATGGCGCGGCGGATCCATCGCGATAAACATCGGCAGCCGGATTTCACCTTCCAGCAGTTCATTGGCATCAAAGGCAATCGAAATGCCGCCATATTCCCACGACGAAGAGAATATCTTGGGCAGCGCCTCAATATGCACAATCGGTTTGTACGTGGAGACCGACCAATAAGCACCAAAGCGCGAGTCCGCGACATAATGGATCGGTGCCTCGGCACGCAGCTTTCGGAACGGTTCGTGCCAAGTGTCGGTCACGTAAAGTTCAGCGCGCGACACATCAAATGGATCAGGCTCGGTCGCATTGGCCGCTATCTGCGTCATGTCATTCATGTTGTATCCTCCCAAATCAATATAGGGTGAATACCCTATTTTTTCCCGGTGGCAAGGTGAAACGGTAATTGGAGGTATCGTGCCATATCGGTGCGAGCGGTAGTTAATGCTCACATTCGGATTACAAAACATGACCTTCGTCATTCCCGCCCTTCGACTGCCTGCAAGGCAGGCGCTCAGGATAAACTGACCAAAGGTCAGCGGGAATCCATCACCTGACCTATGAAATCTAAACCAACTCGCGTGGAATTCGAGTGCAGGTGATGGATTCCCGCCTTCGCGGGAATGACGAAATCTTTTCATTAAAAGCTAATTTTTGTATGCAAACACTATCTAGCCGCCATTGTTACCACTCACACTTGCCACTGCTTATCGATGACAGCTAAGGCATCATCGCGAAATGGAGGATCACTCAATGTCTATTGACTATATTATGATCGGATCGAATGATCTGGCGCGTTCCCGGCTCTTTTACGATGCGGTGATGCCGCATATCGGTGGCAAGCTGACCCATGATTATGGCGACATCACTTTCGGTTATACGATCGCAGGGGGAACGAGCATCTGGATTGCACGGCCCCATGATCAGCAAGCCGCCATTCCCGGCAATGGTTCGATGCCCGGATTTGGATGCGCCTCACACGAAGCAGTCGGCGCGGCGCATGCCGCTGCGCTTGCCAATGGCGGCAGCAACGAAGGCGATCCCGGCCCGCGCCCGATTTATGGGCCAAATTTCTATGGCGCCTATGTCCGCGATCCTGATGGCAATAAGATGAGCTTTGTTCAGGCCGGAACATTGGCAGAAGAGGGTAAAGCATGACCGTCACCGTTTACGGCATCCCCAATTGCGATACCGTCAAAAAAGCGCGGGTCTGGTTGGATGCGCACAGCATCGCTTACACCTTCCACGACTATAAAAAAGCCGGAGCCGATGCGGGCAAGCTATCCGCTTGGTGCGATGCGGCTGGCTGGGAAACTGTGCTGAACCGCGCCGGTACGACATTTAAGAAACTCCCCGATGCGGATAAAGCGGACCTGACCGAGGCCAAGGCAATTGCGCTGATGATGGCGCAACCTTCGATGATCAAACGCCCCGTGGTTGAATATCAAGGCGGTATTTTGGTCGGTTTCAAGCCGGATATCTGGGCTGCCACGTTCGCCAAATGAACCCGGTTGCGCGCCTGATCGCTGACCATATAACGGCGTGGCGTGCCGATGGTGAGCCCTTGGTCGTCGGGATATGCGGCCCGCAGGCTTCGGGCAAGTCGGCCGCATCTGCGCAAGTGGCGGCTTATTTTGAAGAGCAAGGTTTGCATGTTGCGGTCTTGTCGCTCGATGATTTGTACATTGGCCGCGCGGCACGGAATGAGCTCGCCGCGTCGGTCCACCCGCTGTTCGTCACGCGCGGCCCTGCTGGAACGCACGACGTTGCGCTTGGGCTTGAGGTGTTTGCCAAACTTAAACGCGGCGCGCCCGTGCGTTTGCCCCGCTTTGCCAAACAGACAGATGAGCCATTGCCGCAATCTGAGTGGCCGCTAATACAGGAACGCTGCGACATAATCCTGTTTGAAGGATGGTGCGTCGGTGCGCGCCCGCAAGATGACGCGGCCCTTGCTGAACCGGTAAATGCACTCGAACGCGATGAAGACCCTCACGGTATTTGGCGGCGTGCTATCAACGCCCATCTCGCCGGGCCAACGCATGCGCTGTTCAGTGTAATCGATAGACTGATTTATTTGCGCCCGCCCTCGTTCGGCATCGTTTATCAATGGCGGTGCCAGCAAGAACATGAGATGATCGCCAAGGCCGGGGCCAATCGCCCGCCCGCGGCAATGACCGATGATCAAATCGCGCGGTTCATTGCCCATTATGAACGGATGACTTGCCATATTGCCGGTGAAATGCCAGCACGCGCCGACCTGTTGATATCACTCGATGAACAGCGCCAAATATTATCGTCTTCAGCAAAGGAATAATGATGACACGCACCCTGATCTCTTCCGGTTCGCCGTTTGAAAAAGCAGTTGGTTACAGCCGCGCCGTTGTGCAAGGTGACTGGTGTTTTGTCGCCGGGACAACGGGCTATGATCCCGAAACGCGCATTATGCCCGATGATGTTTGCGATCAGGTTCGCAACGCGCTGTCCGTGATCGAAGCCGCCTTGGCACAGGGCGGATTTGCCCTAACCGATGTGGTGCGGGCAACCTACTACATCACCGATATGGCGTATTGGGACATGATCGGCCCGGTGCTGGGCGAGCGGTTTGGCGATATCCGTCCCGCCGCCAGCTGCATTGTCTGCGGCCTGGTAAAGCCGGAGATGAAGTTTGAGGTGGAAGTCACTGCGTTGCGGAAAACCTGATCCGTCATGCAATTGTCATCTCACCGGGCCAAGCGTAAAGCATGATCCGGACCTTCATTGCCCTTTGCCTTTCGCTGTTTGTTTCCAGTTGCTCTTTGCCGGATACCGTCAATATGCCCGCACTTAATGCCCGCCCGATCATCATTGCCCATCGCGGCCTTTCGGGTGAATGGCCCGAACACACAATTGCCGGATATCAGGCGGCGATTGATGCGGGCGCGGATTATATCGAACCCGATCTGGTGTTGACCAAAGACAATGTGCTGGTCGCGCGCCACGAAAACGAAATTTCGGAAACCACCGATGTTGGCAATCATCCCGAATTTGCCGCGCGCAAAACGTCCAAAACAATCGACGGCGAGAAAAAAACCGGCTGGTTCACAGAGGATTTCACGCTTGCCGAATTGAAAACCCTACGCGCAAAAGAACGCTTGCCGTTGCTGCGCAGCAAGGCGCGTGACGGTCAATTTGAGGTGCCGACGTTTCAAGAAATTCTGGAGTTATTGGTGCAGGTTAATAAGGGCCGCGCGGTTGCCGTTGGCGTATATCCGGAAACCAAACATCCCAGCTATTTTGCCTCAATCAAATTGCCGCATGAGGGGCCGTTGTTGGCGATGCTCGACCGGTTCGGCTATAATAAAGCCAGCAGCGCGGTGTTCATCCAAAGCTTTGAAATCGATAATCTGAAAGCGTTGCGGGCCAAAACCAAAGTTCCCCTGGTCCAGTTGATGGATGCGGACGGCGGCCCGGCTGACCATGCCGAGATGACATATTCTGCGATGGCGACGCCCGCCGGGCTGAAAGCGATATCGGCTTATGCCGGCGGCGTTGGACCGAGCAAGTCGATGATTATCCCGCGCAACGCATTGGGCGTTTTGGGAAAACCGACATCATTTGTAGCAGATGCCCATGCTGCGGGGTTGAAAGTGCATCCTTGGACATTCCGGCGCGAGAATTACTTCCTGCCGATCAATTACAAATCGGGTCTAAATCCCGCAGCCGCCGGAGATTTGGACGGTGAAATCAAGGCATATCTTGCGGCCGGTGTTGACGGTATTTTCACCGACAATACGCCCGAGGCCAAGGCCGCCTTAACCAAAACGCCTTAGCGTCAACAACCGCGCCGCGAACAGGTGACGCCCTGTTGACCATCATTCGGTCCAGTGGAACACCTCTTCCAACGGCTTGCCAAAGACATGAGCGATGCGGAATGCGACTTCGAATGAGGGCGAAATAAGCATGCTCCTTATGTTTACTTTCACGTACTTAACGTTAATTATATTCAACATCGCGCTAACAATAATTGACATGTAACTCCTTCTTGCTTTTGCATTCGCCGTTTAGTCGCTAGGGATGCAAACTATGTCTACGACTTCAAAAACGCTCATATTCGACAAATCCACCAGCCGTGCGAATCCCACGCCAACGCCAATGAAGCGGCTCACTGTGCCGCGTATCCGGCAGCGCAAGGGGGCGGAGCCGCTGGTTATGCTGACCGCGTACACCGTGCGGATGGCGCAATTGCTCGATCCGCATTGCGATATGTTGCTGGTTGGCGATTCGCTCGGCCAAGTCAT
>JAYUPJ010000027.1:0-9676 GCA_043760195.1 Sphingomonadales bacterium | reverse complement strand
GCTTCGATAATGATAAACGCCTGCGCCCATGGATGATCATCGGTCAGGGTCAAGTGTATGAATGCGCTATAGCCGGAAGGAATCATCGCGTCGAGCCGCGCTTTCGCTCCGCCGGAAAGCGCCAGCGTTGGCGCACCCGATGGCGCATTGGCCACGCCGATATCCTTCATAAACACGCCACGTTTGAAACCAGTGCCAACCGCTTTGGAAAAAGCCTCTTTGGCGGCAAATCTTTTGGCATAGGTGCCCGCTTTGGTGAACGGGCGCTTAGCCGCTTTGGCACGTTCAATTTCGGTAAACACACGCTGTTCGAACCGATCACCAAACCGCTCAAGCGAATTCGCAATCCGGTCAATATTGCACAGGTCGGAACCGATGCCGATGATCACGCAGATCGCTCCAGCCGTGACAACGGGCGCGCATCATCCATCAATTGGCGCATCTTGCGAACAGCGCTTTCAAGTCCGATGAAAATCGCTTCGCCGATCAAATAATGGCCGATGTTCAGTTCCGCAATTTGCGGGATCGCCGCAACGGGCTGGACATTTTCAAAGGTCAGGCCGTGCCCGGCATGGGATTCAATACCATTTTTGCTGGCCAGCGCCGCTGCATCGCTAATCCGGCGCAGTTCCGCAGCGATACCCGGTGCGTCATTGTCCAAAGCATAATGCGCGTACCGGCCAGTGTGGAACTCGACGATGTGCGCGTTCAAGTGCATCGCCGCCTCGATCTGCCGGGCATCAGGTTCAATAAACAGGCTGACACGAATGCCGGCATCGCGCAGTTGGCCGACGATAGGCGCCAGATGATTATGCTGGCCCGCCGCATCCAGCCCGCCTTCTGTCGTGCGCTCTTCACGCTTTTCCGGAACGATACAGGCCGCATGCGGTTTGTGGCGCAGCGCGATTTCGAGCATTTCCTGCGTTGCCGCCATTTCCAAATTCAGCGGCAAATCGGTGGCCGCCATGATCCGCTGTATATCGGCATCACGAATGTGGCGGCGGTCTTCGCGCAGATGGGCGGTGATCCCGTCGCCGCCGACACTGGCGACGATTTCCGCAGCGCGCACCGGATCAGGATGTTCGCCGCCGCGTGCGTTGCGGATCGTCGCGACATGGTCGATGTTGACGCCCAATCGCAGGCTATTGGGACTTAAAAGGGAGTTCATGTCAGGCCGTTTTCGTTCTGGCGGTTTTTGTCCGGCTACCCGGTTTGGCGGCTTCTATTTTCGCCAAGTCTTCGGGAACCTCGTCAGCAGCGAAGGTTGGAAAATTGAGTTCGATCAACGGGAAAAACGGCACACCCAGATCGGCGCTGCCGCTGGAACGGTCAACCACCGCGCCTGCGGCAACCACCTTTCCGCCCGCCTTGGTGATCGCCTTTATAGCCTCGCGTGACGATAGTCCGGTGGTGACGACGTCCTCCATCATCAGAACCTTTGAACCTTTTTTCAGGGCAAAGCCCCGGCGCAGTTCAAATATGCCCTCTGGACGTTCAAGAAACATGGCGTCGACGCCCAGCGCGCGGCCCATTTCATGGCCGATGATTAATCCGCCCATCGCCGGTGAGACAACCGCCTGTATCTCACTGCGCAGTTCGCGCGGCATATGTTGTGCGATCGCCATTGCGATTCGAGATGCGCGTTCGGGGTTCATCAACACTCTGGCGCATTGCAGGTAAAATGCGCTATGCCGCCCTGAAGAAAGCACAAAATGGCCTTCATGCAGGGCATCCGCTGATCGGAATTCGGCCAGAATTTCATCTTCGGTCATTGGGAGTTGGTCCTCGGTAAAGTATCTAGTTTCGTTTTTTGCATCGCAGGTATCGCTGTTAGATACTTATTTAGGTGGAAATGCGGCACGAATAAATCCATAAAATATTTAATCGGATGCTTGAGGCTTTGATTCAGCACGCCTATAGGCCGGACGAGTCTCGTTTCGGCGAGGTAATTAATTTTGCACGGCATTTTCCGTGCACCATAATGAACATGGGGTCATGTTGATGAAAATGTTGAAGAATTTGCTTTTGCCGTTGGCGATGATATTAGCGCCTGCTTCGGTGATTGCGGCGCCTGCAGTAACGGCTCCGGTGGCAGTCCCAGTTGCGGCGACTGTAACGGGTCCTGTGGCTGCGCCGTTGGCCGCGCCCGCTCCAGTGGATTCGGCAGCAGCCAAAACAACTAGTGCAACCCCCGCCGCCGCGCCCAAATCGATGGACGGATCATTGCCGGGTTATACGCCGATGAAACCGACAGATGGCGTCGGAATGCCGGTCCAAGGTCAATATGATTTTCAAGAACAATTCAGCGACAATGGCGTTTATGCCAAATGGATCAATAACGCGATCTTGCTACCGATCATTTTTGCAATTTCGATATTTGTGCTTGGCCTATTGTTGTGGATCGTCGTTCGTTTTCGCCGATCAGCAAATCCCACCCCATCGAAAACGACGCACAATACATTTATCGAGGTGATGTGGACGTTGATACCTGTCTTGATTTTGCTCGGCATTGCGTATCCTTCACTCGACCTGTTGGCGAAGCAGTTTAAGCCTGCACCGGCGGATGCGGTCACAATCAAAGTGACCGGATATCAATGGAATTGGGGTTATACTTATCCCGATCATGGCGGTTTTGAAATCGTGTCAAACATGCTGAAAGAGCAGGACGAAGTGGGTAAGGGCGAACGGTTCCGCACCGACAATGACGGCCCGGCCCAATTGGCCGTCGATGCGCGCATGGTTGTTCCTGCCGGTGTACCGCTGCGGATTCAGACGACGGGTTCGGATGTAATTCACGCCTTCGCCGTTCCATCATTGTGGTTCAAACTGGATGCTGTCCCCGGCCGGTTGAACGAAAAGCCGCTGACAATTACCAAGCCCGGCGTGTATTTTGGCCAATGTTCGGAGCTTTGTGGTGCGCGGCATGGATTTATGCCAATCACAGTGGAGGCATTGCCCCCTGCACAATTCGCCGCATGGGTAAAGGCGCAGGGCGGTCAAATGCCCGTTGCGAAACCTGCGGCAGGCGCGCCAACGCCGCCTGCCTCGACTCCTGCTCCAGCGCAACCAACACCAGCAACGCCCGCTCCCGCAGCGGCAGCAACCAACTAAGAGGCACTGACCATGACGACAATTGCTGCAAACCCTGCTGATTTCCGAGGCCATGACCACGCGCATGATGCCGACCACAAGCCCGCGTTTTTCGCGCGTTGGTTCATGTCGACCAACCATAAAGACATTGGTACGCTGTATTTGATCTTCGCGATTTTTGCCGGCATCATTGGCGGTGCGATCTCTGGCTTGATGCGTTGGGAACTGGCCGAGCCTGGTATTCAGCATCTGACCACTTGGGCGTCGATGATGAAAGGTTCGGGCGCAACGCTTGATGAATCCTATCATATGTGGAACGTGTTAATCACCGCTCACGGCCTGATCATGGTGTTCTTCATGGTGATGCCGGCAATCATCGGCGGTTTCGGCAACTGGTTTGTGCCGTTGATGATCGGCGCGCCCGACATGGCGTTTCCGCGCATGAACAACGTCTCATATTGGTTGACTGTCGTCGCCTTCATCATGCTGCTCGGGTCCAGCTTTGTGCCCGGCGGTACAGGATTGGGGGCAGGCACAGGTTGGACGGTGTACGCGCCGCTATCAACCAGCGGATCGGTTGGCCCAGCGGTCGATATGGCGATTTTCTCGCTCCATTTGGCGGGCGCGGCATCGATCTTGGGTGCGATCAATTTCATCACCACTATTTTCAACATGCGTGCGCCGGGCATGACCTTGCACAAAATGCCGTTGTTCGTTTGGTCGGTTTTGGTAACCGCATTCTTGTTGTTGCTCGCCTTGCCTGTTTTGGCGGCAGCAATCACCATGTTGCTGGTCGACCGTAACTTTGGCGGTGCGTTCTTTGACGCGGCGGCAGGCGGCGACCCCGTATTGTATCAGCATCTATTCTGGTTCTTCGGCCATCCCGAAGTGTATATCATGATCTTGCCAGGTTTCGGTATCGTCAGCCAAATCGTCTCAACCTTTAGCCGCAAGCCAGTCTTTGGCTATCTTGGCATGGCTTATGCCATGGTCGCAATCGGTGTCGTTGGCTTCGTCGTCTGGGCGCACCACATGTTCACCACGGGCATGAGCGTCGATATGAAAATGTATTTCACCGCCGCAACAATGGTGATCGCGGTACCAACAGGGATCAAAATCTTCAGCTGGATTGCCACAATGTGGGGCGGTTCGGTCAGCTTTAAAACGCCGATGGTTTGGGCCATGGGCTTTATTTTCATGTTCACCGTGGGCGGCGTCACCGGCGTCGTACTGGCCAATGGCGGCCTTGATGATGCGTTGCATGACACATATTATGTGGTCGCGCATTTCCACTATGTGTTGTCATTGGGCGCGGTATTCTCGTTGTTTGCCGGTTTCTATTACTGGTTTGGCAAGATGAGCGGCCGGATGTTGAACGAAGGCCTGGGTCATTTGCACTTCTGGTTATTCTTCATCGGCGTTAACGGTGTGTTCTTTCCAATGCACTTCTTGGGCAATGCAGGCATGCCGCGCCGCGTTCCCGATTATCCGGCGGCATTTGCCTATTGGAACGAAATCGTTTCCTATAGCTATCTGCTGATCCTTGCGGGCGTGGGCGTGTTTTTCTTCAATGTGATTTATGCGCTTGTCGCCGGCCGCAAGGCAGAGGGCAGCTATTGGGGCGAAGGCGCAACGACGCTGGAATGGACATTGTCCAGCCCGCCGCCTTTCCATCAGTTTGAAACACTTCCGGTGATCAAATAGTTGAACTTGAAAGGGCCGCTGGTAGACAGCCAGCGGTCCAATTTGGATGTTATGACAATCGCAACGCACGACATCATATTGCCAGCCGAATGGCGTGATTTCTGGGCGCTTACCAAGCCCCGGGTGATGAGCCTTGTCGTGTTTACCGCGCTGTGCGGATTGCTGGCTGCACCCGGCGATAGCCATCCGATGCTGGGCTTTACCGCCATTCTGTGTATTGCGGTCGGGGCAGGGGCGTCGGGCGCATTGAACCAATATTATGAAGCCGACATCGATGCAAAGATGGCACGCACGGCAAAGCGGCCCTTGCCCGATGGCCGCATGGACCGCCAATCGGCGCTGCATTTCGGGATTGGTCTGGCTGCGTTTTCTGTCGTGACCATGGGGATGGCGGTCAACTGGCTGTCGGCTGGATTGCTGGCATTTTCGATATTCTTTTATGCCGTGGTTTATACAATATGGCTAAAGCCCAATACGCCCCAGAATATTGTGATCGGCGGTGCAGCAGGGGCCTTTCCGCCGGTTATCGGATGGGCCGCAGTTACCGGAGACATCACGCTTGTTCCCGTCATATTGTTTGCCATCATCTTCCTGTGGACGCCGCCGCATTTCTGGTCGCTCGCATTGTTCATGAAATCGGATTACGGCGCGGCGGGTATTCCGATGTTGCCCAATGTTGCCGGGCGTCAGGCAACGCGCAATCAGGTTTTCCTGTACAGTTTCCCGATGATTGCGGCCAGCATGTGGCCGATGTTGATTGGCGAGGCCAGCTGGGTTTATGGCAGCGTTGCGGTTGTGCTTGGCCTGATATTTTTGACGCTGGCCTTTGCCGTGTGGCGCAACCGCGCCACTGAAGTCACCGAAATGAAGCCCGAACGGCGGCTGTTCGCCTTTTCAATCTTGTATTTGTTTTTGTTGTTCGCGGTGTTTGCCGCAGATCGGATGATGATAGCATGACCGAATTGAACGGCACACCGAACGCCATGGTTTTGGCGGCAAAACCGGCTGCAATGGCCAAATATCCTGATCCGCATCAAGCGCATTATGATCCTGATGCAAGTTATACTGCCGAAGAAAATCTTTCCATCCGCACGCGGCAGGCGGCACGGTCGCGGATAATGGGTTTGTTGCTCGTGGGGCTTTGCGCGATGTTTTTTGGCATTACGCTGGCAAAGATAGGGTATTGGTCATGAACGCGTTTGCCGGTCCCAATCGCAATCTGAAGACCGCGTTGCTGGCGGGATCGCTTGCGATATCTATGGTCGGTCTGGGTTTTGCCGCCGTGCCTTTGTACCGAATTTTTTGCGAGACTACCGGCTTTGGCGGCACCACGATGCGCGTCGATGCGGCGCAGGCGGCGACGATCAAAGACACCGGCAAGCCAATAACCATCCGCTTCGATGCCAATCATCGCGGCGATCTGCCTTGGGAATTTCGCCCGGAGCGCCCGACCGATGTGGTCAGCGTCGGTGCGCGCGATATGGCGATTTTCATCGCCAAGAATGAATCCGATGAAGCCGTCACCGGAACCGCGACGTTCAATGTCGTGCCTGCGCTGGCGGGAAAGTACTTTAACAAGATACAGTGCTTTTGCTTCACCGAACAGACGTTGAAGGCCGGGCAACAGGTGCGCATGCCGGTGCTCTATTATGTCGATCCCAAGATTTTGACCGATCCTGAAACCAAGGACATCGAAGAAATAACGCTCAGCTACACCTTCTATCCAGTGGACCAGAGCGACAAGCCAAGCTAATAACCATCAACGACCAAAGACAAGTCACAGGGAATAACAACATGGCCGGTGCCAAAAATCACGAATACCACATTCTGCCGCCAAGCATTTGGCCATTGGTAGGATCATTCTCTGCGCTTGCCATGTTCGGCGGACTGGTTCTTTGGATGCACGAAGTACCTTATGGCAGCCTGGTTTGGGGCTTGGGAATGCTGGGCGTGTTGTTCACATTCTACAGCTGGTGGGTGGATGTTATCGCCGAAGCGCACGCGGGCGATCACACGCCGGTTGTGTCGCTGCATTTGCGCTACGGCATGATCCTGTTCATTGCATCCGAAGTGATGTTCTTTGTCGGCTGGTTCTGGGCATGGTTTGATTTTTCCTTGTTTCCCGTACCCTTGGAAGTGGTCGAAGGCGCGACAACGTCGCTATTCGGGCAACCCGGTGCAGAACTTATAGCACAATGGCCGCCCAAGGGACTGGAAGTTCTTGACGCGATGAAGCTGCCGTTGCTGAACACGTTGATCCTGCTGTGCTCCGGTACGACCGTCACTTGGGCGCATCATGCGTTGATCCACAATGACCGCGACGGTCTGAAAAAAGGACTGTGGTTGACGATCGTTTTGGGCGTTCTGTTCACCAGCCTGCAAGCCGTTGAATATGCGGAAGCACCATTCGCGTTTGCCGGGATCAACTATGGTACGACATTCTTCATGGCCACCGGTTTCCACGGTTTCCACGTCTTAGTCGGAACCATCTTTTTGGCGATTTGTCTGCTACGCGTTTACAAGGGCCACTTCACGCCGCAACAGCATTTCGGTTTTGAGGCGGCGGCTTGGTATTGGCATTTCGTTGATGTCGTCTGGCTGTTCCTGTTTGCCGTCATCTATGTTTGGGGCGGCTGGGGCGCACCAGTCCACGGATGATCGCCGGTTGATGACCGAAAAGCATATCGAAAAAGGGCAGCCGGCATTTGTTCGTGCTGCCCTTTTTGGTCTCTGCCCGCGGTGTAGTGCAAAAACGATGTTCGATTCTGCCACCCAGTTTCACAGCACATGCAGTGATTGCGCGTTGGATTATAGCAGCTTCAACGTTGGGGACGGTCCCGCAGCGTTGATGATAATTCCCATCGGCGCGATTATCATTTCGCTGGCGGTGCTATTGGATATCGCGGTGCGCCCGCCATTTTGGCTGCATGTCTTGATATGGGTGCCACTGACTATGACGTTGGTCGTCGCGTTTCTGCGTTTTGCCAAGGGGGCGATGTTGACGTTAGAATACCGCAACCGCGCGGGCGAGGGCCAGCAGGCCGAGAACAGCGAGCCGAAATCATGAAAGCCAAATGGCCCATCATTCCGTTGATATTGGTGACGGCGGCGGTGCTGACGATGATGGCGCTTGGCATCTGGCAGCTACAGCGCAAATCCGAAAAAGAAGCCCTATTGGCGCGACTTTCATCGGCCGCAAATATGCCCGCCATTACCTTTCCAGCCGTTCCGATTGCAGGCGATCTGCCGCTGTTTCGCAAGTCGTCCGTGGTCTGTTTGCAGGTGACGGATTGGCGCACGGTATCGGGCAGCAACGATAAGGGAGAGGCTGGATTTGCTCACCTCGCCAGTTGCCAGACCAGCGGGGCGGAGGGTCCCGGCGCGGTTGTGGCGGCGGGTTGGACGAAACGGCTGATTAAACCAGATTGGCAGGGCGGACCGATTCGCGGAATCATCGCGCCAGACAAGGCGCAACTCGTGCGGTTGGTCGCCACAGATCCGGTGCCGGGATTGGAATTGCTGGCCAAGCCGTCGCCGGACAGCATCCCCAACAACCATCTGCTGTATGCGATTCAATGGTTTTTCTTCGCCTTTGCTGCCGCGCTCATATTCGCGCTGGCGCTGCGAAAGATGCGGCGAGAGAATGACGGTTTAGGCAACAACCAAACGAAGTGAGCCAAGCGCGATATCGGGCGAAAACTCACCCAGATTTTGTGCAAAATGACATTTCGCCAAAAAGGCCAAGTTGACACCTAGTTGACAAAGTTGACGCCTATTTTGAAACTAATTGCTAGTCCGAGTATAGATAATTTCCTACATTGGGGTTATTTTGTAATTTTACGTTTTCGCAAATCCAACTGCGAAATGCGTAATTTGACCGCCAACAATGTCAAAGAGCCAGCCCCAAACCAGCGGCCACGCGCTTTGTGCCCAGAACAAATCCTACATTGCAAGGGTTAGAGTGATTTCCATTCGATCCGTCATCCTGAATTTATTTCAGGATAACGAACCGGGGTGCAGGCCGCAACCCACGACCAGCCCTGAAGTGATTCAGCCTAATCGCAACATAGCTACAGCCGCGCCGTATCATACCGCTCTTTCACAAGAGACGGCATAGCCGGGCTTACTTAGGCGACAATACCATCAGCATCTGGCGGCCTTCCATGCGGGGATGGGCCTCGACCTTTGCGGTTTCCGCCATGTCAGTTTGCACGCGTTGCAGCAGCTGCATGCCCAATTGCTGGTGGGCAAGTTCGCGGCCACGGAAACGCAGCGTGATCTTTACCTTGTCACCATCGCCAATGAATTCAGTTACCTTCTTCATTTTGGTCTGGTAATCATGGTCATCAATGTTGGGCCGCATTTTGATCTCTTTGATCTCTTGCGTCCGCTGCGATTTACGCGCGGCATTGGCCTTTTTCTGGGCCTCGTATTTGAATTTGCCGATATCAAGGAACTTGCAAACGGGGGGATCGGCGTTTGGCGACACTTCCACCAAGTCCAATCCCATGCTTCCGGCTTGTTCAATCGCTTCCCGGGTATACATCACCCCCAGATTTTCACCTTCATCATCAATGACGCGGACTTTCTCCACGGTGATCATTTCATTGTGGCGCGGTCCACTCTTTACAGGTGGGGTATTGGCGCGCCGGACGGGCGGGACAGCGATAACAGTAACTCCTAATCGTTTTCAGTGCGCTTCCATTATCCGCAATCGTTCCGCAAATAAAGGGTTTTGCTGCGTCACTTCGCGATTTGTCTATCAGAGTTGCTGCATTGCCACGGCTTTTTGCCATGCACAGCAGATTTGGGCGGCAATTGGCCGCAACTTTTCCTGCAAACGAATCCATATCAGGCAGAACCGCCGCCAAATTTGTTCTCA
>JAYUPJ010000026.1:0-9728 GCA_043760195.1 Sphingomonadales bacterium | reverse complement strand
CTTGCTGTGGCGCGCGCGGCAAAAACCAGTTCAGGAATTTCCGCCAGGCTCGTTGAATGCCCCGCCCGGGTGGAAAAACTGATCGTCACGCGGTGTTCGGACTCGGTTACTTGCGCCGGACTGTTCAGCCGCAGCATTTGATCGTGACCGGCAAAATCCGTGACCGTCACAAACAGATCCAATGGCTGCTTGTTCGGTATCAACGGCAGTCCGGTATTGCTGGTGGCCATGGCGTCGAGCGCGTCGAACAAGAGTTTGGAGAATCCCGATCCGCCGAAGGGCGGTTTGAACCAGCGTGCGCGGACGAAACGGGATAGTTTGCGGGCAACCTCTTCGCGTGCCTCTTTGGATACCGTTCGTTGGATTGCGCCGCCGCGCCTGCGCAATATCATCCAAACTATCGGGATTGCCCAAAATTTGGAGAACCGCGACCACGGCCTTGCATCGGGATCAAGCAGG
Source organism: Sphingomonadales bacterium (assembly GCA_043760195.1). GTDB lineage: Bacteria > Pseudomonadota > Alphaproteobacteria > Sphingomonadales > Sphingomonadaceae > Sphingorhabdus_B. The sequence goes on along the minus strand of JAYUPJ010000026.1, from coordinate 9,269 downwards.
GTTTCGACATCCGCATTGGAAAGCCACAAATCGGTTAGCGGCTCCAGCGACTGGCCGCTGACAATTGCCTGCGACAGGAAAACGCCGTTGATGCCGCCTGCACTTGATCCGGCGATAATGTCGGTAAATATCCTGAGTTTTATGCCGCCATCGGTTTCGATTGCCGCGATCAACTCGCGGTAGATCGCCTCGCTGCCGGCCGAATCGGTGCTACGGTCGTGAAAACTGCGGCTGGCGCGCATTAAGTGCCAGATTTCGCGGGTAACGCCGTGCATGTAAATAGCAAGGCTAACCCCGCCATAGCAAATAAGCGCCAGTCTTAGTTCTTTTTCCCGCATCGCATCAGCTATATACCGCGTGCAGCGTTAGGCAAGCTGCCAGCGATAATGTCCCGTAAGCGCGTGAAGAAACAAGGCGTCTTCTTCACGGGTGCCTGCGCCGATATTGTGAATGACCAGCGGCCGCTTGCCGATGCTGCGATCCGATATAATCCCGATATGCGGCAGCCGTCCGCCGATCAGGCTGGTGAATATATCGCCTGGTTTCCATACTGCATCAGAGCCGTCCGAGTTTAACGTGGCGCCGCGGCGTTTCAGGAAAGTCTGCAAATTCGGGACGCGGCGGTGGTCAATGTTCTTGTCGGCGCGTTTGAGGCCCCAAGTCCGTGGATACGCCGCAAAATTGGCTTTCATATCGGTATTGACCATCGCCTGCAGATCAATGCCAAGGGCATCCCGATAGGCGCGAATGACCACGTCTGTGCAGACACCCTTCGATCTCGGCACATCGCCGCCCGGGAATGACAGTGCGCTATAGGCCAGGTCATATTGCACGGTAACGCCGATCTGTTTGCGTGCTGCGGCGATCAACTTGGCCGCTCGGCTATTGGCAATTACCGTTTCGGTTTCGGGCGGGATGGCGGCACAGCGCCGCGCCGTGAAAAACGCGAATGTCATGCCGGTGAACGAACGTCTGCCTATCAACATGCTGCCGTGTTAGTAACTTTTCCCTGTCTCTGCGGTGAACGGGGGGCGGTGAACGGGGCGGCGTTATTGCCGCTTGTGTTCTATTTATGTTCTGATATTGAAGGATGATGGCAAAGGCAAAACGTAGATATGTGTGTCAGGCTTGCGGGTCGGAAGCAACCCGGTGGCAGGGGCAGTGCGCCGATTGCGGCGAATGGAACACTTTGGCCGAAGAATCAGGCGCAACCGTCTTTGAAATGAAGCACCATTTGCGCAGCGGCGGACGTGAAGTAAATCTGGTCGGGTTGGACAGTGAGATTAAGCTACCTGACCGGGCATCCACCGGAATTGCGGAATTTGATCGCGCGCTAGGCGGCGGATTGGTGGCAGGGTCGGCGATCTTGTTGGCCGGCGATCCCGGCATCGGTAAATCGACATTGCTGTTGCAAGCGGCGGCCAATCTGGCGCAGCGCGGTTTGTCAGTGGCGTATATTTCGGGCGAGGAAGCGGTTGATCAGGTTCGGCTTCGGGCGCGACGGCTGGGGCTGGGCGATGCGCCGGTTAAATTGGCCGCAGCAACATCGGTGCGCGATATTTTGACGACGCTTAGCTGCGGCGAACCCCCGGCGTTGTTGGTCATAGATTCGATTCAAACCATGCACAGCGATTTGATCGAAGGTGCGCCGGGAACCGTCAGTCAGGTGCGGGCATCGGCGCAGGAGCTGATCCGTTTCGCCAAAGAACGCGGATCTGCGTTGATGTTCGTTGGCCATGTCACCAAGGACGGCAGTATCGCAGGCCCCAGAGTCCTCGAACATATGGTCGATACCGTGCTGTCGTTCGAAGGTGAGCGCAGCCATCAATATCGTATCTTGCGCGCCAGCAAAAACCGGTTTGGCGGAACCGACGAAATCGGTGTGTTTGCAATGGACGAAGAAGGTTTAAGTGAGGTTGGCAATCCCAGCGCGCTGTTCCTTACGGACCGTGCAGAACAGGTGACCGGTGCGACCGTGTTTCCTGCGTTGGAAGGTACGCGCCCGGTACTCGTAGAAATTCAGGCGCTGACCGTTCGGCTATCAAGCGGTGCAACCCCGCGCCGCGCCGTGGTCGGTTGGGACAGCGGCCGCCTGGCGATGATCTTGGCGGTTCTCGAATCGCGCTGTGGATTGAGTTTTTCCACAGCAGAAGTGTACCTGAATATTGCCGGCGGATACCGGATATCTGACCCCGCCGCTGATCTGGCGGTGGCGGCGGCGTTGGTTTCTGCATTGGCAGAAAAGCCATTGCCATCGGACGCGGTCCTGTTTGGCGAGGTTGCATTGTCGGGAGAAATCCGGCCCGTCGCGCACGGCAGCTTGCGGCTAAAGGAATCTGCAAAATTGGGTTTCAGCCGCGCGTTGGTGCCGCCTTCGGTAAAGGGTATGAGCGGAATTTCGACACAAGAGTTCCGCACGCTTGCCAATCTCGTTGACCATATGCTCGCTCGCGGTTAGCAAGAGCAACATGACCGCACTTGATATCGTTGTTCTATTTTTGCTGGGTACTGGCGCTGTTTTTGGTTTTATGCGCGGCTTTGTGCAAGAGGCGCTCTCGCTGATCGCGTGGGTGTTGATTATCGCTGCGGTCCGGTTGCTGCATGGCCCCGTTACCGAAGTGCTCGCTGGTCCGGTTGGCACTGATGCCGGGGCGGCGGTGCTGGCATTTTTGGCGATTGTTGCGGTGACCTTTGCCTTGGGTAAGTTGATTTCAAAGTCGATTGGGGCAAAATCGCGCGACTCTGTTTTGGGACCAATCGACCGGGTGCTTGGATTTGGCTTTGGCTTTATGAAGGGATTGATCGCGGCGACGTTGATCTTTCTGCTATTGGTCATGGGTTATGAAACAATCTTTGGCGCTAAGGAAAAACGGCCTTTGTGGATGACAGAATCGCGCACATACCCGCTGTTGAACGCCAGCGGAGAGGCCATGTCGGGTTTCGTCGCGTCGCGTCGCGGCAAAGTGGAGGCGGATAAACCCGCGGTAAAATAATGGCTTCGGCGCTCTGATGGTTTCTGAACTTTATAGCCACGCGATATTGCGGCATGCGGCGTCGCTGGCGCACAATCAACATTTGCCGCAGCCAGACGTAAGCGCCGAAGTCCGCTCGCCTGTCTGCGGCAGCCGGATAGCCGTCGAGATTAAACACGATAGCGATGGCCGGATCATGCAAATCGCTTTGCGGGCGAATGCATGCGCGCTGGGTCAGGCTTCTGCGGCGATATTGTGCAAACATGCCGCCGGACAGGATGCACAGTCGATAGACGAAATTCGCGGCGACATCGCTGCATATCTGGCCGATGACAAAGACCTAAAAACAGACTGGCCCGAACTGCTCGATTTGGGCGGGGCCCGCAACTATCCCGCGCGCCACGCCGCAATTTTGCTGCCTTATGATGCCGTGCTGGCGGCATTTGATAAGGCGAAATGATGGAGGAAGCAGGCCACAATATGCTGTCCAGCATATTGTTCAGCGGCGTGGTTTTATTGGGCGCCGCTTTGATCGCGGTCCTGCTGTTTCGGCGGCTCGGGCTCGGCGCGGTATTGGGATATCTGGTGGCGGGGATCATCATCGGCCCCGATGGCTTGGCGCTGACCGGCGACGCCGAAGCCATTTTGAGCTTTGCAGAGATCGGCATCATCCTGCTGCTGTTCCTCGTTGGCCTGGAACTTTCGCCAAGCCGTCTTTGGCAAATGCGGCGCGACATTTTCTTGCTCGGATCGCTGCAGGTCATCATGTGCGGCCTGGCGATGTTTGCGATTATCAGCCTTGTCCTGCCGTTTAGCTGGCAGGCGGCATTGGTCTTGGGATTACCGCTTGGGCTGTCGTCAACGGCGCAGGTTTTGCCGTTGCTGCAATCACGTGGCCGGTTGAAAACCGATTACGGCGAGAAGAGCTTTTCGATCCTGCTGTTTCAAGACGTTTCGATCGTGCCATTGCTGACAATTGTTGCCGCATTGTCGCGCGCGCCGCCGGTTGAAGGCGCGGCAACGGGATGGCGCTTGGCCGTATATGCCATCTTGGCGATTGCGGGTTTGGTGATTGCCGGGCGATATTTGCTCACGCCGTTATTGCGTCTGATCGGCAAAATTTCCGAGCGGGAATTGTTCATTGTTGCCGGGCTTTTTGCGGTGTGTGGCAGCGCGGCATTGATGCAGGCAATCGGACTTTCCGCTGCGCTCGGCGCGTTCGTTGCCGGTGTGATGCTCGCCGAATCGCCGTACCGCCACGAACTGGAGGCCGATATCGATCCGTTCCGCTCCATCCTGCTGGGGCTATTTTTCCTTGCCGTGGGGATGTTGCTCGATCTGGACGTGATCGCGCAGCAGCCTGCACTTGTGCTTGGATTGGCGGCATCGCTGATCGCGGTAAAGGTGGCGTTGATCTATGCGCTGGGCCGGATATTCGGGCTGAAATCCTTATCGGCATTCATCATGGCGCTGCTGCTTAGCCAAGGCGGTGAGTTTGGTTTTGTATTGTTTACGGCGGCCGAACAAGCGATGTTGATCGAAGCATCGGCGTCAAGTTTGTTTGGTGCGGTGGTCACGCTGTCGATGGCGTCGACGCCGTTCTTGATGATATTGGCCAACAGGCTTGCCCAAAATGCGCGAGGAAATGAGGTGCAGCTAACTGACCCAGCGCATGCAAAGCAAGCATCGGTGATCATTGTCGGCCATGGCCGTTTTGGCCAACATGTCGCGCAAATCATGCAAGCGGCTGGCCGCAGTGTCACCATCATCGACATCAAGCCGGAGCAAATTGACATCAGCGGCGAATTTGGACGCAAGGTATTTTACGGCGACGGTACCCGCATTGACCTGTTGCACCGGGCCGGTGCTGACGCCGCGTGCGCGCTGTTTTTCTGTATCGATGACAAGGGGCTGACGGCGGATAGTCTGGCTCCGGTGCGGGAGACATTTCCAAATCCAAAGATTTTTGTGCGCGCCTTTGACCGGGCGCAGGCGCTAAAATTGATGGAAGATAGCAGCCTGCATATTATCCGGGAGGTGTTCGAATCCGCTGTGAAATTGTCGTCGGATGCGCTGCTGACGCTCGGCGAAACTAAAGCGAATATCGAGAACGCAGTGGCCGAATTTCGCCGCCGCGACGCGGAACGATTGGTACTGCAGCATGAAAGCGGCAACCTGCGCGCCGGAAGCGAGTTGGGTTTTGGCACCAAAGAGTCTGCTGAATTTACCAAGGAAAATGGCGGGGCGAGGCCGCGAGCTACTGAAGTTTAGGTGGTGTTGACGGCTAATAATTAGCTTGCGGAAAAGAATTCGTCATTCCCGCGAAGGCGGGAATCCATCACCTGATATGTCAACATCAAGCCACCTTGCTTAAAATTCGAGTGCAGGTGATGGATTCCCGCCTTCGCGGGAATGACGAACCTTATGTAATCTGAAACCCTACGAACCGTTGCTCCACAAACCCACACCACACCAGCCCAAATCAACGACCTGCTTCCTCATCCAAGAAACTCACCACGTCGCCCAAATCAACGTCCTTGCTCAAGAATGTCGCGCCGATTGCGCGCGCCAGCAGAAACGGCAGCGTTCCGCCGCTCATCTTTTTATCGTGTAGCATGTGACCGGCCAAAACCTCGCCAGGTGCCAGCGCCCCGGCTTCGCGCAAGCTGACGGGTAAATTTGCGCGCGCCAACAGCCGCGATACCCTGTCCGCCGCATCAACCGAACAATGTCCCAAGCGCGCTGAATAACGGAACGCCAGGACCATACCGGCGGCAACAGATTCGCCGTGCAGCAGCTTATCTGAAAACCCGGTCTCGGCCTCCAATGCGTGGCCGAAAGTGTGGCCCAAGTTCAGCAGCGCCCGAATTCCGGTGGTTTCACGCTCATCTGCTGCAACAATGCGGGCTTTGGCTGTGACGCTATGCACGATCGCATATTCCCGCGCATATTCCCGCGCCGCAGGTTCGCCAGCAAAGAAATCATCGAGATTTTCTTCGCACCAACCGAAGAATGCTGCGTCATCAATCAGGCCGTATTTAACCACCTCGGCAAAACCGGCGGACAATTGGCGCGGTGGCAGGCTGTTCAATACCTCTGGGTCGATCAGTACCAAAGCAGGTTGATGGAACGCCCCCACCAAATTTTTTCCGGCGCGGCTGTTGATCGCGGTTTTTCCGCCGACGCTGCTGTCAACTTGCGCGAGTAAGGTCGTGGGGATTTGAACAAAGGCACAGCCGCGTTTGACGATATGGGCGGCAAAACCCGTGATATCGCCTACCACGCCGCCGCCCAGCGCAATGATATGATCGGTGCGTTCGATGTGATTTTCCAGCAACCAGTCGGTCAATAGTTCGAGCTGTGCCCAGCTTTTGGAGCCTTCGCCCGATGGCAACGTGAAAACCTTGGCCGTCACCCCGGTTTCCGCCAAGCTTTGCATTATCAGCGGCAGAACATGCAGCGCAACAATGTCGTCGGTGACGATCAGCAAGCGGCCATCGCGGACGAACGGACGCAAAATCTCGCCCGCCGATTGCAGCAATTTTGCCGAGACCTGGATGTCATACGGGCATGATGCAACATTGACGGGAATGATGTTCATTTAAACAAGGCCTTCATAATTAGGTTCACCGTTTCGGCATGCGGCGACGAATCGCTGCGCACGTGAATATCGGCCTGCTCATAAAACGGGGCGCGCACTTTTCCCAGTTCCAGCAAAATGTCTCGCGGGTTTTTGCCGCTGAGAAGGGGTCTGTGGCTGCGCCGTGAAACACGTTCCACCAAGATGTCGATGTCGGCATTCAACCAAATCGAATGCGCGGTTTGCTTTATCAACTCGCGCGTTTCGGGGTTTACGAACGCGCCGCCGCCGGTAGCGATCACTTTGGGACTGCCATCGAGCAACCTCGCAATCACGCGGCGTTCGCCGTCCCGAAAATACTCTTCACCAAAGCGTTCAAATATTTCCGATATTTTTAGATCTGCGGCCAGCTCGATTTCATCGTCGACATCGACAAAAGCCAAATCCAGCCGGTCCGCCAGTTTTTTGCCGATACTTGTTTTGCCAACACCCATCATCCCGACGAGCACAATGGGGCGATCAACGGGGGTGCCGCGCCGCCTGCCGCTTTTAAGCGCTTTTCCATTTTTAATTGAGCCCATTGCGATCAAGCCTATATATCGGCTAGGCCGTGCAGGAAAGTAATTTGCCAGATTTAGGGATTCGAGAGTGGTAGTGCGAAAGAAACAGCGGGTTGGAATTTGGATTTGGTTGCTGTTGCTGCTTGCGCTGATCATCGCGGCATTGCTGTTCCTTGAACATTTGGGCGGTGAACAGCCGCAGAAAATGGTGGAGCAGCCGGTTGCGGTTCCTGCCGCCGAAACGAAAAGCGGAATATTAAATTGACCAAGATTTCCAGCAAGTCGAAACTATTGATTGTCGGCGCGGCCGCGTTGGTCATTGCTATACCCGCGATCGGCCAAGATCGGCCTGAATCGCTTTTGCCGCCGGGATTTTCTGATCCGGCGCCGACGCCAGCGCCGTCACCGCCGCCATCGTCCAATCCGTCCAATCCCTCGCCGCCGCAAGGTGAGCCGGACAATGCAGGCTCGCCAGATACGCCCAGTTCGAATGGAGGCTCGTCAGGCGGTTCGAACAGAAGAAGCGCGGCGCGCCAAGAAACCAGCGGCGACGATAAAAAGCAGACGAGCCTTTTGGATGAGCTGGACATCGATGATCTTGCCGAATTGCGTATCATTTATGATGTGCCGGCCGCCAAACGCCGATCATTGGCGCAGGTCGGTACTATATCGGTCTTAAATGGCGGCCTTCCGGTTGATGCTTTTGGTGCAGCCGATGGCACGGCGCTCAAGTCGGTCTTAAAGGTTACGCATGGGCCATTGGCTTCGCGCTGGGGCAGCATCATGGCGCGGCGGGCGCTATCCAGCCGCACGAATACCCCGGCGAATGTCAATGGTGCAGACTGGGTGGCCGAACGCGCCTGGTTGTTATTGCGCATGGGCGAGTCCGTTGCTGCGCGGCAATTGGTGCAACAAGTGGACGCGGCAAATTATACCGACCGGCTGTACAAGGTGGCGATGCAAAGCTTTCTTGCGAACGCCGATCTTGCCGGAATGTGTCCCTTGGCACCGGCGGCGTTTGACAAAGTGGACGATCCCACTTGGAAAATGGCCCGGCCAATCTGCGCTTCTTTGGCAGGGGAACAAGGCGCTGCGTCCGGTTACTTGAACCAAGCCAGCAAAAAGCGGTGGACGGTTGGCGTGGATTATTTGCTGGCAGAAAAAGCGGTCGGCGCAGGAACAAATGGCCGCCGGTCGGTTAAGATTGAATGGGCCAAGGTTACCGGCTTTAACGCTTGGCGGTTTGGCCTGGCGCATGCAACGGGCATAACGCCGCCAAATAAACTGATGTCAGAGGCCGGGCGGCACGTGAATGGCTGGTTGGTGCAATTGCCGATGATTGGTATAAATCTGCGCGCCAACGCCGCCCCCTCGGCGGCCAAGTTGGGGGTATTGTCGAACAATGCGATGGTCGGTATTTTTTCCAACGCACTCGACAATCCCGACGCCAATGAAGCGACCAAAGATCTGGCTGAACGATTGGCGCAGGCATATGAATCGGCGACTGATGCTGACCGCGTAAAGGCGATGGCCGGACTATGGAACAAGGATGCCGCCGGACGTCATGCGATGTTGGTGCTCACCGCCCGTGCGGCCGCATTGATCAGCCCGTCGAGCGACCATTCCGCAAACAGCGATATGTTGATCGCGTCGATGATGACCGCAGGTTTGGATACGCAGGCCGTCGGTTGGGCCGATGTAGTCGATACAGGGTCGCTTGGTTGGGGCATTTTGGTGGCGGGCGCGCCCAGCCTCGATGGCCGCATTACATACAGCCAGCTCGATGATTTTTATGACAATGATGAAAGTCCCAATGTTCACAAATCATCCTTTTTGATCGCGGCTTTGGCGGGGCTTGACCGCGTTGATGCCGAAGCGCAGGCTGACTTTATCGAGAAAATTGAGATCGATCCGACCGCGCAAACAAAATGGAGCGGGGCGATTACGGCAGCGGCGCAGCGGGGCGAATCTGGAACGGTCGCATTGCTTGCTGCGGCTGGCATGCAAGCCAAGGACTGGACCAAAATTCCGGCGCACCATTTATACTATATCACGCGCTCGCTGCGGCTGGTGGGCTTGGAAGCGGAGGCGAGGATGATCGCCGCCGAAGCGATTACCTTCGGCTGATGGCGGCGGCATGACGTTATCGGGCAATGA
>JAYUPJ010000025.1:0-4057 GCA_043760195.1 Sphingomonadales bacterium | reverse complement strand
TTCTGATCCGGGCCCAAGCCGATCTTTCGGCGCTCGATCAACGCATTGGCCAGCAGCGTGAGCGCCGCGCAGTGGCAGCGGCAGAAATTCGCAGCTGGCAAGAACGTGCCGGAGAAGCCGAGCGCCGGATAACCGAAATGAACAAGCGGGCCGCAGAAATCGCGACTGAACTGGCAACGATGGCGGATCGCCCCGCTTCATTGGCCAGCGAGATAGCCCGGGTTGAAGACGCGCGCGGCGGTATTGCGGAAAAACTTGCGGCACTGCAATCTGCCGAACTTTCCAGCGAGGCCGCACTCAAGGCGCTTGAGGCGGAACTTGCCGTTGCCGCAGAGGCTTTGGCGAGCGCGCGTGAACAGCGTGCGGGATCAGAGGCCCGCGCTGAAAATCAAGAACTGCGCCGGGTTGAGATGGGCCGCGTGTCGGGCGAACGATTTGAATGCCCGCCGCCGGTGCTGCCCGAAAAACTTGGCTTCGACGAAAATGAGCTTGGTGATGCACCGGCCGAATCGGCGCGGCTCGACCGGTTACAGTTGGACCGCGAACGTATCGGGCCAGTGAATTTAATCGCCGCCGACGAGTTGACCGAACTGGAAACCGAACAGGAAAAAGGCCAGAGTGAAAGTGCGGAGTTAACCGAAGCGATCAACCGCCTGCGCGGTTCAATTGGCAGCCTGAACCGCGAAGGGCGGCAACGATTGCTCGCCGCGTTTGAAGCAGTGGACGGCCATTTCCGGCGGTTGTTTACGACGTTGTTCGATGGCGGTCAGGCGCATCTGGAGCTGATCGACAGTGACGATCCGTTGGAGGCTGGTCTGGAGATTATGGCGCAGCCGCCGGGCAAAAAACTCGCCTCGCTGACGTTATTATCAGGCGGCGAGCAGGCATTGACGGCAGTGGCTTTGATATTCGGTCTTTTCCTTACCAACCCCGCACCAATATGCGTGCTGGACGAGGTTGATGCGCCATTGGACGACGCCAATATCGAACGCTTTTGCGACCTGCTCGACGTCATGCAACGCGAAACCGACACGCGCTATCTAATCGTAACCCACAACGCCGTCACCATGAGCCGCATGCACAGATTGTTCGGCGTAACGATGGTCGAACAAGGCGTATCGCGATTGGTGAGCGTGGATCTGGGCGGCGCGGAAGAATTGTTGGCGGCGGAATAGGGGCGAAGATTTTTAAGAGGTTGGCGATTGTTTGCTATCATGCCGCGCTATTTCGCGATCAATTTTGAACTGTTCGTGGATTAAAAATCGGCATTTCCGAATGCAATGACCTCTTAAAAATCTTTGCGCCTTTGCGTGAAATAAAAAAACCTGAACTCGTCCAATAATCATACGCCGCTTAGCATTCGTCTTTGCGAGCGGAGCGCGGCAATCCAGAGTTTGTTTACGCTAACTCTGGATTGCCGCGTCGCTTCGCTCCTCGCAATGACGATTCAATATGATTGCATTTGGGCCAAACTCACAAACTCGGGTTCACCAAATACTTCTCGCCGGTCGCTTTCTTTTCATACGCCTTGGCAATGTCGGGATCGATCATGTCGGCCAGAGAAATCTCGCTGGTATATTCGCTATTAAAAATGCCGTTACGTTCGGCAACGGCAAAGCTGCGCATTTCCATCATGCGTTCCATGCCAACTTTGGTCAAATGCGGGGTGAGCAGCCAGCCGCCGACGCCCCAGTACAAGCCGAGCCCGCCGCCCAAGATCGTCTCGCCGGTGTCGAGGCGGCCATAGATATAAACCTGTTTGTTGACCGTCGAGCCATAGACGCTGAATTCCGCGCCGCGCTTTGCCGCTGCTTGCTCCATCGCGGTCAGGATATAGCTCGCCATTTTTCCGCCGCCGATGGCATCAAAGCCCAAAGTCGCGCCGGTTTCGGCCAGTGCATCGATTAACGCGGGCATGAAGCCGTCCTTGCTGCTGTCCAATACATGTGTCAGGCCGATGTCTGTTAGAATTTTCTTCTGCGCATCGCCGCGCACGATGGCGACCAAAGGCACTCCTTCTTTCAGGCACAGCTTGGCGAGCATCTGGCCCAGATTGGACGCCGCTGCCGTGTGGACCAGCGCCTCATGCCCCTCGGCGCGCATTGTGTTCAGAAATCCCTGCACCGTCATCGGATTTACGAACAAAGACGCGCCTTCCTTTGCCGCCGCTCCGTCTGGCAATGGCACACACATCATCGCGGGCATGATGCGGTGGGTGCGGTACATCTCGCCGCCAACGATCGTGACGGTTTTGCCAAGCAAAGCCTGCGCCGCATCCGACGAACCAGCCGCGACAACCAAGCCAGCACCCTCATTACCCGCCGCCATTTTCTTGCCAGCGCGGCCCTTGAAGAATGGCTGCATGCTTGCATCAATATCGGCGACCAGTGCTGGATGATCATCCACGCTTTCGCTGCGCACGGTCGACATGTTGGCTGGCGCAGTCAGCAGGCCCAGGTCGGACGGGTTGATCGGTGCGGCCTGCATCTGCACCACAACTTCATGTTCCTTAGGCTGCGGCACGTCATACGGTTCGATGGACAACACCAGCTTTCCATCGTCGGTTACGGTGGTGAACAATTGTTTTGCTTCGGAAAATTGGCTCATTTTTTTCTCTTCGTTTGTTTGGATGCCTGGCTTACCCCATCGGGTACAAAATCTCTTTCGTCACCGCATGCACCGCGCTCATCACTTCTTTGCTCAGCGTCAAATCTGCTGCGGCAAAAATCTCGTCAAGTTGATCTTCGCGCGACACACCGACCATTGTTGATGCGACAAAGTCGTTTTGCTTTGACCATGCCGTCGCCAACGTCACCGGTGACATCCCGGCATCCTTGGCAATTTCCATAATCCGTGCGGTCGATTCCTGCGCGCGCGGCCCGGCAAATCGCATTGCCATTTCGGATTGGCGGCCGGGCATATCCATATATTTGGAGAAGCGCGCGCCTTCCGGTTTTGCGCCGTTCTGGTATTTGCCAGACAGCACGCCGCCCGCCAGCGGTGAATAGGGCAGCAAAGAAACGCCCTCCATCCGGCAAACCTGTTTCAATTCATCTTCAAACCGGCGGTTGTTGATCGAATAATTATTCTGGATCGTGTGATATCGCGCCGCGCCCAGCCGTTCCGATGTCGCCAGGCTTTTCATCAGACCAAAGCTGGTTTCGTTGGAACATCCCAAAACGCGCACTTTACCCGCGCGCACCAATTCATCCAGAACCTCCATTGTTTCGTCATAGCCGGTCCCATGGTCGGGCCAATGGGTTTGATACAAGTCGATATAATCCGTCTGCAACCGGCGCAGGCTATCTTCGACTGCTGTCATTATGTTGTGCCGGTCGAGCGCGGTCATGCCGGCGCGTTTCGGGCTCTTGAACCAGCTGTGGCTTGGCCCCGAAACTTTGGTTGCCATGATGATCGCGCTGCGGTCTTTGCCCTTCATCCAGCGGCCAACGATATCCTCTGTCCGGCCCACCCATTTGGTGTCAGGCGGCACAGGATAGCCCTCTGCCGTGTCGAAAAAGTTGATGCCAATATCCAGACAACGATCAAGTATCCGGTGCGCTTCTGCTTCATCGGTTTGCGAACCGAACGTCATCGTTCCCATGCAGATATCCGAAACGTGGACCGCGCTTTTACCCAATTGCCGATATTGCATTTTCTTCTCCCCTGTTAAGCACTGTTTCCCACCACGGCGCAGGCCAGCGCCATCAATAACCCAGTCATACGGTTCGACCGAAACTTGTCCAGTGCATCTTTGCCCGCTATGTCCAAAGTTGTGACCTGCCAAGCCAAATGCACCGCCGCGGGCAGAAGAGCGATTAACGCCAAAGCTTGCGGCCGTGTGTTCCAAATTGCCATTGCCCATCCCAAGATCGCCAGCGCGTAGAATATAGCAACGCCGCCGCGAATATTGCCGCCAAGCCGCAGCGCACTTGAACGCACGCCAATCATCGCGTCATCCTCCCGGTCTTGCATGGCGTAAATGGTATCATAGCCAATTACCCAAAAAACGGTCCCTGCATATAACCACAGCATCGCCGCCGAAAATGTGCCCGTC
>JAYUPJ010000024.1:0-9826 GCA_043760195.1 Sphingomonadales bacterium | reverse complement strand
CGGTAAATCCGCTACCAGCAGTCAGCAACGCCACTGCGACAGCAGTCGTTGATACTCTTAAAGACATTTTCATATACACGATCCCTGATACTAAAGGTTGTTTCTAATTTTTATGGTGCGACAAAATTCGATGCTTTTGTGGTTTTGGCCATAAAGGTTGCCGATTTTGCGAAACGCAAAGGGGGCAAGTTCAGGCTCAAACCAGTTTGCGCCTTTAAAATACAAAATTCCTGCATTCAAGTGCTGCGTTACCGCATCGGTTTTTTGTCAAAAACTGCGGCAATTGAGCAACAGTCATAGATTCTGTGCAATCACATCCTTGCTCTATAGAGAGTACCTGTGATGAAATTCACACGGCGACGCATTCTCACCCGGCCGCCTTCAGGTCGCCTTAAAATGAGTTATGCTTCAACCAACTTACATCAAACAGTTTTACAGCTTAATCGCCAAGCCGCGCCTCAATCGCGTCCCAGATCATTCCGGCAATGTCGCTGTTGTTAAATGCGTCAATCGCGACAATGCCCGTGGGCGACGTCACGTTGATCTCGGTCAGATATTCGCCGCCGATCACATCGATGCCGACAAATATCAGCCCGCGTTCGCGCAAATGCGGGCCAAGGACGGCGCAGATTTCGGCTTCGCGGGCTGTTAGCTCGGTTGCTTCGGCATAGCCGCCCACGGCCAAGTTGCTGCGGAACTCGCCTTCGCCCGGTTTGCGGTTGATCGCGCCTGCGACCACGCATCGATTAACACAATGCGCTTGTCCCCTTGCGCAACCGAAGGCAGGAATTGCTGCACCATGAAGGGTTCGGGCCATGTTTGGTTAAACATCTCAATCAACGCACCCAGATTGCTGCCGTCGGCATCAATGCGGAACACCGCTTTGCCGCCATTGCCGTGCAAAGGCTTGATCACGACAGCGCCATATTTCGACTGAAACGCCTTGGTTTCGTCCAAACTGCGCGTGACCAATGTGGGCGGCATAAACTGCGCGAAATCGAGGACAAAGACTTTCTCTGGGGCGTTGCGGACGGATACCGGATTGTTGACCACCAACGTCTGATCCATAATCCGTTCGAGCAGCCAGGTACCGGTAAGATAACCAAGGTCGAATGGCGGATCTTGCCGCATTAACACCACATCGACATCGCTGCCCAGATCAATCCGTTCGGGCGCAGCGGCGCGAAAATGCGCACCTTCAACGCGCTGCAAATCATGCAAGCGGCGGGCCGGCGTTGTCAGGCGGCCATCTTCCCAGCTCAAATCACGGACGTCGTAATGATAGATGGTCATGCCGCGAGCCTGAGCCGCCAGCATCAGCGCGAAACTGCTGTCGCCCTTTATGCCGATGCTTTCAATTGGATCCATCTGAACCGCGATTTTCAAGGACATTTGCTTATTCTTCTCTCTCATTTGCCGTGCCAGACATTTACCAAATGGCGCGGCCACGTCCATGGCGCAACCAATATCACATCAATGCGGATGTTCTGAGCACCCACGCCATATTTGTGAACCAAGGATTCCGCAGCAGCAGCAACGCGGCGCAATCGGCGTTCGTCGATGGCCGTGGCCAGATCGGCTGTCCTTACCCGCGCCTTCACTTCGACAAAGGCCAAGGTTTTGCCGCGCCTCGCGATCAGATCAACCTCGCCGCGCGGGTTGCGGACCCGTTGCCCCAATATCCGCCATCCGTGTAAACGCAGCCACCATGCGGCAAGCGTTTCGGCGCGGCGGCCGCGTATTTCCGCCGCTTTGCGTGTCACTTCAGTCGTATCGGTTTAGCGCCGCCTTTTATTTCCGATGCCCGGATATAGACATCGCTGCGCTCCAAACCAAAACGCTTGGCCACTTCCGCCGCCGCTTTGGCGGTTGGCAGGCGCGCCAATGCTTCGGCCAGCGCGGCGTCGGCGTCTCCGGTTTCTGCCTGCGTCTCAAATGCTGGCGGACCAACGACAATGACAATCTCGCCCTTGGGTATGTCGGCGAGATAACGATTGGCCAGTACGGGCAATGTCCCGGTCACCACTTCTTCAAACTTCTTGGTCAATTCGCGCGCAACCGCGGCATCCCTGTCCCCCAACGCCGCCGCCAGTGCAGCCAATGCCGCGCCCAGCCGTGGTCCGCTTTCATAAAAAACCAAGGTCGCATTGATACCGGCGAGACCTGCAATTGCGTCGTCCCGCGCTTTGGCCTTGTTTGGCAAGAAACCCGCAAACAGAAACCGGTCCGTTGGCAATCCGCAAATCGACAACGCGGCGATGGCTGCACTGGGCCCCGGCGCCGTGCTGACGAAAACGCCAGCATCGCGGGCGGCTCGAACCAGCTTGTATCCAGGATCAGAGATTAACGGCGTACCTGCATCTGACACCAAAACCACGACGCCGCTGCGTGCTGCATTGATCAGGCTGTCGCGGTCGACCTCGCTGCTATAGTCATTATAGCGGCGCATCTTTGCTTTAATTCCAAGGTGATGTAAAAGCTTCCCTGTGATCCTGCTATCCTCTACGGCAACGATATCAGCCGAAGTCAAAAGTGCGATTGCACGTTTTGAAATATCTGCCAAATTGCCGATGGGGGTGGCTACGATATAGAGTCCCGAATCAAAGCAAGCGGGCAGCTGAGTATTTTCGAGAGAGGGAATGTTCATGACGACGATCTTTGCAGCAACCAAAACAAATCCGCAACTGTGCCATTCGTTCGACAATCGCCGCATTGCGGTGATGGCAAAACGCGGCGCATTTGTCGCCGTGCTGATGATAACCGCAGCCTGCCAGACAATCGTACCGCGCGGCGGGCAAACACCCGTAGTCGTCAAACCCGAACCTATCGTCATTCCTGCCGACGGCAAACATCATGTCGCGTTGCTGGTACCGCTTACCGGAACAGACGGCGATGTCGGACGGTCGCTGGCCAATGCCACCGCCGTTGCCCTGATTGATACCGGCAACACCGGCATCACCTTGCAAACATACGACACCGCGCTTGACGCCGAAGGTGCAGCAAGACGCGCTATTGCCGACGGTAACAAACTCATTCTTGGGCCACTGCGCGGCGATAATGTGGTCGCGGTCGCCGATATTGCCCGCACCAAAAACGTCCCGATCATCAGCTTTTCAAACGACATCGGAGTTGCCGGAAGAAATGCCTATGTGCTCGGCCATTTGCCCGATCAATCAATAAGCAGGACTGTCAATTTCGCAAAGTCACGCGGCCTAAAACGGTTCGGGGCTATCGTTCCGAAAACTGTATATGGCCAGCGCGCCGCATCAAATTTCACCAGCGCGGTGCGTGATGCCGGCGGAACTTTGGTGACCATCCAAGAAGTCGACGGGTCGGCCGCATCAATCGATGCCGCCACCCGCAAGCTGCAAGCCGCAGGGCAAATTGATGCCGTAATGGTCGCAGACACCGGCCGGTCGGCGCTGACAATCGTACCCGCGATCCGCAGCCGGGGGATGCAAACCATCCAGATACTTGGCACAGAGCTGTGGAACATCGACAGCACGTTAGCGGGCAGCACGGCGATGCGCGGGGCATGGTTTTCCAGCGTTTCCGACGGCTATTTCCGGACCTTCGCCACAAAATACCGAGCCAGATACAGCAAGACCCCGCTGCGGCTGGCCAGTTTGGGATATGATTCCATTTTGTTGACGATGCGCGTCGTGCCAAATTGGAAACTGGGCACGACATTTCCAATTGCCCAATTGACCGATCCCGGCGGCTTCATCGGGATCGACGGTGCGTTCCGCTTTAAGACCAACGGAATGTCTGAACGGATGCTTGAGGTGCAAGAAATTCAAAAGGGCAAGTTCGTGACAATCGACCCGGCACCGCAGTCTTTCAAGCCCTAGATCAGGCGGCCTTGCGCTGCTTTTCCAGTTTCTTTAGCACCATCTGGCGTTTCAAACGCGACAGATGGTCGATGAACAATATGCCTTCTAAATGGTCCATTTCGTGCTGCAGACATGTTGCCATCAGGCCATCCATTTTCTCTTCATGGAAATTGCCATCCAAATCCTGCCAACGGGCGCGGATCAATGCGGGGCGTTCGACATCGGCATATTGATCGGGAACGGACAGGCAGCCTTCGCTATAGCTGGCGACGTCGTTCGAAGGATCGATAATCTGCGGATTGATAAACACTCTGGGATTGCGCTTCAGTGGCCGGTGATCATGCCCGCAGCCATGATCATCGCAATGTTCAGCGGCTCCTTCATCATCAGGCTCTTGCAAATCGATCACCAACGCGCGTTTGGCAACGCCCACTTGAATGGCCGCAAGCCCGATGCCCGGCGCATCGTACATGGTTTCAAACATATCACCGATCAACGTGCGCAGTTCGTCATTAAACTCGGTCACTGCCGAAGAAACGATTTTTAGCCGCGGATCGGGTACTTCAAGAATTGGTAAAATAGCCATAGCCGCCAAATAGGGATTGGCATTGATATGGTCAATGGCCGTAAGCAGACAATGTGAGGCGGGCGCCTGAAAGCTTGCTCAACCTATTGGCCGCCGCGCCCTTAATGCCTGCGCCAACGTGCCATCATCCAGATAATCCAGTTCCCCGCCAACAGGAACGCCGTGCGCCAATTGCGTTAGCCGGATGGGATAATCCTCCAACCGTTCGGCAAGATAATGCGCAGTGGTCTGGCCATCCAATGTCGCGTTCATCGCCAGCACCACTTCGTCGATACCGCCCGCCGACACCCGCGTGATAAGGCCTGCGATATTCAAATCCTCGGGGCGAATGCCATCCAAGGCCGACAAACGCCCGCCCAAAACGTGGTACTTTCCGGGAAACAATCGCGACCTGTCCAGCGCCCATAGATCGGACACATCCTCGACCACGCAGATTGACCGGATATCGCGGCGGTGGTCGCTGCAAATTCCGCACGGGTCGATGGTGTCGATATTGCCGCAAACTGCGCATGTCACCAATCGCTCATCCACGTTGACCAAAGCGCGCAGCAAAGGCTGCATCACCGTTTCGCGCTTTTTCATAAGGTGCAGGACCACGCGCCGTGCCGAACGCGGGCCAAGCCCGGGTAATTTGGATAATGCCTGCGCCAATGCGTCTATTTCTTGCGATGCCATGCTGCGGGTATTAGGGCGCTTTCTATCAAAGGAAAAGAACAGATGCGCATTGCCTTCATGGGAACTCCGGAATTTGCTGTACCGACGCTTGATGCGTTGGTTGCGGCCGGACATGATATCGCCGCAGTTTATACCCAGCCGCCCCGGCCTGCGGGCCGCGGAAAAAAGCTGATGCCATCGGCTGTGCAAATGCGCGCGCAGGAATTGGGACTTGCCGTTTACGCGCCCGTATCGCTGCGCAATGACGACGCCCAGTCCCAGTTTTTGATGCTTGATCTGGATCTGGCCGTAGTCGCGGCTTATGGGCTGATATTGCCGCAACCGATCTTGGATGCGCCCAAGCAAGGCTGCCTGAATGTGCATGGATCGCTGTTGCCGCGCTGGCGGGGCGCAGCGCCGGTGCAACGGGCGATATTGGCGGGCGATCTGCAAACCGGCGTCATGGTGATGCAGATGGATGCCGGGCTGGACACCGGAGCTGTCAGAGCCGCTGCGGCGACGCCGATTGGCACGAAGACATGCGGCGAATTGACGGGTGAACTGGCACATTTGGGCGCGCGGTTGATGGCCTCGGTCATCGCCGATTTGGCGGCATATCCCGCCGTGGCCCAGCCCGATGAAGGCGCGACCTATGCGGGCAAAGTCGGCAAAGCCGAAACAAGGTTGGATTTTTCGGCGGCGGCTGAGCAGGCTGAGCGGCAGGTTCGCGCGTTCAATCCGGCGCCGGGCGCTTGGTTTGAATTTGCCGGTGAACGCTACCGTGTGCTCGAAGCGCAAGCTGTGCTCTCCCCCTCGCCTGAAATGGATGGGCATTTGCCCGGCACAGTCATAGACGACAACCTGACCATCACCTGCGGCACAGGCGCGATCCGTCCGGCGATCATCCAGCGCGCCGGAAAGCCCGCCATGGCGATCACTGAATTTCTGCGCGGCAATGCGATACCCGCCGGAACCAAATTGTAATGGCGCGGTTTGCATTGACCATTGAATATGATGGCGGCGCTTATGCAGGATGGCAGCGGCAGGACAATGGACCGACCGTTCAGGGCGAAATTGAAACCGCGCTGACCAAAATGTGCGGCCAAAAAATCGCGGTTTACGCGGCGGGCCGTACCGATGCCGGTGTCCATGCAAGAGCGATGCGCGGCCATTTTGATCTGGAAACAAAGCTGACTGCATTCCGGATAATGGGCGCAATCAATGCCCATTTGCGCCCTGCACCAATTGCCGTGACAGCGTGCGAGATTGCCCCCGATGATTGGCACGCGCGTTTTTCCTGTGTTGGCCGGGCCTATGAATACCGGATCATCAACCGCCGTTCACCGCTCGCCCTCGACCGGGGCAAGGCGTGGCAAATTCCAAGTCCGCTGGATGCAGATGCGATGCATCAGGCCGCCCAAATTCTGACCGGCCTGCATGATTTCACGACTTTTCGGTCCACCGAATGCCAATCGGACAGTCCGATCAAGACGCTGGACCGGCTCGACGTGCGGCGCGATGGCGAATTGATTGTGATCGAGGCAGCGGCGCGTTCGTTCCTGCACCATCAGGTCCGGTCAATGGTCGGCAGCCTGTCGCTGGTCGGCCGCGGCAAATGGAGCGCCGCCGATCTGCAAGCCTCGCTCGACGCAAAAGACCGCGCCAAACTTGGCCATAATGCCCCGCCCGACGGGCTATATTTTATGCAGGCGGTGTATCCGTAATGGCCGAAAATTTGCCTACATGCCAAAGGCCGAAAACGTTCAAATTGGCACCTAGTTGACACCTAGTTGACAAGGTTGACGCCTATTTTGACATTTAGTGAAAGAACGGCGTTCGATTATTTCCTACACCCTGTTTTTTTGTAGGATACTGCCTCCGCCAATTTGAGGCGCTAAAGGGACGGGTATTTAGAGTATGATGACTTTAGTTTGAAGCACATCGTCATTGCGAGCGAAGCGAAGCAATCCAGAGCCTGCGTGAGCCACCCTGGATTGCTTCGTCGCTTCGCTTCTCGCAATGACGATGTGCTTCAAATACTACCCCGCCTAAACCGCCAACAATGTCAAAGAGCCTGCCCTGAGAAAGCGGCGTCGCCCTTCGTTCCCAGAACAAATCCTACATTACAAGCGCTAATCCACTGCGATATTTGCCCACGCCGTCACCGCCGTCACCGCCGCACCGCCGCCGCCTATGATCCAAATATCCGGGCGGCAGATTTTTCCAGCATGATCAATTGCCACAACAATCGGCCGTTGTCCGAACGGCCTGATATGTGATCGTCTGCGACTTTCGCCATGCTGCCTGCATCCAGCCAATCCAACTGCGCCAGTGTTTTGCTGCTGGCGATGCCGCGCGCTGTATCGGCCAATGGCCCGCGTAACCATTCGCTGATCGGCGTGACAAAGCCCATTTTCGGCCGATAGAGAATATCCTTGGGCAGATAACGCTCCATCGTTTGCTTCATCAAATACTTACCCTGCCCGCGCCGCACACGCATATTTTCGGGCAAGCTCGCGGCAAACTCCATAAGGCGATGATCGAGCAATGGCTCCCGCGCTTCGAGGCCGACCGCCATGCTGGTACGGTCCAGCTTGGTTAGAATATCGCCCGGCAACCACATTTTCATGTCGGCATATTGCGCCTGATCCAGGCCGCTGCGTGCGGGCGCATTTTCCATCAACCGGTGCATGTGAGTTTCGCTGCGATAATCACCCAGCGCACTTCGCGCCCGGTCAGAATATAGCCGGTGCCGCTGTTCTGGCCCGGTCACACCAACGGCTTCGGCATAGCCTTGCGCCCCGCTGCGCGCGAGTGACAGCAGGGTTGTTTTTGCCCTGAATGGACGCGGTGCCCAATCTGCCTTTGGGTAAAATTTCCCTAAGGTTCCCAGCAACGGCCCGCGTATCGCAGACGGGATCATGCTGCGGACACGTTCTTCATTGTGGTGAAAAACATGACGCCGGTACCCCGCCATCGCTTCATCCGCGCCATCACCTGATAAAGCAACGGTCACTTGTTCGCGCGCCAATTGGCAGACGCGGTATGTCGGCAAAGCGGACGCATCGGCAAAAGGTTCATCGAAATGAAACGCGAGCGTATCGATCAGTTCAAAGTCTGTCGAACCAACCTCCCTGCTGCGGTGATCGGTATGAAACCGTTCGGCAATGCGCGATGCATATTCCGTTTCGTCAAGCGCGCCGACGTCGAACCCGATGGAGCAGGTTTTAACCGGCTGCTTCGATGCTTCCGCCATCAACGCGACGACGGTGGAGCTATCTACCCCGCCCGATAAGAACGCGCCCAATGGAACATCCGCCACCATGCGCGATGTCACCGCTTGCCGCATTAAACGCAGCAGCTCTTCTTCCAATTCTTGCTGGCTGCCCTTTACCCGCTTGGAAAAATCAATGTCCCAATACTCGGCCGGGGCGGGCATAGGTTTACCCTGTTGCAACAGCATGAAATGCCCCGCTGGAAGCTTCTTAATTCCGCGCAATATGCAATTATGATCGGGGACATATCCAAACGCCAAATAGTCATCGAGCGCGGTTACATTCGGTTCGCGCCGCATTGCCGGATGCGCCAGCAATGCCTTTAATTCTGAACCAAAAATAATGCTACCGTCGGAAAGCGACGCATAATGCAGCGGTTTTACACCAAGCCGGTCGCGCGCCAACAGCAATTGCCGTTCTTTTGCATCGTACAACGCGAAGACAAAAAAGCCGTGAAAACGCGCGATACAATCCGCGCCCCAATGCCGCCAACCATGCAGAATAACTTCTGTGTCACTGTTGGTTCGAAAGACATATCCAGCCGCTTCCAATTCCCGGCGCAATTCGGAAAAATTGTAAATCTCGCCATTGAAACTGACCACGACACGGCCATCGTCCGACGCCATCGGCTGCGCGCCGCCAGCCAGGTCGATGATGGACAGCCGCCGGTGCCCCAGTCCGACACCGAGCGCGGTCCACACACCGGAACCATCGGGACCACGGTGGGCAATGGCGTCCGTCATCTGGCGCACACGCTCTGGATCAACGGGCTTCGCTGTCTCGATATGAAAGATGCCTGCTATGCCGCACATGAAATTTTCTTTGCTCCGATAACGCGTTGCGGCTGGGCCTAGCGCAAGCCAGCCGATTGGTCAGCCAAATTGTCGATATTGCCTAAACCTTTAATGAATGCGTCAATCGCGGGGCGGGCATTATGGTTGCCGCGGTGCTCGGCAGAAACGACAATAGCAACCGCCTGTTGATCGCCGCCAAGCAACCGCGTTTTCAAAGTGGCCAGTTTAATCTGACCAGCCGAACCGCTGGTGACGCCTGCGACGCGGTAATAACTGACAACGTCGCGCACGATGGGTCCGGGCGCAGTGATCCGCTCTGCTTTGGCATTATCTGGCGCATCCAGATCCTGCGTCCACGCCCATTTGCTCTCCGGATCCACCGCGCCTTGACCAAAGCCGATCAGCTCCCGCCCTTCTGACTGGCGATCAAAAACGGCGATATAAAGGTCGGCGATTTCGCCATCTGTATTTTGATATCGCGCCATCAATTCCGTGCTTGCGCCGCCGAAACGCGGCTTCCATGGGAAAAATTGCGCTGCATTAGTAAGCTGCCAACCGGCCACCTGCGGCAGTTTGATTTGCGCCGGTACCGCCGAAGAATTTGCCGCAACCAATTTTGACCAGGCCACAGGCGATGCCGCGATCACCAGCAAGAGCGCAAGCACCGTTTTTGCAGATAGCTTT
>JAYUPJ010000023.1:0-9835 GCA_043760195.1 Sphingomonadales bacterium | reverse complement strand
AAGCTTTCCGAGGGCAAAGATGCCCCCAGCGAACCCGTTGAAAGACTGACGCCTGCGGGCCGCGATCCTTCGATGAACGGTTCGAACGCCTTTGCATTGTCGCCGCAGCGTATGGCGGACGGCAAGACGTGGCTGATTTCCAATTCGCATCAGCCCTATGAAGGCAGCGTTGCCTGGTACGAAGCGGTTGTCCATTCGGACGCGGGATTGGATATGGCCGGCGCTCTGTTTCCCGGATCACCTTTTGTGCTGCTGGGGCATAACCGCAATTTGGGCTGGACCAACACGGTCAATCAGCCCGATCTTGTTGATGTGTATAAACTGGTGTTGAACGCCGACGGTACACAATACCGGATGGACGGCAAATGGAAATCGCTCACCAAAAAACGGGTATGGTTGCCCGTCAAATTTGGGCCTTTTGTATTGCCAATTCCAAAGCTGGTGTACCGTTCCGAACATGGTCCAGTGATCATCAACGAAAACGGCGCGTTCGCATTTAGCTATGCCGGGATGGACAGCGTCAAGTCGCTTGAACAATATTTCAGAATACAAAAAGCGGCCAATTATGATGAATGGACAGCGGCCATGCGGCTGCGCGGGATACCGGCAACGAACTTTATCTACGCCGATAAAACCGGCCGCGTGGGGTATTTTTACAACGCACTTTTCCCGGCGCGGAACCCCGGATTTGATTACACCAAAACTTTGGCTGGCGATGTAAGTGCGAATTTGTGGGGCCCGGTATTGCCGTGGGAAGCCACGCCAATGATCGTCAATCCTGCTTCTGGATTTGTTACCAACGCGAACAATACTCCGTTCATGGCGGCGGGTGAAGGTTCCGAACTGGAACGCACAAAATTCCCGCAATCAATGGGCATTGAGGCGCGCAAGACCAATCGCATCGTGCGCGCGTTGGAGTTATTGAACGCGGATAAGTCGATCACCCCCGACGAATTGTTGGCGATCAAGCTGGATACAAAATATAGCCGGGCTAGTTTTGCTGGGCCTTGGATGGCAAAACTGCAGGCGGCTGATTTGAGCGGTGAGCCTGATCTGCTTGCTGCGCAAAAGTTACTAGCCCAGTGGGATTGGAATAGCGACGGTATTGGCAAAGCCGACACGCTTGGTGAAGCCATGATGCACATGGCAAACAGCGCAAATTATCATGGCGAGCCGCTGCCGGATCCAAAAGTAAAAATGCGTGAAGTTGTCGACAGCTTGATGAAGGGATTTGGGCGGATCGATCCACCTTTGCAAAGTGTCCAGCGATTGATACGCGGCAATCAGAACCTGCCCGCTGCTGGCGGCACAGACACATTGCGCGCTGCCACAATTTGGGAACCGCAACCAGACGGCAGAATGCGGGTCAAGCATGGCGACAGTTTCATCATGCTGATCAACTGGGACAGCGCAGGCAAGGTGTGGAGCCAATCGATTCAACCTTATGGCGCCGCCACAAATCGCGCCGCATCGCCGCATTACACCGATCAGATGTCGTTGTTCGTTGCCCAAAAGTACAAGCCGGTTCACTTTGAATGGAACGATGCGATCGCGGCAGCAAAAGCCAAGGGGAATGCCATTTACCGGCCTTGAGCGCATAACAGCCGTCGTTTGTCGAAAAATGCAGCTTGAGCATATATTTGTTAAGGCGCAGAATTTTGGAGTGCGCTAACAAGTTGCAATCTAAACCTGCATTTTCTTTCGGGGAGCCC
Source organism: Sphingomonadales bacterium (assembly GCA_043760195.1). Lineage (GTDB taxonomy): Bacteria > Pseudomonadota > Alphaproteobacteria > Sphingomonadales > Sphingomonadaceae > Sphingorhabdus_B. Next base: position 8,123 of record JAYUPJ010000023.1, on the reverse strand, counting down.
GCATAATGATCCGTCAATTTTCCATTGCATTGTTGCTGTCAACATCGGCGATTACGGCGGCGCAGGCCGCGCCCAAACCGGCGAAACCCGCACCGGTTGCCGATCTTATCAATGCAGTTAAAATCCCGTATGAGGCATTCACCTTGGACAATGGCCTGCGGGTGGTGGTGCATACCGACCGCAAGGCTCCTGTTGTTGCGGTTTCGGTTTGGTACGGCGTCGGGTCCAAGCACGAACCAAAAGGCAAAACCGGGTTCGCGCATTTGTTTGAGCATCTAATGTTCAATGGCAGCGAAAATGCGCCCGGAGATTTCTTTGAACCATTGCAGCAAGTGGGCGCGACCGACTTTAACGGCACGACTTGGTTCGACCGGACAAATTATTTCCAGACCGTACCGACAGGTGCGCTCGATTTGACATTGTTCCTGGAAAGCGACCGGATGGGCCATTTGCTTGGCGGGATCACGCAGGCAAAATTGGATAATCAGCGCGGCGTTGTCCAAAATGAAAAGCGGCAGGGCGACAATCAGCCGTTCGGCATCACCGAATATGAACAGCTCGAAAACCTGTATCCGTCGGGGCATCCCTATCATCATTCGACCATCGGCTCGATGGCTGATTTGCAATCAGCAAGCCTTGATGATGTGAAAAAATGGTTCACGGATAATTATGGCCCGAACAACGCGATCATCGTTTTGGCAGGCGATATCGACGCGAAGACGGCGAAGCCGATGGTGGAAAAATGGTTCGGTGACATTGCGCGCGGACCCGCAGTGGCAAAACCGGATGTGCCTGTACCGACCTTGGCTGCTCCCATTTCAAAAACGATCAAGGACCGTGTGTCGACGACAAGAATTCATCGCATGTGGGCGATTCCGGGTCTCGACAATCCTGATTATGTCGCATTATCAATGGCAGGATCGGTGTTGGGCGGCCTTTCCAGCTCGCGCCTCGATAACAGCCTTGTTCGCGGTCAACAGGTCGCTGTGTCGGTTTCCTCCAGCGCGCAGATATTTGCGCAGGGCGGACAGTTTGTGGTGCAAGCCGATGTAAAGCCGGGCGTCGACGCTGCTGTCGTTGCCGCCAAACTTGATGAAGAGATTGCCAAGTTTCTTGCCGAAGGCCCGACGCAAGATGAATTGCAGCGTGCCACCACCCGCTACGTTTCTGGTCAGATTGCACAGCTTGAATCGGTTGGCGGATTTGGCGGGAAAGCACCGACATTGGCCGAAGGCTTGCTATATTCGAACAATATCGAACAATATAAGGTTGACCTCAATTGCGCCGCACAGACAACACCGCAGCAGGTTCAGGAAATATCGAAAAAGTGGCTTTCGCGTCCGGCATTTTCGCTGACCATTGAGCCCGGTGAGCGAACCGAAGGCGGCGAGAACCGCGGTGCTTTTGTGATTGCTGCCGAGAATGACGGTAAGCCAGCGCAGATTTTGAACCCCGAATATTACAACGATCCAAAAGAGGAAGTGGCCAGCGCCCCGGCCTTCATGGCCGCGGACCGGTCAAAGTTCCCCGAAGTGGGCGCATTGCAAGCACTGGATTTCCCGACAATCGAGCGCGGCAAGCTGAAGAATGGCATCGAAGTTTTCTTTGCCCGCCGTGCTGCTGTGCCAACATTGCAAATGTCGGTTAGCTTTGACATGGGTTATGCCGCCGATCCAAAGGATGCACTCGGCACACAGTCGATGATGCTAGCGATGATGGGCGAGGGGACCACGACCCTAAACAGTACCCAACTTGCCGAGGCGCAGGAGCGGCTGGGCGCAAATATTTCGCAAGCGGCGAGCAGCGATAACACCAACTTTTCGCTCTTTGCATTGACCGCGAATTTGAAAGCATCGGTCGATCTGCTTATCGACGTGATCCGCAATCCTGCCTTTGATGCCAAAGAAATTGAACGCGGCCGGGCCCAGCAATTGAACCGGATCGCCGCAGAATTGAACGATCCGACGTCGATTGCCACGCGCGCATTGCTGCCCAACTTATACGGCAAAGCGCATCCCTATGGCATCCCGCCGTCTGGCACTGGCGACGCAGAAGTCGTCAAGAAACTTGACCGCGACGGGCTTGTTGCCTTTCACCAACAATGGCTGCGTCCTGATAAAGCCAAAGTATTTGTCGTTGGCGACACCAATCTGAAAGATCTGAAAAAGATTTTGAACAAGAGCTTGGGCAAATGGAAAGTTCCGCTCACCCCTGCACCGACAAAAAATTTCTCGGCGGCGATCCCTGCGCAAAAATCGCGGATCATCTTGATCAACAGGCCAAATTCGCCGCAGTCGGTGATCGCCGCAGGAAAAGTTCTGCCGCTAAAGGGTACGGACAGCCTTGAATTGCTGCGCGCCGGAAACGAAGTGCTCGGCGGCAGTTTTCTATCGCGCATCAACAGCAATTTGCGCGAGACCAAAGGGTGGTCTTATGGCGTGCGAAGCCAGATCAGCAACGCCAAAGAACAGATTAGCTATTTGATGTTCGCGCCTGTGCAAGCCGACCGGACAGGCGATTCAATCAAGGAATTGCTGAAAGAGAACACTGCCTTTTTAACGGACAAAGGCGTGACGAGCGGCGAGCTGACGCGCACAGTCAATGGCAATGTCCGCGAATTGCCAGGAAGTTTCGAGACATCCGGCGACGTTTTGCGAGGATTGCAAAATATCGTGAACTATAATCGCCCCGATGATTATTACGAAAAATTGGCGGACACGTACCGCGGAATGACAACAGCCGCAATTGACGCTGCGTCGCGCAAGGTTTTGAGCACCGATGACCTGCTTTTTGTCGTCGTTGGCGATGCTTCGAAAGTGAAGTCCCAGCTAGAAACCGTCGGTTTGCCGATTGAAATGGCTACCGAAACTGCTACGCCCGTCGGCACAGACAAAGACTGATTCTGGAAATTATTTAGGAGAATGAAAATGGCCGCAGTAGACGGAAAATACGATGTAACCGTGAAAAGCCCAATGGGTGACCAGAAATCCGTATTAACGGTAACCAGTGATGGCGCCGGGTTCACTGGCAACATGGCGGGCGCAATGGGCGCGATGGACGTCGAAGGCGGCGCTGTCGACGGCAACACTTTGTCGTGGAAAATGAACATGACCGTTCCAATGCCAATGACGCTGGAATGCACAGCAACGGTTGATGGCGATGCAATCAGCGGCGAAGTAAAGGCCGGGGCGTTTGGTTCCATGGGTCTTTCAGGAACGCGGCAGGCTTAATAGCGCGCATCTGATGTAACCCGTTAATTTAGTTGACGGTTTCGTCCCAAAATATATCAAGGCCGTTCGTCAATGATGAGCGGCCTTGTTCTATACAGGCGCGCTGGTTAGTGTACAAAACTTGATTCTAGGGTCAGAATCGAGAGCGCGATGCGAACGGAACAGAACGCTTGTCGTTTTAAGGACATTGATAATGAACCAACTTGCGTCGCCATCACAGCTTAGAATGTCGTTTTTGCGGTGGGCCCTATTCGTGGTTCCCGCGATCATGTTTGTCGGTTTTTTATCAGGTGCCGTTTCTGGGTCGGGCGAAGAAAACGCTTGGTTTGCTGAATTGATTAAGCCCGACGCCCAGCCACCCGGGTGGGTATTTGGCGTTGCTTGGACCGTGCTGTATTTCATGATTGCCATCGCGTTCTCGATGGTTTTGCATGCACGGGGCGCACGTTCACGCGGCTTGGCAATCGGCTTGTTTCTGGCTCAGTTCGTGCTCAATTTGATCTGGTCACCGATTTTCTTTGGCCGCCATCAAGTGACCACGGCGTTTTACCTTATCCTTTTAATCTTGGTCTTGGCGATAGCCACAACGATGGTTTTTGGCCGTATTCGTAAGGCCGCAGCTTGGTTGATGCTACCCTATCTTGCGTGGCTAAGCTTCGCTTCGATTCTGAATTTTCAGATCGATAAATTGAATCCCGATGCAGAAGACCTTTACGTTCCGGCTGCGAGTTCCCAAATAGGCAATATCGGCGGCAATTGACGCCACATGGAGAATGACAATGCAAAGTGAAAACCGGATTTTTGATGACCTGGCAAAAGTTATCAATGGCGTGGCAGGTACCGTCGCTGGCATGGGCCGCGAAGCCGAGGCCAATTTTAGAGAACGCGCCCGTGAATGGACCAGCGGCCTAGACAGCGTCAGCCGCGAAGAATTCGACGCGGTCAAACAGATGGCGGCGAATGCGCGTGAACAGGCCGATGCTTTGGCGGTCCGCGTTGCCCAGCTGGAAACTGCATTGAAAACTGCGGGCAAAGCGCCTGCACCGAAAGCTGCACCCGCATCGCCATCGGTTAAAACTGCGCCCAAGCCGCGCTCTGCGAAAAAATAAACGCGCAGATTGCGGGCGCGCTGGAACTGTTGTCCACAGCCAGCCAACAAGCAAATGGTAGGCGGCCTATCATCGCGCTTGCGCCGATTCCGTGTCCGATGCAAAAGGCCATCTTAAAATGAGGTATGCCGTGATGCACGACCAAGACGAGGACTATAACCAATTTGAGCGCGAAGAGTCAGCGCCAATGGATATGCTTGCCGCATTGTTTGAGGCGCGCGGTTGGTCATTTGAACACACCAGCGAAGATGAAGTCAGCGCCGAATTCAAAGGCAGTTGGACCAGCTATCAAATCCGCGCGGTTTGGCGCGAGGAAGACAATGCTCTGCAATTGATCGTGCTGCCTGATGTCACCGTGCCGCCCGAAAAACGCAATGATGTGTATAAGGCATTGGGTTTAATCAACGAACAATTGTGGATTGGCCATTTCGATATCTGGTCTTCCAACGGAATATTGCTGTTCAGGCACGGCTCGCTGTTGCCGCCCAATGGCATGCTTGGCGTGGATCAGGCGCAAACCATAATTGACGTTGCCATTGACGAATGCGAACGATTTTATCCGGTGTTTCAATTCATCATCTGGGGCGACAAAAGCCCCGAAGATGCGATCGCCAGCGCGCTGGTTGAAACCCACGGCGAAGCTTAGCTGGCGGGTGGATAGAGATCCGTTAGATGCGATCTAGGGCATTCACGGCATAAGCTGGACCTAAATTTGGCATTCTGTAGCTAAACAAAATCCGTCATCCTGAATTTATTTCAGGATGCATACAGCGCATGCATTGAAGCTTCGGGTCTATGTATCCTGAAATAAATTCAGGATGACGGCGTGGGGCAAAGGATGACAGTGCGGTGTTCAGGATGACGTTACACCCAATACCCAATATATATTAGCGCTTGTAATGTAGGATTTGTTCTGGGAACACAGGGCATGGCCGCTGGTTCGGGGCCAGGCTCTTTGACATTGTTGGTGGTCAAATTGCCCACCCTTCGCGGGCATAAATGCGAAGACAGAAACCTACACGAAGCCGCGATGTAGGATATTATATTACGCCGTTCTTTCGCAATAGTTCAAAATAGGCGTCAATCTTGTCAACTAGGTGTCAACTTGGGCGTTTTTGGTGATTTGGGCAGGGTGTCATTCCGCCCTAATTAAATAGTGCATATGGGCGATTGCAATTGGTTTGTCGCGGCCGCTGCCTTGCCAAGCATGGGCGTCGACATTGGCCATTGTCCGGCCCAATCTTGTGACAATTCCTGCAGCATAAGTGATCTCCATCACCCCGGCGCGCATAAAATCGACGGTTACATTCACCTGTTTAATCTGGGCATCACTGCCGCGCTCCCGCAGTGCCTGATGGATCGCCGCCACCGCTGCCATTTCCAGCAATCCAGATATTGCGCCGCCGTGCAAATAGCCCGGACGCCCCTGCACGATATCGGCAAACGGCATTGACAGCATCGGCGGAGCGCCGCCGACAAGTTCCATTTGCATGTTCAATGCGCGGGCATAGGGCGGCAGCATGTCATTGCCGTTCATACCCGGTCCCCAATTCTGATAAAGGTTCCGCTGGCATAGGCCAGTGGATCGCCGATATCGCCGTTGTGGGCAATGCCGCGAACAAAGGCGATGCTGCGGGTCACATGATAGCAAATGCCGCGTCCATAGACTTTTTGACCCGCTGGCGAGGGGCGTAAATAATCCAGCCGCAAATCCATTGTTACCTGCGGACGGAACTCCCCCAACTTGGTCCAGATCGCCATGCTGGTGGCATTGTCCAATATGCTGATCACCACCGATGAAGCGATGACGCCCGTTTCCGGATCACCCACCAGTTCCTCTCGCCAGTCGGTTGCGATTTCCACCCAGTCATCGCCATACTCAACCAGGTCCATTCCCAAAAAGCCGCCATGACCTGTGCGGCCCATAAATTGATTTACAAACTTGGGATCAAACTTCATCCCCGGGGTTAGCGCGTTTGCAAAAGGGTTCGGATCGCCGTCTTCGGTCATGGTTGTATTTTCCCCAGTTCGATCCCGCGATCACGCGCCGCGCGCAGCGTTGCCTCGATCAATTTTGCTAGTCCTTCATTTTCATCCAGCTCGGCAAGGCCCGCTGCTGTTGTGCCGCCGGGACTGGTGACTTGCGCCGCCAACTCTTGCGGACTTGCGTCTGCCTTCGCTGCTAACAACGCCGCGCCCTCGGCCACCGAAACCGCCAACTTCATTGCTTGCTGCGGTTCCAGCCCAAGGGTTGCCCCCGCCGCGCCAAGTGCTTCGATAAAGCGAAATACAAAGGCTGGCCCCGAACCCACCAACGCGGTGACGGCATCCATCTTCGTTTCATCATCCAGCCAAACCGGCAATCCAAGCGGAGCCAGCCAGGTTTCTAACGCGCGCTTTTCGGTCTCTGACATCGCCGCTGAATACAGCCCCAAAGGCGACTTACCAAGCTCGGCGGCCAAATTGGGCATCAGCCGCACGACATTGGTGCCAGGGAAAGCTTGCGCGATGCTGCTGCATTGTGCGCCAGCAAGGATCGATATCAGCACAGCGTCCGGAGCCAGCAGCGGGGTTAGCTCGCCCGCCAATTGCAACAACAATTGCGGCTTTATACCGAGCAGAACGGCATTAAAACTGCCTTCCACTTGCGCGGCTGCGGGGTAATGGCGCACGCCTTTGGGTAAGTTTTTTGCCGCCGGGTCAATCACTGTAAACCGTTCCGGTGCGATCCCGGACGTGGTCCAGCCGCGCAACATCGCGCCGCCCATATTGCCGCAGCCAAATATCAAAAAATTGTCGGGATAGCTTGGACCGGTCATTATGCTTCCTTGCCCGATCATTCCTGCGCAGGCAACAACAGGTGCAACACGAGCCCGCCGGGCAGCGGCGATGTCGGATCACCTGCATGCCGCACTGCGTCGGCGCGGGCGCGGTTTAGGATCTGCGCTGGAACTGTTTCGGCGTAGAATATGTGATCGGCTTCACCCAAAAGCCGCGCCATGCGTAGCGTTAAATCTTCGGGATCAGCCGATGTCAGGTGGATGTTTATAAGGCCCGCTGTCGGTGCTTCAGTATCGCTGGCCAACCAATTGGCAACATGCGCTTCATCATGCTCCACCATTGGATCAAGCCGGGCGCCCGGTTGAAACGCCGCATCCAACGCACGGCGGCGGTCAGTTGCATCGGGCCAGCGCTGCCGAATCGCATCGCGCGCTGCGGATATTGCCGCCGCAAGCGTGCCCAGCGACTGCGGCAATAAAGCCTCCATTTTTTGCCGTATCGCCTTTGCCAGTCCAGCCGATGCGCCGCCGGTTCCAATCGCTATTAACACTGGATCGCGGTCGATAATCGCAGGCGTCGTAAAATCGCAATGTTCCGGGCGGTCGACGACATTTACCAGCAAGCCCTTGCTGCGCAGACGGCTGGCGGCGGCCAATGCTTCGCTTTCATCTTCCAGCGCAATGAAGGCAATACGCGCGCAGGTGCACATAGCATTGGCGCAGTCGCTGATGCACAGACCGCCAGCGCGTTCGATCAGTCGCCGCTTTGCGAGCGCCGCATCGCCATCGCCAACCAGAACGACCTTGACCCCTTGCAGGTTAACGAAGATCGGAAGCTGGTTCATCGCAAATTAGTCTAACCAATCCGGCACATGTTCCGCCGCCAAAATTGTGGCGGGCAAAATACGCTCGGCAACGATGGCAAACCGGTCATCATCCACCAACACCTCGGGAACAAGACCGCGGCTGTTATAGGTGCTGGCCATCGTCGCGCCATAAGCGCC
>JAYUPJ010000022.1:0-4076 GCA_043760195.1 Sphingomonadales bacterium | reverse complement strand
CCAGAATTGCTGTTAACGAGGCGCGCTCATTGGACATTTTGATGGGGTTTCACCCCGCCGCACTTTCAGCCAAAATTTCTTTCAGCGTCTTTGATGTGTCCGCCAAAATTTCTGGATCAATTGTTACCGCGCCCAGCACAAGCGCCCGTCCTTGCGCATAATCCTTGGTCGAATTGACGCAATCGAGCGCAATCACTTTGCCTGCCTTTAAGTAGATCACGGAAAAGCTGCGTGCAACCATATCGCCGCGAACGACAGTTGCGTCATAATCCACCGATAGCCCGATGGTTTGCAGTCTTAAGTCATACTGGTTTGACCAGAACCACGGAACCGATTGATAAACCGTCAATTCACCCATGATCGTTTTGACCACTGCCGATGCCATGTCATTGGCGTTCTGGACGGATTCAACGCGCATGATTTGGCCGCCGGCAAAGCTATTCACATGCGCGGCGCAATCACCAATGGCAAATATATCGGGCAATGACGTGCGGCAATATTCATCGACATCAATGCCATTGCCGCTTGGCGCACCCGCCGCCACCAATGGGGCTACTGCTGGAATAATTCCAATGCCGACGATCACCATTTGCGCCGCGACAATTTCGCCATCATCCAAACGGACCCCGGTTACCCGGCCATTTTCACCCGTGATCGACTCTACGTTGACTCCGGTGCGCAGGTCGACGCCGTGCGATCTATGTTCGGCCTCGTAGAATTGCGATAAACCTTTACCGGCGACGCGCGCTAGTACCCGGTCTTGCGCCTCCAACAATACAACCTTTTTCCCAAATTTGCGCAGCACGGCTGCGGCTTCCAGGCCGATATATCCGCCGCCGATAATCACGACTGTCTCGGCTGTGTCCATCTCAGACAGCATAGCGTCAACGTCGCTCTTGTTGCGCACGACATGGACACCGGCCAGATTTGCGCCATCACACAGCAGCCGCCTAGGGCTGCCGCCCGTTGCCCAGATCAAATGGCTATAGCCGATTGTCGAACCTGTATTTGTTTGGACCGATTTTGCTTTTGCATCCAAGGTGTCAACGCGCTGCCCCAGCAACATTTCGACGTTGCGTTCGGCCCAGAACGCCGCCGGGCGGATCATAATTCGTTCAAACGCCTTTTCGCCAGAGAAATATTCCTTCGACAATGGTGGCCGCTCATAAGGAAACTCGTTTTCATCGGTAACAATTGCAATGCTGCCTGCAAACTTTGCCTGCCGCAAGGCAATGGCCGCCTGCGCTCCGCCGTGGCCGCCGCCAACAATCAAGACATCAAAATTTGCCACTTGGTTTACTCCGGTTGCGGCGGCGAAAGATATCGCCCGTCAACATAGACGAGCGAGCTCAAATCTTCGGCAGCATGCGCGTCAACAACTTCGCCAATGAAAATACTATGTGTGCCGTGGTCAATGCGTTGTTCCTGACGACAGACAAAATAGGCCGCTGCGTCTGTCAATATTGGCGGGCCAAATTCGCTTGTCTGCCAATCGCCCTGCCCAAATCGTTCTTCACCGCGCAAGGCTCCGGCGCAATTGCGCGCAATATGTTCTTGCTGTGCATGCAGCATGTTGATTGCAAAGCTGGCCCCAGCCATCAACGAGGGATGCATTCCCGCCGTTCTGTTCACGCATATCAGCATGGTGGGCGGGTCAAGGCTAATCTCGCAGACCGCCGTTGCCGCCATCGCGTATCTTGTCCCTTGATGTTCACAGCTGATCACCATCACCGACTTGGCGAAACGCCTCAGCCCCTGCAACATCGATGCGACAACATCCAGTTTGCCGATTTCATTTTCGCGAACGTCATTTTCTTGATTGGTCATATTTTCCACCAATTAGTCAAATCACGCCGCCCTTACCAGCATAGAATTTTTTTAGGGTGCGATAGTGCATGCTTGCGGCGGCAAATGAATAGTGCCAAAAAACCGCATGAAAACACGCCCCGTCCTTGGTGTCATTGCCTGTAACAGAGATTTCCCGACGGGCGACGGAACAAACGAACCGTCGCAAGCGGTTATGGACCGGTATATTATTGCGGCGATGCGCTATGCCAACGTTGCGGCTTTGATCATCCCGTCACTGCCCGATTTGATGAGCGCAGCCGAGGTGGCACCCCGGCTTGACGGAATTTTGCTCACCGGCAGCCCGTCAAACGTTGCCCCCGCGCGATATGATGATGCAATTGGCGATGGCCCGTTCGATGAACATCGCGACGAAATTGCCATCGGCATGGTCAAACAAATGATTGATTTGCAAAAGCCGGTCTTTGGTATTTGCCGGGGATTTCAAGAAATCAACGTCGCATTGGGCGGAACGCTGCGCCGTGATACATCGGGCAGCACAGAATTGCTGCGTCACCACGCCCCGGACGAAGTTGATTTTGACGGCATGTTTGATCACCGTCACCCGGTTGCCCTCAGCCAAGATGGACTGTTGGCCGCCGCTTATGCAAAACCAGAACTTAACGTGAATTCCGTCCATTTTCAGGGTATTGGCAACCTTGCCGCAGGCTTGACCATCGAAGCAACCGCGCCCGATGGTTTGGTTGAAGCATATTCAGCAAGGCCAAATGGTGCAATATTGCTTGCCGTTCAATGGCATCCCGAATGGGACACAGAAAACAACCCCGATAGCCAGATCTATTTCCACATGCTTGGAAAGGCGCTAAGAGGGGAATTATGAACAGTCAGATCACTCGATATAACCGCTACCAAGCGAGGATTGGCTTTTCGCCATAGAGTCTTTTTTGATCGCGCAGAGTTCGCGGGGAAATACATAGTTTGTTTTTCCGCGACCCAAAACTCTGCGTCACTTTGCGCCTCTTGCGCGAACCCGTTTAAAATAGGATTATCATTATGCCACGCAATTATGACATCGCCGAACTGAAACGCCTCGACATCGCGCACCATCTTCCGGCGCAGGCCGACTGGCAAGAAATCGAAGACTTGGGCGGCAGCCGGATCATCACCCACGCCGAAGGCTGCTATATCCACGACGGTGACGGCAACCGCATTCTTGACGGCATGGCCGGGCTATGGTGCGTCAACGTCGGCTATGGCCGCGATGAGCTTGCCGATGTTGCAGCCGAACAGATGAAAGAGCTGCCCTATTACAACAGCTTTTTCAAAACCGCCAACCCGCCGGCAATCATGCTCGCCGACAAGATCGCGGGCTTAACCGGCGGAAAACTGCCGCATGTGTTTTACAACAGTTCCGGTTCAGAGGCCAACGACACGATACTGCGATTGGTCCGCCATTATTGGCAAGTAAAGGGGGAGCATAAACGGACCGTCTTCATCAGCCGCCATAACGCCTATCATGGCTCCACTGTTGCCGGGGTATCAATGGGCGGCATGAAGTCTATGCATGGCCAGGGAATGCCTGCGCCCGGCGTGTTGCCGATGCAAGGCATCGAACATGTCCGCCAGCCATATTATTATGGCGAAGGCCGCGAAATGAGCGTGGAAGATTTTGGCACGGCATGCGCGCAGGCCATCGAAGACAAGATCATCGAAGTGGGTCCAGAAAATGTCGCAGCGTTTATCGGTGAGCCGGTTCAAGGTGCGGGCGGCGTCATCATTCCGCCAGCCAATTATTGGCCGCAAGTGGAGGCAATCTGCCGCAAATACGGGATATTGCTGGTCGCCGATGAAGTCATCTGCGGTTTTGGACGCACCGGGCAATGGTTTGGCCATCAAACATTTGGCTTTCAACCCGATATAATCGCGATGGCAAAGGGACTTTCATCCGGGTATTTGCCGATTTCAGCGGTCGCTGTTTCTGCCGACATTGTTGCAACGATGAAAACGGGCGGCGATTTCGTCCATGGCTATACTTATTCGGGACATCCGGTCGCCGCAGCAGTCGCGCTTCGCAATATCGAAATCATGGAACGCGAAAACCTGGTCCAGCGCACGCGTGAGGAAACAGGGCCCTATTTGGCCAAGGCGCTGGCCAAGATCAGCGACCACCCGCTGGTTGGTGAAGCCAGATCCGTTGGCCTGATCGGGGCAATCGAGATTGTCGCCGACAAGACCACTGGAGCCAGGTTTGGCGGCCAAGAAGGAACCGC
>JAYUPJ010000021.1:0-9879 GCA_043760195.1 Sphingomonadales bacterium | reverse complement strand
TGATCGTGGATCCTGTAACCGATATACCAAATGGATCGGATTCGTCGGCGCCGGCATTGTTGTCATCTTCAATTGTTGCTGCCGTTGCGCAAGCCGTGCCAGACAACAATGATCCGGCAACATAGCTTATATTGGCCGGTAAAGTATCGAGCGCAATAACGCTTGTTGCGGGTAATGTGCCTGGATTGCTTGCCAAAATACAGTAGCGGACGGTTGTGCCGGGAATAGATTTCGGGTTCGCCCCACTTACGCCATCAAGTATGATTGATGATATTTTACTCAGTGTTATCGGTATGATGAGGGTGTTGGTATAGGTACAGATTACTGCGGTTTCGGCGGCTCCTATTGTCAAGCCATCTGCCAAATTGCTATCGGCCGTGCCGGTGCAAGAAACCACGCCATTATAGTTACCGGCATTGGTTCCCGGCAAAATCTCGTTCAGGGTCAGCGTTTCACCAATCACCGCCGCAGTCGGCGTTGCGTCGACGTCAAGCTCATTGGCAGTAGCTGCGTCCGATGCCAGCGTGTCTATCACTGTTGCCCCGCGCGAAATGGTGACATTGGCATCGTCGGCAACAACGGCATTGGCCCATTGTTTGCGCAATGTGACGCGGGCGTCATCGTCGGTAATGGTGTAAGCCGAAATTGTCTGTGCTGCCGCTCCGCATGTGACCGTGTTGCCCAATGTGTAACTGGTTCCGGCCGATAACGAGTAGGTTATCGTCTCGCTGGTTTCCAACGCCGTGTCGTTGGTGATTGTAATTCCCAGCGGGATCGCTGTGTTACTATAAGTTCCAGCAGGTACTGTGACCGTAAATGTCGCGCCGCCGCCGGGCGTTGTGTAATCTGTGCCTCGTATCGCTGTGCCGCCCGTTATATTTACCGTCACATTGAAAGCTGCTGCCGATGCACCGGTGACCAATACGGCAGGAACATTGGCAGAGGCGATTGATTCCGCGCCCGATCCGGTTGCGCCAGATAGCTGAACAAACGGCCGCAAGGTTAGCTGAATGCCATCAAGGAAGTTACCAAAAGACCCCGCATTTGACGTCGTAAACTGTACACGCTGGAATCCGCTGGCTCCGGTGTATACAGTGCTGCCGGTGTTGACGTTCCAAATCTGGTTGGCCGTCGTTGAATTTTGCGTTGCCAAAGATTGCAGAACTGTTCCCGTGCTGGTGGCAACCTGGAATATTGCGGTTTGGGTTGCTGGCCCGCCTGCCCGGGCGCGGTGGGCGAATGTCCAACCGATGGTTTCACCATTAATCATGCAGATATTCTGATATAAAGTGCCGTTCACATTGGCATTCATCTCCGCAAAGACATTGCCAGAAAAGGCGGGAACGCCGTTGAAATTGGTATCCCATAACTCGATTTCATTGGTGGTTGAATCCCAACCGACAACAGAAGCGTTGGTAATAATTTCAAAGCTTGGAGCGCCGGGACCAGCTGGATTATTCAGTTCAAAAGACGGATTGACCAGCGAACGAAGCTGCGCCTGCGCCTGTGTATGTGTCAGGCACAGCAATATGACCGCAAAAAATACGGTTTTGAAACCTGGCAACAGGCCAAGCAAGGTCCGGCAATTGGAAATTGGAACTGATCCTGTCTATTTTACTTTATGTAAGTAGGCTGGAGTAGCTTAAATTTCATAAATTTGACAGTCTTTTAAATGCGTAACTCATGAAATCACGGTGTACGTTAAGGTAGCAGAATTTCGGTGACGTTGCGCTTCAACTTGACACCGTCAAGCATTGCCTTGCATCATATTTCTGTGACGGAACCTGAAAATAGTTAAATGCAATGTAACCGTCATTCCGGAACTCTGTGCTCCCGGCACTCTGCCGTGCAACAGTCTACTCTGCAGGGGGTGACAACTGGTCTTTGCGCCATTGCAGCGGGCTCCTGCCGGTCCATTTGCGGAAGGCCGATGTAAAAGGCGCGGTTGCCGAATAGCCGAGCAGGCCCGCGACATGGCCGACGGGTGCTGCTGCGCTTGCAATCATGTCCTGCGCCATCGAATTGCGGACTTCTTCTAAAATTTCGGAAAAGCTGGTGCCTTCCTCTTTGAGCAGCCGCTGCAGCTTTTTGGGGCGGATCATCAGCGCGTCGGCGACGGTTGCCGCGTCGGTTTCGCCAGTTCCCATCAGGCTGGAAATGGCGAGTGCGACGTTGGTTGCGACCGCCGCGTCGTAAAACTCCATGCGGTCAATCCGTGTCTGAATGTGGCGGCGCATAATGGGCAGAAGCGGCGTGAGTATTCTTCCGGTACTGAAGTCCAGAATTTCTGAACGAAACGCAATCTCGTTATGTTCACAGCCAAATTCGACCGGGCAGCGAAAATAGGCTTGATGTAAGCTGATGTCTTTCGGCTGGCGGTGACGAAACCGCACGACGGTCGCGTTCTCCTTCGGGCGTCCCGTGCCATGTCGGACCAGGCCGATGACATTGGCGATGACGTGTTCGGTCAACTGGCGAGTGACAAGGCCCGTCTCCGAATTGTCCTCGCGCAAGATTCCGCTCTTGCCATCGCTTGTTTCAATGAGGCTCATCGAAAAGGCATTGGTGTGATCGGCCCAATAAACCAGCGCATCCTTGAGCCATTCGCGCGTGGTACCGGAGAATCGCGCCAGCATCAGCAGCGGACCAGCATTGGTGAAATGCGGTTCCATCCGCTGTGTCAACTGGAGACCCATATCTGGCATGTCGAATTCGCGTGCGATGCGTTCCATGAGCATCGCGACGCCGCGAAACGGGATCAGCATATTGATGTTCGTCAGTGCGTTTTCCCAATCAATTTTGGTACTGGAGGTACGCTGGGCGATGTTCTGATCACTGGCAATGGTAACATTACCGGCACGCTCAGGAACGGGATAGAAACTTACAGCTTTGGCAAGACCACGATCACCAACAACGGCAACGTTACTGGCGCGATCAACGGTATCGCGGCAAACTTTGCCTGGGCTTCGCCAGGCGACGTCGTCATTTCCGGTAACGGCGATGCCACCGGCGGCGCGACCGGCAGCGGAATCGTCGCAGGCACGGGGACGGGCAACATCAACATCACGGCGGGTGCCAGGAGCACCGGCGGCGCTGGTATCTGGGGTCTATCCAGCCTAGGCGGCGATGTGGGCATCAATGGCGCAGGCACTGGCATCGCCACAGGCACTGTCACCGAAGGGATTCTAGCCCAGGCACTTGGCAACGCCGCAGTGAGCAACTTCGCGACGGTGACCGGCTTTCGTAACGGCATCTATGTTCTCGGCACAGCTGCGGGCAAGACGACCAGCGTGCAGGGCAACGGCCTTGTCGGCGGTGTCACCGGCACCGCAGCAGGCAGCAGCGGAATCGTTGTAGGACCATCGCTGGGCGATGTGAACATCGGCACTGTCGCCACCAACGGCGTCGCTACCGGCGTGGCCAACGGGATCTGGGTCAACAATACGGCAGGTGTTGGCAACATCACGATCGTGCAGAACAGAAATACGACCGGCACTGCGGGCAACGGCATTTTTACCGGTGCCACGACCGGTACCACGAGCATCACAGCCACCGCCGCAAACGTCGGCACGGGTGGTTACGGCATTGGTGCATCGTCCACGACCGGCAGCATTCTGATCGACGGCAGAGGCACCGGCACTGCGACAGGCGGCGGGTTTGAAGGTATCGGCGTCACCACGACAAGCGGCGCCACGACAATCCAGAATTTCGCAACCGTCACTGGCTTCCGCAATGGCATCTGGGTGCTTGGTTCCACCGGCGCGACCAGCGTGCAGGGCAACGGTCTGACCGGCGGAGTGACCGGCACGGCCTCTGGCAGCAGCGGCATAGTTGTCGGCCCCTCGGTTGGCAATGTCAGCATCGGAACTGTAGCCACCAACGGCGTCGTTACGGGTGCTCTTCACGGGATCTGGGCCAACAATACCGTTGGCGCTGGCACCATTGCCATTAAGGTTGACAAGAATGTGACCGGCACTGCTGGTGACGGTATTTTTACCGGAACACTCGGCGGCAATCAGACAATTGACATTCTCGCCCCCGCCATCGTTCAGGGCGGACTTTATGGTTTGGCCACGGGCACAACGACCAGCACGGCGACCACCAACAACACGGGCACTATCCAAAATATCGGTGACGCTATCGGCGCAGCAAGCAATGCGGGGCGTCAGGCAGTATGGCTGGGTTCGGGCAACAACATCGTCAACAATAATGCGGGCGGTAAGATCATCGGCGGTTTCACCACTGGCGGCATTGCCAATACGCTGAACAACAACACTGGTTCCATCTGGACGCCTAGCTTGTTGAATGCTTTTGGCGGAGCCACCGATACGGTCAACAACACCGGCCTGATCAACGTCCGCACCGGCGTGACGTTGTTCACAGGACTGGAGCGGCTGAATAACAATGCGGCGGGCGTGATCGACCTTACTTATGGCGGGACGCAGGCAACCAACACGCTTCGGACAACTGGTAATTTTGCACCAGGTGCAGGCAGCACGATTAAGGTTGCGTTCAATCCGGTATTGGCGAACAACGCCGGACTGAGCACCGACAGTTCGTCAAATGCCAAAGGCACAGCGGACACCATATTGGCGGGCAGCGTTACCTCTGCGGCCAAATCGACGATCAACCTGACCACCGTTGGTTCGGTTGATAGCTTGATCGGCACATCGGGTTCGGTTGCGATCATTCAGGGCGCTTCGGTGTTGGGCAATCCCGGTTTGGGCGCGGTCGGCACTTTTGTGGCATCGAGCAAATACAATCTGGTTGGCGATCCATCGACCGGTGCGGTTAAGTTCAACCTGTCCGATGCAGCCGATGGCGGCGCGTTCCTGCAATGGTCACCGAACATCACTGCCGCCACAGTGGGTGCATTTGGCGGCGGTGACATGACCACGAAATCCGGAACGGGCAGCGCCATTGGTGCAGCACGCGGCGGCGTTTCTGGCGCAGGCAGCGTTGCCGCTATGCTGGGCGGTCAAGGCGCTACGATTGGCAGTTGCCAGCGCAGTGATCGCCGGTCGAATTTCTGGACCACGATGGATATCGGCGGTGCACAATATAAGGGCGGCGGTGCCGGTAGCAATTTCGGCGGCGCGTTGGGCTATGAAGCCAAAATTGGCAACCAGGGCGATGCCGACTGTTCCGAGTCTGCTATCGGATTTCTTGGATATGGCAATACCGGCAAAACCAGGTTTGCATCGGGCCGCTCGAACGCCGACGGCTATGGTGTAGGCTCCTATATCCGCACCGTTCGCCCCAGCGGCTTCTACGCCAGACTTTTGGGCAAGGTGGGCGCAATTGATTCAAAGCTGACCAACAACATCTTTCAGTCGACGGCGAAATCTGATGCACTCGGTGTGATGGCGGATGCAACAGTTGGCCTCGTTAAACCGGTCGGCAGCAAGGCGAAACTGGATCTGCGTGGATCGGTGACTTACCTCTCGGTTGATACAGATGCCTTCACCGATACCAAAGGGATCACCGTAACCAGCATGAAGTCAGACCTTTGGACGGCAGCCGCCAGCCTTGGCTTGATCGCGCCATCGGGTGACAAAAGCGCTTTTTACATTCGTGGCGGTGCAAAATATGCCGACATCTCGCGGACGACAAATGCGCATGGTGTGATCATCTCAAATTCGGCAAACGAGATTGCGGGTACGGGTGAGATCGGATTGAGCTCTCAACTGTCTGATCGCACAACTTTTGGCATCGGTGCCTATGGCGATGTCAGCAGCACGACCAACTATGGTGACCGTGCTTCCCTTCGGGTCGCATTCTGATGGGGTAATTGGGCCGGATGCTCTTTGCTTCCGGCCCAGTTGTTTTTTTAGGCGTGCCTGCGGTACAAATTCTAATCGCGCTTACATTGACGCCAGCAATTCCTTGATCGACAAAAAGGCAAAGGCGACCGAGCTATCGGCGACGCCATATGGCAGGAACAGGTCGTCGCCGATCCGCATTCCGCCGCACGAATAGACGACATTGGGGACATAGCCTTCGCGGTCTTCATCGACCGAGGATAATATCGGCTGGCTGGTCCGGCCCAGCACTTTCGACGGATCATCCTTGTCGAGCAACACCGCGCCAATCGAATATTTACGCATCGCGCCAACGCCGTGGGTCAACAATAGCCACCCTTCGTCAATTTCAATCGGCGGGCCGCAATTGCCGATCTGGATCAGTTCCCAAGGGTAACGCGGTTCAAGCAGCAACTTTCCGTCCCCCCAATTGCCCAGATCGTCTGAGCTCATCAGGAACAGATTTTGCCCGTCATGGCGGCCGATCATCAGATAACGTCCATCAAAAGTGCGCGGGAACAACGCCATCCCTTTGTTACGCGCGGCGCTGCCCTCCAATGGCATCAGGTCAAACCGGCAAAAGTCGGATGTTCGCATCAACTCTGATCGGATTTCCCGCCCTGAATATGCGGTATATGTGCCGATCCATTCTACCGAACCGTCGCTATGTTCAAACCGGGTGATCCGCAAATCTTCCAGCCCATTGCGCTGGGCATCGGTGACCGGGAAAATGACTGTGCCGGACAACGAACTGTCGGGGTTGCGGTGCACCGATACGATATTGCCCGGCGCGACCTCTGGCTGTGACACGGTGTTGGCCGCCATTGCGCAGCGCGGCTGCGGCACCAATTCAAACTTGCGGTCATTGGCCACCACACCTTCGCGGAATACGATGGAGGAGATATGGCCTTCACCGACCGCCCGCATCGAGAGCAATATGCGGACGAACCCTTCTGACATTTCGCCCTGATCGGGGTGCAAGGTCACACTCGGGTTCATCAACGCGGCGGCGGCATAGCTATATTCGTGGCAGAAATACGCCCCGATCAGCAGCTTTTTCTCTTCCCGAATACGCCGCCCGTCGAGCTCCAGATCGGCCTCGACATCTTCATAGCGTTTCATGAAGATGTTCTGCGTCTGGACATGGCGCGATTCAAAATCGTGAAAGACCAATGCCAGCTCGGTGCGCGCGGTTCGCATATCAAGCGCGCGCACTTGATCGACCAACTTGCGCATCCGCCCCTTGGGCGCTTCGGCGTTCCAGGCCAAATGAAACGGCCGCAGCACTACCCGCGACGGGTCCGCGCGCAAACGCACGCTCGATTGGTGCAGGCGCAGCATCAGCGGATCACATGCGGCTGGATTCCAATCGTCGCCAGATGAAAGGCCAATAACGATTCAGCACCTTGGTTCAGGTTGACGCCCGTCGGCGTCAGGGCATCGAAACATCCTCCAGTAACGACATCGCCCACCGCCAGGCCATTGTCATTCTTGCCCAAAAACCAGCGATAGGCATTGATCGCGCGTTCCTGCCATACGGGATCATTGGTGGCGGCAAAGGCGGCGTCGCAGGCATCAACCATCGCCGCTGCCTCAACCGGTTGCTGGTCATGCGGCAATGGCGCAGCGAACGGGCGGTTAAAACTGTCAGAGCCAATGGCCGAGAAATGACCGGCCGTGCTGGTCTGGATCGCATATAGCCATGCCAGCGATTCCAAGCCGGTGCGCATAAAGTCATCGCGGCGCAGCATCACGCCTGCACGGATCAAAGCCTCTGCCAGCCGGGCATTGTCATACGCGAGCACGGGTTCAAACCAATGCCAATCATCGCGGCGAGCATCGCCGTAATGCCGCAGCAAAACATCGCCCCAATCGGCGATGAATGCCCGCAGCATGGCGTGACTGGGGAGCCCGCTTTGCACAGCGATGCTGCCGAGCATTTTGAACGCTTTGGCACGCGGCGAGTCGATTCCGGCAAGGTGGTCGATCGTTTCACCAAACAGTGATCGCGCCCAATCCCGTACCCCCGATGTCGGCGCAGAGGCCGCCGCGATACCAAGTGCCCAGATCGCCCGGCCATTGGAATCATTGGACCCGCTGTCTTCCAACCATTGCCGGTCAAATCCCATGAAATTGCGGAACCGGCCGGCACCGGGATTCCACGCGTGCGAGACAAACGCGGCGTAGACTGCGGTCCAATGGTCCCGCGTCACCGGATCAATATTATTGTCCCGGCAGACCAAGATCAGCGCGCGCGCATTATCATCTATGCAGTATCCGTGGCGGCGGTCGGGAACGGTATATTGGCTGTGCTGCAATATACCGGTGGCGTCGCTATGCCGGATGATGGCAGCGAACGGCAGGCTTGCGGGCGCGGCTGGCGGACGGATCGGCCAAGCCTGGGCATTGGAAAATTTTGGCTGCTGCGCAAAACGCTCCATCGCGTTCTCGGCCAGCCGCGGCCAGATCATTTCGCGCCCCAGCGCATAGGTCCGTTTGCGAAGATCCATCAGGCCAACCTCATCTTCCAATAGTTCAATAATAGCATCGGCGAACCCGGCGCTGTCTCCAAAATCAACCAGCCGACCGTGCCCGCCGCTCAATAACTCGGCGGCATGCACATACGGCGTTGATACCACCGGCTTGCCAAGGCCAACCGCATAAGCCAGCGTGCCCGACGTGACCTGCGCCGGATTAAGATACGGGGTCACGTAAACATCGGCGGCTGACAAATAATCCAGCAATGCCTCTGTTTCGCAAAATCCGCCGATCCAATGGACGTGACCTGCGACCCCGAGCTGACCGGCCATCGCCTGCAACTGTTCGCGGTAAGTTTCGCCATCACGCGCAATGCAATGCGGATGGGTCGCCCCCAAAATAACATAATGCGCATCGGGAATCTGGCCGATCACTGTGGGCATTGCCGCGATCATCGTTTCAATTCCTTTTCCGGGTGACAACAAGCCAAAGGTCAGGATAATTTTGCGGTCTTGCCAGCCGAGACGGCGCTTCATCGGACCAGTTGGAACAAAAGGCCGGTCAGGAATTCCGTGCGCGATGACGCTGATCTTTGCTGGATCGCAGTCATAGGTTTCGATCAATATCTGCTTTGCCGCTTCCGCCATCACAATCAGGGTGTCGCACCGTTCGGCCAAAGCATTCATCACGCGGCGCTGCGCGGGCAACGGATCGCTCAGCACCGTATGCAAAGTGACCGCCAATGGTATCGCCAACCGGTCGATTAACTTCAATATATGCGCGCCCGCTTCGCCGCCGAAAATCCCGAACTCATGCTGTATCCATGCCATGTCAGCGCCGCTCGCGGTGATCTGCGCAGCGGCAAGCCGGTAAGCGGCCGCATCATCCTGTTCGATGGTGCCAACGACGGCGGCTGGATAGTCATAATCGGCGGCACCATCATTCATCGCCCAGACGTTCATCTTTACAGATGGATAGCGCGATTGGAATGCTCGGTGCATGTCGGTGGTAAAGGTCGCGATGCCGCATCGGCGCGGCAGGTAATTGCCGATCAGCGCAATGTGCGCGATCCGGGGGAGCGCCTGACCAGGTGGCCCTTGAAAATCGGGTGCGAAATATGTGGGTTCAAACGATTGCTGGGAAAAATCCATAGGGGGTCGTCCTTCGAGTATATACTCCCCCGTTTCGCCGCTGATTTTCCCCTGTTTCTCTCCCGTGTGTGAATATAGTTTATTCCTGGTTCAATCCGGAACAATACAATGTTGACCGGACGACGTTACTATGATCGGCAGCGATTTACAACGTCGTTCCGGCGAGATGACCGATAAGTGCCGTCAATGGTCGAAGGCAAATGGCGCTCAGGAAGGACAGCCAGCCGGGTCATTTCCCGGCCGCCGGTATCACCGCCGGAATCTGGGGCATTCCTTCGCCCGTATCTTCGGCAATAAACGCAATACGCAGCGCCTCCGACAGGCTCCTGACCTTCAGTTTTTCCATCATGTTGGCGCGGTAAATCTCTACGGTGCGCGGCGATATGCCAAGGTCATAGGCGATGGTTTTGTTCGGATAACCCTCGACCAGCCCGTTCAAAACATCCCGT
>JAYUPJ010000020.1:0-9892 GCA_043760195.1 Sphingomonadales bacterium | reverse complement strand
TGGCGCGGTAAATCTCTACGGTGCGCGGCGATATGCCAAGGTCATAGGCGATGGTTTTGTTCGGATAACCCTCGACCAGCCCGTTCAAAACATCCCGTTCCCGCCCGGTCAGGCTGGTCAGCCGGATTTTCGCTTCGCCCGCCTTCATTTCCCGGTCATGCAAACGGTCAAGCCGAGAATAAGCCTCTTCTATTGCCCGCAACAATTGCTCTTTCTCATACGGCTTTTCGATGAAATTCACCGCGCCGCTGCGCATTGCTTTTACCGCAACCGCAATATCGCCATGTCCGGTCAGGATGACCACTGGCATATCAATGCCGCGGGCCGCCATTTCCCGCTGCACTTCAGGCCCGTCCATTTCGGGCATCCGCACGTCCAGCAACACGCAGCCGCGCTCTGCCAATTTGGCCTTTTTCAGAAATTCTACGCCAGAAATATGGCACTCAACCCGGTACCCCGCATGCGTGAGCATGAACGCTGCCGACCGGCGCACACTGTCATCATCATCGACAATATGGATCAGTTTTTCAATTTGCATCAAGGCTCTCGTTGGAAATGCGCGACAATGAAAATTTGAAAATTGTGCCCCCGCCATGATCTGACTCGACCGACAAACGCCCACCATGCGCCTCGATAATGGTTCTGCAAATTGACAGGCCCAAACCCATGCCCTTGGCCTTGGTGCTGATAAACGGCTGAAACAACTTGTTGATCAAATTGGCGGGAACACCGTGCCCGGTATCTGCGACCGAAATCTCGGCATGTTCCTGGTCCAAAAGCCGGGCGCGCACTGCTAGAATTTTAACCGGCGTATCTTCCATCGCCTCGATGGCATTGCGCATCAGATTGACCATGACCTGCTGGATTTGTACACGGTCGGCGAAGACATTGTCGATGTCAGGATCGATTTCTATCGACCAGGTTATGCCTTTCTCGCGCGCGCCCACCAATCCTAACGTGGTCGCATCGTTGATCAATTTCCCAAGCGATAATATTTGCGTGTCAATTTCACCTTTGGCAACAAAATCGCGCAGCCGCCGGACGATCTGGCCCGCGCGCAACGCCCCCTTATTCGATTCATCAAGTGCGTGGCGAAGCGCAGCCGCCGTTTCCGGCCTGAAATCATCAACCAGGTCACGGCCCGCCGCCATATAATTGGCAATCGCCGTCAGCGGCTGGTTAAGTTCATGCGCAAGCGCCGACGCGAGCGTGCCGACCGCGCTCAACCGTGATGTGTGCACCAGCTCCGCCTGTAACTCCTGCAGCCGCGCCTCTGCTTCGACTTTCTCGGTCAAATCGCAGATAAAGCCGGTGAACGCACGGTGACCGCCGATATGCGCTTCGCCCACCGCCAATTCCATCGGAAACACACTGCCATCCTTGCGCCGCCCTTCGACGATGCGGCCAATTCCAATGATCCGTTTTTCTCCGGTTTCCAGATACCGCCTTATATATCCATCGTGCCCGCTGCGATGCGGTTCGGGCATCAGCATTTCGACATTATGTCCCAGCACTTCGCGCTCGCTATAGCCAAAAAGCCGCTGGGCCGCCGCGCTGAACGATGTGATGTGGCCCGTTTCGTTGATTACCACCATCGCATCGGGCACTGTCGATAATATCGCATTCAAAAGCGCATTGTGATCGGCGGCATCCGTGGTCAGTTGTTCACGCTCCGATACGTCAATGCCGGTCACCATGACGGCGGCGATCTGCCCTGCCATATCGCGCAGTGGTGCCAAATGACATTCGATCATGCGGCAGCGTTTATCAAGCGCGCGCAGCTCGACAACCAACGGCGCATCCGCCCGGGTGGCATTTCCTTTCAGCGCCTCTACGAATTGCATCTTAAAATCTGAAATATGTTGCGGGGCAATCAGCGAAGCA
This sequence comes from Sphingomonadales bacterium, assembly GCA_043760195.1. Taxonomy (GTDB): domain Bacteria; phylum Pseudomonadota; class Alphaproteobacteria; order Sphingomonadales; family Sphingomonadaceae; genus Sphingorhabdus_B. Next base: position 8,008 of record JAYUPJ010000020.1, on the reverse strand, counting down.
GGCGCGCAATCGATCAAATCCGCAGGCGAACCGATGCCGATTAGATCGAGCGCCGCTGGATTGATTTCGATCAGCTTGAGATCGGCACTGAAAATCGCCACCCCATGCGGCAAGGTCACCAGGATGGAGTTGAGAAACCCGACCTGGTCAAATTCCAAGTTGTGCACACCAGTGTTCAACCGACTCGACCTCCTGACAATCAACCTACGCCCTTTCCGGGTGGTTGACCAATCGGGCTGCCCATCGCGTCCGGCGGTATCTTGCCGGAGCGTCCGTCAAACAAAAAGAAAGCGGGCCTTGGTCCATGTTGGAAACGATCCGCAATGGAAACAAGGCCCGCCCGCTCAGCCTGGCCCTCCCCCTCCCCCGCACAGGTCGCAAAGGGGGCGTAAAGGGGAGGCCGTCATTCAGATGATCATGATATTGTCTTCGATCCGGTTGACGCCCGGTGCTGCCCAAGCTGCACGCTCGGCAATCCGGCGTTCATATCCCGAATGCACCTTGCCGGAAAGTTTCACTGTGTCGCCATCGGCCACCACCGTGATCGTGCTGGCGTCAAGGTCGGCGGAACGCTTGAATGCGTCCATGATCCTTTGCCGAATATCCAGCGGCGATGGCGTTTTCTTCACTTCGATCAGATTGGTCACACCTTTGACACCGCCGATCCGCGATGCTGCATCACGCGCAGCTTGGCGATGATAGTGATAGCCGACATCACCGCTCAGAGTGACCCAGCCATGCTCCACCTTCACGTTGATCTTGCCTTTCGGTATTCTCCTCACATTGAAAGCTTCGATAGTGCCCCCAAATGGATATTGAAGATGCAGCCGTCCGCCGCAAATCGGGAATGCCCCCTAGGTGAAATTCCCTAAGTGGCGTTGACATTCAAGTAATAAGATACAGAAAAACATACACTTCGTCATTCCCGCGTAGGCGGGAATCCATCACCCGCGCTCGAATTTTACGCGGGCTGGCTTAATTTTGTTAGATCAGGTGATGGATTCCCGCCTTCGCGGGAATGACGTTATCCTTTTTCAAAAAGTAACTTCTGAATGCTGGCACAACCTAGTGCGCGATCATTGCTGCCGAAAGATCCGCTGACGCCTTTCTGCTAGGAGGCCGGGCGGCATCTTTAACGCGCTTACCAAGAAATTCGGTAATCGCCGTTCGCACATCTCCGCCGTGCGAGATTAGCAGATGGCCGCCGGTTTCGAAGACCTTCAACTTGGCGTCAGGAATATGTTCGGCGGTGAAACGCGCACCGGGCAGCGTGTGATATAAATCATCCTCGGCAGAAATGATCAAGGTCGGCGCGTAGATATGTTCCAGATCGGATTTGATCAATTCGCTGCTGGTGTCCGCCACGATGCCGCCCACGCGGGCAGACAAAGGCAACATATCGGCGATCAACGCCGTGACCTTTTCGCGTTCTTGCGGATCGGCCTTTGCCTCCAGTTCGGGATCGACGCCAAAGAAGCGGACCAACGTTTTGCGCCCGACCTTGGTCGACACCCAATAGGGGAAATCAGCGGAGTTTTCGAACAAGCGCACCACGGTTTTGTTCTGTTGCGTCTGTTCCGCGCCGACTTGATTTTCTGGATCATAGGCGCGCGGCACCACCAATATCAGCGCGGTTATCCGGTCGGGGTAACGAACCGCAAATTCGATTGCGCTGGGCGCACCGGCGGATACACCCATGATAATGGCCTTGCTCACTCCAAGCTTATCCAAAAGGGCCGCATGGGCATCGGCTTGCGCGCAGTGTGAGCTGTCTGCCGGCACCGGAGTGCGCAGATAACCAAAGCGCGACGGGGCAATGACATCAAAACTATCGCCCAGCATTTCATGGGCAAGGTAAAGGCCCTGATCGTAACCGCCGCCCGCGCCGTGAATGACGAGTGTTGTAGCGCCGCTGCCTTCACGTGCATACTCAATCGGTCCGCACCCGGTTTCGGCGATTTTGCTTTTTGCCTCAAGCGCATGTGACTTTGCGTTCAGTTCCTGGCGGTAACGCATATAAGTACCACCAGCGACAGCGGCGGCACCGACCGCAGATGCCAATCCAATCCAGTTCCGGGTTTGCATGATAACCTCCTATCCAAAGAAGTACCGTAGCGCAGTCGGCAGACCAATTCGCTCCGTATTGAAACGGATTGACAGAGTTTTGCTGCGCCATTGCTTGTGCAAATGGCAGGCTGTTTCCGGGGTTGCCGCCAGATAGAAGGCCGGACCACTCGCCGCTAGGGTCAGGGACGAGTTGCGCGCGAGCCTGCAAAATGAATGGCGGAGACGGAGGGATTCGAACCCTCGAAGCCCCGATAGGAGCTTGCCTCCTTAGCAGGGAGGTGGTTTTAGCCGCTCACCCACGTCTCCGGTGCTTGGCATTTCCGGCGCTATAGCTGGGCAAATTCCTTGCTGCAATGTCTTTCGCATAGTTAAATTTTGGCGGCGGCAATTCATGCCAATTTGCACGTCATAGCTTGGTCCATCCGGTCAGTGATCGCCAAATCGACTCGCCTTGGCGCAAATAAGACTCTGCTCATCGCCGGTTCATTGTACTGCATCTATCGACATCGCAAGAATTTGGCAGTTTTCCGGAGATCACGCATGAAGAACAATATGTTGGCATTATTACTCAAACGGGTAATGATCCTGTTGTCGTTCGGTATTATTCTTGGCGGTTCACCGGCGATGATGCTGGCTGCTTCGCCCGCGATGGCGCAGCTTAGCCAGATTGATCCCAATGAGGCTATTGGCACAGACAGCGGAACATCGCCGCCGGCTAGCAATTTGCCAAGTCCCGGCGCGCCAATTGAGGATGGCGTGCCAACCGATCCTATCCCGAATGACGGAGTGGATACTGGTGCTGCTGATGTTCCGGTGACTTCGGATCCTGACAAAACATTCCAGAAAGACGATCTTATCGGTGCCGCCGAAGGTGTTTTTGGCAAAGGCGCAGCCGGGCTTGGCGGATTGATCGAGAAAATCCTGAAGAAACAGGGACAGCCCAACGGCTATATCATCGGCCGTGAAGGCGGCGGTGCGTTTGTGGTCGGACTGCGTTACGGGTCGGGTACATTGTCACACAAAGTCGAGGGTGAGCGGCCAGTATATTGGACGGGGCCGTCGATTGGCTTTGACGCAGGAGCCAATGCGGGCAGCACATTTGTGCTGGTCTATAATCTATACGATACCGAAGATCTCTACCGCCGCTATCCATCCGGTGAAGGCGTCGCCTATTTGGTGGGCGGATTTAACGCCAGTTACTTGCGGCGCGGCGACATCGTTCTGATCCCCATTCGCGTCGGCGCAGGTTTGCGGCTGGGCGCGAATGTCGGCTATATGAAGTTTTCCAAGAAGCAGCGTTGGCTGCCATTCTGATCGGATAGTCACGCCGGGCGGTGCTAACGCGCCGCCCGCAAATCTTCCATCCGTTTAAGGTACCGCGCCAACACGTCGATTTCCAAATTCACTGCATGCCCTGCCACTAGCCCACCCAAATTGGTCACCTCGCTGGTGTGCGGGATGATGTTGAGGGTGAAGATGGCTGCGCCGCTGTCGGTGTCGCGGACCGCATTGACCGTTAACGAGACGCCGTTGACGGTGATCGAACCTTTGGCCGCGATATATGCGGCAAGGGCAGCAGGCGCTTCGATTTCCAATGTCCAGCTATCGCCGCTGCGTTCAAAGCGGATGACATGACCGACGCCGTCAACATGACCGGTAACAATATGGCCGCCCAGTTCATCGCCGACCTTTAGCGCGCGTTCAAGGTTAAGCTTGCTGCCCGCGTCCCACATCCCGGCGGCTGACCTTGCGATGCTCTCGCCGGATATATCGGCAGCAAACCATCCGCCATCTTCGCCGGTCTGGCCCTTGTCAACGACGGTTAGGCACACGCCCGAACACGCGATGGATGCGCCAATGGCAACGCCGGACATGTCATAGCCGCAGGCAATTACCGCGCGCAAATCGCCGCGTTGTTCGGCGGATGATATGGTGCCGATATCGGTGATGATACCCGTGAACATTTTTGATTACTCGCGCGGTTGTATGGTGTTTGTATAAACGTCCAGCCGGTCCATGCCAAACATCCGGCTATCGCGCAATTGCCATTGTCCATGCACCGAACCAAGGTCGGTCACCCCGATGTCGCCCAAACACGGCAAGCCGCCGCCGATCAGGATAGGCGCGCGATAAATCAGCAACCGGTCGGCAAGGCCCGCGCGCAAAAATGAAGCGGCGGTTTTTGCGCCGCCTTCGACCAGCAGATGATTGCACCCCAGCGATGCAATGTCCTGCGGCCTGCGGATCACTTCCCAGCCACCGGGCGGATCGCCGCTGCCCAGCATCACACGGCGCGGGCTGCGCGTTTCCAATCCGGGAAGCCGGACATCAAGCGAGGGTTTATCGGCACGCACCGTGCCGCCGCCGACCAGAATTGCTTCGCATCTTGCGCGTTCAAGGTGGGTGTGCGCGCGCGCCGCTTCTCCGGTGATCCAGCGGCTGCTGCCATCGGCCAATGCAATCGCACCGTCGAGCGAAGTGGCTAGTTTGATCGTGACGTAAGGACGCGCATTGGCGCAGCGGCTGAAGAATCCGGCCAGGTTTTGTGTGGCCCGCGCCGCCAATACCCCGGTTTGGACTTCTATGCCCGACGCAGACAACAACCCCGCGCCCTTGCCAGCGGTTCGCGGGTCCGGGTCCAAACATGCGATGACGACATTGGTCAGACCTGCGTCGGCGAGCAATTCAGCGCACGCCGGGCCGCGCTCGCTTTGGTGCGCGCATGGCTCCAATGTTACATAAGCGGTGGCGCCTTGCGCGGCGGCCCCGGCCTGCGCCAGCGCCATCGCTTCGGCATGCGGACGGCCACCGGCCTGTGTCCAGCCGCGACCGACAATCCGGCCTTGATTGACGATGATGCAGCCAACCGACGGGTTGATCCCGGTGCGGCCAACGCCGCGTTCGGCCAAAGCAATCGCTGCCGCCATGTAACGGGCAGCGTGCGCATGGGTGATGGCCCCCAAAGCTATTGCGCTGCTCCGGCTTCGGCGCTCAATTTTTTCGATTGAGCCGCCGCGACCTGGGCCTTTTTGGTAACTTCAGCGCGGGCCGATTGTTCGCGCAATGCCATCGCCTCGCGTTCGATTTTTTCAACGTCCATACCGACAGCGCGGCCAAGGGCTTTATAACTTTGCCGTTGCTTTTCGATCAAAGCATCTTTCAGCTTTTGACGTTCGGCAATGGCTGCTTTTGACTCCTCGATACTGCGGTCAATCGGCCAGCTTTCGATATAGGTTACCGTTGGCGGCGGCGGGATGGATTTTTCAAACGCATCGAGTGAAAGCATATAGAACAGCAAGACCGGCGGCACGCACGAAGCAATAACCAGAAACGGCTTTAGGGGCCGGTCTGCGCGAAAATAGTCAAAAATATCGCGCAGCGCGCCCGCCGGGGAAATGTCGTTCTTGAAACTCATATTCCCCAATTAGTCGGTAACGGGCAATATTTCCAGCGTTGCTTTGCATCCCGCCAATCTTGCCAGTTTTTGCTATTCGTTGATGTCAAAGCGCACCGTCAACGTTTGCCAATCTTCAACCGGTTTGCCATCGCGCGTTGCGGGTTTGAAACGCCATTCGGATAGCGCCTGGCGCTGGGTTGCCTTAGCAAAATCGGGATGGCTTGCGGCGATCACATTTGCCTCACGAACGCGGCCATCGGTGCCGACCAGAACTTTGATCGTGACCTTGCCCTCAATTTCGCGTTGCAACAATCCGACGGGATAATCGGGCTGAAAGTCCCGCGCGAATTTTGGGTCACGCGCCGCCGCTTTAAATATGGGCGGCGGCAAGGCGCGCTCGATAACATCCTTCACGCCGGTGTTGAAGGCAATTTTCGGGCCTTCGGAATCGGTCGCCAGCGGCGTTTCGCTGAAAATATCGGTGGTGGTGATGCCGCCGTCCTGCTTTACCGGGATATCGACTATCGGCTTATCGGCGAATGCGGGCTTCGGTTTTTGCAGCACAATTTCTTTGTCAGTCTTGGCAACTTGCTCCGGAGGCGGCTTATCGACCGGAACGTCAAAGGTCTTGATGCGCGTTTCTTCAATATTCGGCAGAATGTTGGTCGACATTAAGAACGCGGCGGCAACAACCCCGCCGTTGATCAATATCGTTGCGGCAAGACCTGCGGGATTGGTTTTCTGTTTCTGGGTTACATAACTCATTATACAACTCCTCTCTCGGCTCTGCGTGGCCCGGATCAGGAATTGTTACGCTACGAACATTCCCATTCGGACGACGTAATTGAGATGTTATACTATTTCATCAAACCTGCAAACAGAAAGTTGCACCGGCAAAATTACCCGCTGCGGAATGCGTTGGTAATCGGATAGCGCCGGTCGCGGCCAAAATTGCGCGTGCCCAGTTTTGTTCCCGGAGGAGCCTGCCGTCTTTTATATTCGGCCAGATACAGCAGCCGTTCAATGCGGATAACTGTGTCCCGGTCATGGCCGCGTTCAACCAGATTATCGACCGATGCTTCCTGTTCAACAAGGCCAAGCAATATGCTGTCCAGTTCCGGATAAGGCGGCAAGCTGTCGCTGTCTTTTTGGTCTGGACGCAGCTCCGCGCTTGGCGGACGGGTAATGATGGCCTCGGGGATTACCGGTCCATCGCGGCCAAGGCCGATGCGCGGCTTGTGCTTGTTGCGCCATTCGCTAATCGCAAAAACCGTCATTTTATACGCATCTTTCAGCGGGTTATATCCGCCTGACATATCGCCATAGATGGTGGAATAGCCAACGCTCATCTCGCTTTTGTTGCCTGTGGTCATCAGCATGTGACCAAATTTGTTGGACAGCGCCATCAAGGTAACGCAGCGAATGCGCGACTGGACATTCTCTTCGGTGATATCAACTTCGACATCGGCGAAGCTGCCCGACAGCATTTCATCGAACGCTTCCACCGCAGGACTGATCGCGATAGTATCGAGTTTGCAGCCAATCATCGTTGCACATTCGGCGGCAAGATCAAGGCTGAGCTGGCCGGTATAGCGGCTGGGCAGCATCACGCACCACACCCGGTCTGGCCCCAGTGCATCGGCCGCGATCGCCGCGCAGATCGCGCTGTCGATCCCGCCCGATAGCCCCAGCACCACACCGGGGAAGCGGTTGCGGTTCACATAGTCGCGCAGCGCCAGCACCATCGCGCAGTAAATATCCTCGGGATGATCGGCGAGCGTGGCCAGCTCGCCCCGCTCGCAGCGCCAGCCATTTGCGGTGCGGGTCCAGCGGGTGGTGACCTCCTGCTCCTCCCAGTCGGTCAGTTGCACGGCGAGGCCGCCATCGCCGTTGACCACAAAGCTCGCGCCGTCGAACACCAGCTCGTCCTGCCCGCCAACGCGGTTGAGGTACGCCAGCGGCAGCCCGGTATCGACCGCGCGGCGCTTGGCCACGCCGTCGATCCGCAACGTATCCTTGTCGATCTCGTACGGGCTGCCGTTGATGCAGATCAGCAGCTCGGCGCCAAAATCGGCCAGATGCCGGCACACGTCGGGATGCCAGATATCCTCGCAAATCGGCAGCCCGATCATCACCCCCCTGAACCCGATGGGTTCGGGCAAGGGGCCGGGCTGGAACAGGCGGACCTCGTCGAAAGTACCGTAATTGGGCAGCTCGTGCTTGAGCCGGATCGCCGCGACCTTGCCGCCGTCGAGCAAGGCCACCCCGTTGTGCAGCGCGCCGTCGATCACGAAGATCGAGCCGACCAGCATCGCCGGGCCGCCGTCGCTGGTGACTTTAGCCATCGTCTCAAGCACGGCCGCCGCGCGCTCGATCAGCGCGGGTTTGAGCACCAGGTCTTCGGCCGGGTAGCCGATCAGCTGCATTTCAGGGAAGACCACCAGATCCGCGCCCTGCGCTCGCCCGCGCGCAGCGAGCATGGCTGCGGCATTGCCGGCGATATCGCCGACCGATTGATTGAGCTGCGCGAGGGTAATGGAAAGC
>JAYUPJ010000019.1:0-10049 GCA_043760195.1 Sphingomonadales bacterium | reverse complement strand
GCGGCACGGCGTCGCTCCAATTGCGTTCCTTCGCCTCAATCTGCGATGCCAGTTCGGCAAGGATATAAAGCTTGAATGTCGAACCGATGCCAAACTGTGCGTCGGCATTGTGCTGCGCGATCACTTTATTGGGGCCGTTGTCGTTTAGCGCGGTGACAACAAATCCGGCCTTGCCCGGCAACGCGGCAAACTCCGCACCGATTTTGGCCAAGCTGTCGTCTTTCGCGGCGAATTCTGTCGCAAGCAATCCGTTCACTTTATGGGGTGCTGCGCCGTTCACATTGATGTTGAATGTGCCGACCGCTTTTTCAAATGCGACGGTAATTGTCGCGCCGGTGGCGGATTTTCTATCTATGGTGAGAACTTCTAAAGGCTGTCCATATTGCGCGATGATGCTTTTGGTTATCGCCGCCAATTGATCAGCGGGGACGGCTGCCAGAAATGCCGGATCGAAATAATCTTCGGGCTTGATGTCGCCTTTAAGCGCGCCGACCAGTTCGCTGATGCGTTGCTCCAATGGCGGCGCTGTCTCTGACTTCATCGGCGCTGGATTTGCGTTTGCCATTGGTGTGATTGTTGAACAGGCGGAAAGGCAGGCTACAGCGCATAGCAAGAATAAGCGGTTCATTTTTGTCTCTCCTCTGACTGCACTCGTCATTGCGAGCAGAGCGAAGCAATCCAGCGTTGGGCTCATCTGCCCTAGATTGCTTCGTCGCTTCGCTTCTCGCAATGACTATTTACCTGTTAAGCATCAATGGCCTCTTCGTCCAATTGCGCGGCATTGTCCTGAATAAAGTTAAACCGGTGCTCCGGATTTTTGCCCATTAACCGCTCAACCAGATCGTTCACACTCGCGCGCTGTTCATATTCGCGGGGCAGGGTGATGCGGATCAACTGCCGTGTAGCGGGGTCCATCGTGGTTTCGCGCAGCTGCCCCGGGTTCATTTCGCCGAGGCCCTTAAACCGGCCGACCTCGACCTTTTTGCCTTTGAACACCGTGGTTTCCAACTCCGCGCGGTGGGCATCATCGGATGCATAGACGCTGTTGCTGCCATGGGTCAGCCGGTAAAGCGGCGGCCGCGCCAGATAGAGATGGCCGTCGCGGACAATCTCCGACATTTCCTGAAAGAAGAACGTCATTAGCAACGTGGCAATGTGTGCGCCGTCAACATCGGCGTCGGTCATGATGATCACGCGGTCATATCGCAGCGCTTCGGGGTTGCACTCCTTGCCGCTGCCGCAACCAAGCGCCAGCAACAGATCGGCGATTTCGCTGTTGCCACGGATTTTGTCGCGGGTGGCCGATGCGACGTTCAGGATTTTGCCGCGTATCGGCAGGATCGCTTGCGTTTTGCGATTACGCGCTTGCTTTGCGCTGCCGCCCGCGCTGTCGCCTTCGACGATGAACAATTCGGTGTCGCCAGCATTGCCCGAGCAATCGGTCAACTTTCCCGGAAGGCGTAATTTGCGCGCGCTGGTTGCCGTTTTGCGTTTGACTTCGCGTTCTGCCTTGCGGCGCAGGCGGTCTTCCATTTTTTCAAGGATGAAGCCCATCAACGCCTTGCCGCGTTCCATATTGTCGGCAAGAAAATGGTCGAAATGGTCGCGCACCGCGTTTTCAACATAGCGGGCTGCTTCGGGTGACGTCAGGCGGTCCTTGGTTTGGCTTTGAAATTGCGGTTCGCGGATGAACACGGACAGCATCAACTCGGCTTCGTTGAAGATATCCTCCGCCGAAATTTGCGCAGCTTTTTTGTTGCTAACCAGTTCGCCAAATGCGCGCATTCCCTTGGTCAGAGCGGCGCGAACACCCGCTTCGTGGGTGCCGCCATCGGGCGTCGGGATCGTGTTGCAATACCAGCTATAGCTGCCGTCCGAATATAAAGGCCACGAAATGGCCCATTCAACGCGGCCTTGCTTGTCTGGGAAATCCTGTGTTCCGGCGAAGAAATCCGACGTTGCACATGCGCGGCTGCCCAATTGTTCCCGCAAATGATCGGATAGCCCGCCGGGGAATTGAAAGACGGCTTCGGCAGGAACATCTTCGCTGGCAAGTTCGGGATCACAGCGCCAGCGGATTTCAACGCCCGCGTATAGATATGCCTTTGACCGGGCGAGCTTGAACAACCGCGCCGGTTTAAACTGCGCTTCTTTGCCAAATATCTCGGGATCGGGGGTGAAGGCGATAGTTGTTCCGCGCCGGTTTTGCGTTGGTCCCAAATCTTCGAGTGGTCCTAACGCATGCCCCTTGGAAAAATGCTGCCGATAAAGCTGCTTGCCGCGTGCAACCTCGACCATCGTGTCGTCGGACAGCGCATTAACAACTGACACACCGACGCCGTGCAACCCGCCCGATGTCGCATAAGCCTTTCCTTCAAATTTACCGCCCGAATGCAACGTGGTCATAATGACCTCAAGCGCTGATTTTCCGGGAAATTTGGGGTGTGGATCAACGGGAATACCGCGGCCATTGTCGCTGATGGTCAGGCGGTTATTCACTGCCAGATGGACTTCTATGCGGTTTGCATGTCCGGCAACCGCCTCGTCCATCGAGTTATCGAGCACCTCGGAAGCAAGATGGTGCAGCGCGCGCTCATCAACGCCGCCGACATACATTCCGGGACGGCGGCGTACCGGCTCCAGCCCTTCGAGCACCTCAATCTGCGAGGCATCATATTCTTTGGAAGCAGCAGTCGCCGCAGCGCTGCCACCAAATAGATCGTCATTCATAGGGAACAGCTATAGAACGCGGCGAGTCCGCAATGCAAGCCGAAGAAATGGAAATCTGTGGGTAATTAGGGCCTGAACACTAACGAACGCGGGGTCCGCCAAAGGGCATTGGCGGGGGAGGACGGCGAACGCCGCGTGGCAATTGCGCTTGATAAGCACGGCCGCAATGTTCGACGCAGTATGGGAAGCCCGGGTTCACTGCGGTTCCGCAGAAATGGAAATCAGCCTCGCCGGGATGGCCCATCGGCCAGCGGCAGACGCGTTCATTAAGGTCGAGCAACGAAGTCTTGGTTGCCATATCCGCGCTTGGTTTTGCAGGAACAAGGCGGCGAGCAGGAGCAGGCGGGATTGGCGCTTGCTGGTCACCTGGTCCTTGCCGCATAAATCCGCCCGGGCCGATTGAAACGACGCGCGGCATAGATGCGACTGATCTATCCGGCGTGCCAACGCCAACTGCTGCCGATGCCTGCGATGCTGCGGGTGCAGCGCGCGGTGCGATAGCTTCGGCTGCCGGGTTTTCTGCCGCGCGTGCCTTTGGCCGCACGTCTTCGGCCTTTGGCGCCTTTTTGGGAGCAAGCTTTTTTTCCGAATCTTTGGCCTTAACCGGCGAAGGCCGCGACTTTAGGCCAAGGCGATGCGCCTTGCCGATAACCGCATTGCGCGAAACGCCGCCCAGCTCTTCAGCGATTTGACTCGCGGTAAGTCCTTTTTCCCAAAGGTTTTTGAGTTGGTCGATCCGTTCGTCGGTCCAGGCCATATTTGCTCCAATTGTTATGTTAGGCGTCATTTGCCAGCAAATTGCCGACAAGCGCGTTTGCGCCTTGCGATGTTGTCGCCAAGCCGATAGTCGATATTGCCATGAGTATCCACCAAAAATCCAACCCAAACGAAACCGCCTTCTCTTTATCTGGGAATTCGGGAGGCAAAGTGCAACAACCGCCCCAAGGAATTGCAATTCGCAATGTCAATTGGATCGGACTGCGCACGCTTTATTTGAAAGAAGTGCGCCGATTTATGAAGGTGCAATTGCAAACGATCTGGGCACCGTCGATTACCACATTGCTGTTTCTGGTAATCTTCACAGTGGCATTGGGGCGCGATGGCAAGTTGGTCTTAGGCGTGCCGTTTGCTGATTTCTTGGCACCGGGATTGATCATCATGGGCATGCTGCAAAATGCCTTCGCCAACAGCAGCTTCGCACTTCTTGTCGGTAAGATACAGGGAACAATTATCGACTATTTGATGCCGCCATTGTCGAACGCGGAATTGTTGGTCGCGTTGGTTGGCGGGGCAGTGACGCGCGCGATCATGGTGGGCATTGCGGTTTGGCTGGCGATGTTGCTGTGGCCGGGGGTGCATGTTTCAGTAACGCATATCTGGGCAGTTTTGTGGTTCGGAATTCTGGGGTCAACTTTGATGGCATTGTTTGGAGTGCTGACATCGATTTGGGCGGAGAAATTTGATCATGCCGCCGCGGTTTCCAATTTTGTGATCGCGCCGCTGGCATTGCTATCGGGCACATTTTATTCCGTCGACAAGCTATCGCCGGTGTTCCAGGCGATCAGTCACGCCAATCCGTTTTTCTATATAATCTCCGGTTTCCGCTATGGCTTTTTGGGGCAATCAGATTCGCCGGTTTTGACCGGCGCGATTGTGCTGTTGGTGGTCAATTTGGCGTTTGCGCTTGCCGCGTACTTGCTGCTCAAATCCGGGTGGAAATTGAAAAACTAATCGGCCAGTTATTTGGCCGCTGCCCAAGTTTGACTTTGGCAAAATGGCCCTATGCAGCCTTTGACAATCAAGCTTCCCGATTTGCCTTTGTAAACAACGGAGCGATATGTTTTGCCATTTCGGGCATCATATATCTTGCCCTTCCATTGATCCCCATCGGCGACAAAATTAATCAGGACGGCACTGCCCAAAAGCTTTCGGCTGCGCAGGCTTTTGTCGGGGTTGTTATCATCGCGTTGGTCAACACCGTTGGGCGGCGTAACCAGATATTTCGAAACTGTGCCGCAAAGCGCAGCGCCGCAAGGTGCAATTTTAATGACCGCGTCTTTGTCTTTGGTGATCCAGTTTCCGGTAATGGCCACTGGCGAAGCAATCGCTGCCGTTGCCGCACAGGCCGCTAACGCTATTCCGAAACCAAATGACCGGATTGTTCTGCTCATCAACATGCTCCCCAAATTATTGCCACGGCATAGTTAATTGTACTTCGCGAAGCAACGCAATTGCGTTCGCCCTAACGGCTGCTAGTATCAGCAGCATGAACGAACCATTACTCTTTGATTATTTCCGTTCCTCCGCCAGTTATCGCGTCAGAATTGTGCTCCAATTAAAGGGCGTCGATTACACCGCCATTCCCACAAGCCTGCTGACGGGCGAGAACCAAGCCGCAGACTATGTCGCGCGAAATCCGCAAGGTTTCGTTCCGATGTTGGCAATTGACGGTCAGGATTTCACGCAAAGCCTGGCAATTATCGACTATCTTGATGCCAAATTTCGCGAACCTCCGATGGTGTCATCGGATCCGGCGGAACGATCAAGAACGTTGGCGCAGGCGTTGGTTATCGCAGCGGATATCCATCCGCTAAACAATTTGCGGGTGCTGCGTTACTTGCGCGATGTTTTGGGGCAGGAACAGCCGGCGGTGGACGATTGGTATCGCCATTGGATTACCGAAGGTTTCAGTGCGCTGGAAAAAATGGCTCCAAATCAAGGCTTGTTTGGCGGCGATCAGCCGAATTTGGCAGATGTTTGTCTGGTTCCGCAAATGGCCAATGCCCGGCGGTTTAACACACCAATGGAGGCATTCCCGAAATTGTTACGAATTGACGCGGCATTGTGCGCAATTGATGCGTTTAAGGCTGCCCATCCAGATGCGGTTAATCCAGATAATGAAGGAGAGCTAAAATGAGTTTAGAAGGTGGATGCTATTGCGGGGCCGTGCGGTACAAGGCCGACGGAGAACCGATGATGAAGGCGGAATGCTTTTGCCGGGAATGCCAATATATTACCGGCGGCGGCGGGTTGGTTGTTATGGCGATGCCAGCGGCTGGTTTTGAGATTACCAAGGGGAAAGTCAAAGGGTATAAACGCGCGGATTTAGAGCATGGCGTGACGCGGGAGTTTTGTGAAAACTGCGGAACCCATTTGACAACGCGCGCTCCCGGATTTGAACAGGCGGTCATTCTGAAAGTAGGATCGCTTGATGATCCAAGCGTCTTTGGCAAAGCGGATACCGCAAATTTTGCCTGCGATGCGCAGACGTATCACCGCCTGCCAGATGACATACCTGTGTTCCAGAAATGGATGCGCGATTAATTTTCTAAAAGCCGGTATGCGTTGCGGCAATCAGTTTGCGGTCAGCAGAATAGAAGAGTTTGAATGAAAAAAATTACGTTACTGGCTTTGCCATTATTGGCGATTGGTTCGCCTGCGTGGGCTCAGACAATTGAAACCACATCGCAGGAAGGTGCAGTTTCGAATGGCGGCGAAGGCGATATCTTGCCGATCGGATACACTATTGTTGTTGTGACCGGAAACCTGCAATCGCCGATTTCCGAAAACAGCGAGAAAATCGAGAACCTCGAACTGCCCGACGGGCGGCTGGAAAATGCCTTGACCCGTGTGTCGGGGCTGCAGCAATTTCGGCGCAGTGATGCGCGCACGGCCAACCCCACCAGCCAAGGGATTACGCTGCGCGGTTTGGGCGGTAGCGCGTCTTCACGGGCGGTATTGATGCTGGACGATGTGCCGCAAGCCGACCCCTTCGGCGGCTGGGTTAGCTGGCCCGGTTATGACGCGCTGAATTTGGCGAGCATCCGTGTACGCAAGGGCGGCGGACTTGTCGGCGCGGGACCCGGCGCGTTGGCCGGAACAATCGAACTGGACAGCTTACAAAACATCGACCGGATCAGCGCGGGTGCATATTACGGCAGCCGCGACAGTGTCGATCTAAAGGCCGCGCTGACCCGCAAACTGGGGCAGGGGACGCTGTCGGTATCGGGCAGTTTTGCCCGCGGCGATGGATTTATCCCTATCGTAAAATCGCAGCGCGGAAGTGTGGACCGGGCCGCGCCATATCAGCAGGCCGGAATTGCCTTGCGCGCGGTTGCTCCATTGACCGATGCTGTGCAATTGCAGGCCAGCATGCGGGCGTTTAACGATGAACGCGACCGTGGGTTTGATTTTTCCGACAATCAAAACAGCGGTGTTGACGCCAGCTTGCGCCTCGTAAACCGGGGTGGCAGTTGGCAATGGTCCGCGCTGGGATATGTCCAGGTTCGCGATTTTGCCAACCGATTTGGTGCCGTGTCAGCAAACCGAAATAGCGTCAGCATTACGCTTGATCAATTCTCTGTTCCATCAACCGGCTTAGGTGCGCGGTTTGAAGTGCGGCCGCCGGTGGGCGACAATGCAGAAATAAGAATTGGCGGTGAATGGCGGCGGACGATTGGCGAAACGAAGGAAAACTTCTTTTTTACCGGGACCATTCCGGGCCGTAGCCGGATAGCAGGCGGACGCAATGATACCCTTGGCGGTTTTGTCGAAGCAAGTTTTCAACCGATTGCCGCGGTTACGTTGACAGCAGGCGCACGCGCCGATCATTGGAACATCACGGGCGGCTTTCGCAAAGAAGTGAACATCGGCGGCAGCATTCGCAGCAACAATATTTTTGCCAACCGTTCCGGGTGGGAAGGAACCGGGCGCGCCGGAATTGCATATCAAGCCAGCGATGAAATCAAGTTGCGCGGCTCTGCGTATGCGGGGTGGCGGTTGCCGACGCTGAACGAACTTTACCGTCCGTTTCGTGTCGGTGCCGACGCAACGGCAGCAAACGAGCTGCTTGCCCCGGAACGGCTGAAAGGTGCAGAATTAGGCGCTGAATATAGCAATGGTAATTTGTCATTGGCGGCGACCGGATTTTTCAACCGGTTGGATAATGCAATCGCCAACGTCACCCTGGGCCGGGGTCCGGGGGCATTTCCCGGCGTCGGCTTTGTCGCAAATGGCGGCGCTTATCGGCGGCGTGAAAATTTGGAAGCAATCGGCAGCAAGGGCGTTGAGGTTGATGCCAAATTGAAGCTAGGCGCGGTATCGGTTCGGGCAAGCTATGCCTATGTCGATGCCAAAGTAAAGGCGGGCGGAATAGCAGCACCGCTTTCGGGCAAGCGTCCCGCGCAAGTGCCGCGCCATTTTGTCAGTGGCGGCGTGGGATATGATGCAGGTGCGTTCAGATTTGATACCAACCTGCGCTATATCGGCAGCCAGTTTGAGGATGATCTCAACGCGGCGCGATTGGACGATGCATTCACCGTCGATGCGCTTGCGTCATATCGTTTGGTCAACGGATTGGGGATAGAATTGCGCGCCGAAAATCTGTTCGATGCAGAAGTGCAAGCTGGCATCAGCGGGGCGGGCGTGATTGAACGCGCCACGCCGCGCACGCTTTGGGTTGGATTGACGTTCGAGCTTTAGGGAGATGGATGTGGTCAAATCGAACTTGAAACTAAGCGAATTTCTTCCCTATCAGCTGTCAATTGCATCCAATGCTGTAAGCGACCTGATCGCGCGCGGCTATCGAGCAAAGTTCGGATTGAAGATCCCCGAATGGCGGTTGATGGCGGTATTGGGAGAGATGGAAAGCGCAACGCAGCGCGACCTGGTTGCGGCGACAGCAATGGATAAGGTCAGCGTTAACCGGGCCAGCAAGGCATTGGTAGAACGCGGTCTTATCGGGCGGGCGCCGAATGCCGCCGACGGCCGCTCGCATCATTTGGCGCTGACGGAAACTGGCCGGGAGCTTTATCTGCAAATCGTACCCATGGCGCTTTCGATCGAAGCAAATTTGCAAGATGCGCTGGGGCATAAGGACGCCGCGCAATTGGCCAGCATATTGAACCGGCTGCGCGACAATGTGTCGCGTATGGAATGACGCGTTGCCCAGGATTTTGAACTAGTTTCATTTGATACTATATGCTATCTATGTTTTTCACGCCGCTGTGTAGAAATTCTGGAGCAAACATGACCGATCTTTTTGAAAATCCTTTGGGGCTTGATGGCTTTGAATTTGTCGAATTCTGCGCTCCCAAAAAAGGCATGTTGGAACCGGTTTTTGCCGCAATGGGTTTTACGCATATCGCGCACCATCGTTCCAAGGATGTCGATCTTTGGCGGCAAGGGGCGATAAACCTGATCGCCAATTATGAACCGCGCAGCCATGCCGCCTATTTCAGCGGTGAACACGGCGCGTCGGCATGCGGAATGGCATTTCGGGTCAAAAACGCAGAGGCCGCATACCGGGAATCTATCGAACGCGGCGCGGAACCCGTTGAAGCCAAAACCGGTGTGATGGAATTACGCATTCCGGCAATTCGCGGCATCGGCGGCGCGTTGATTTACTTGGTCGATCGCTATGGCGACGACCTCTCAATTTACGACATTGATTTCGTATATTTGGACGGTGTGGACCGGCATCCGGTGGGCGCCGGATTTAAGCTGATCGATCACCTCACCCACAATGTTTATGGCGGCCGGATGGCATATTGGGCGAGCTTTTATGAGCGGATATTTAACTTCAGAGAAATACGCTTTTTCGATATCACGGGCGAATATACCGGGCTGACATCAAAAGCGATGACCGCGCCCGATGGCAAAATCCGCATCCCTTTGAACGAGGAAGGCAAGGCCGGCGGCGGGCAGATCGAGGAATTTTTGCGCGCGTACAATGGCGAAGGAATTCAGCATATTGCGTTCATTTGTGACGATATCACCGCGTGTTGGGATAGGCTAAAAGCACTCGGCACGCCGTTTATGTCGCCGCCACCTGCGGCCTATTATGAAATGCTTGATGCGCGGCTTCCGGGGCACGGTGAACCAGTGAGTGAATTGCAGATGCGCGGCATTTTGCTGGATGGATCAACCGAAGACGGCACTCCGCGATTGCTGTTGCAAATATTTTCCGAGACGCAAGTTGGCCCGGTCTTTTTTGAATTTATTCAGCGCAAGGGCGATGAGGGTTTCGGTGAGGGGAATTTCAAGGCGCTATTTGAGTCCATCGAACGCGACCAAATTGCGCGCGGCGTTTTGGAAACTTCGCAATGAGCGCGCCGTTCAGCCTATCGCGCATTCACCATGTCGCCTATCGTTGCAAGGATGCAAAGGAAACCGTCGGTTGGTACAGCCGGGTTCTGGGCATGAAATATACCAACGCATTTAGCGAGGACCATGTGCCGTCAACGGGCGCCTATGATCCCTATATGCATGTGTTTTTGGATTGCGGCGGCGGCAATGTGCTGGCGTTTTTTGAACTGCCC
>JAYUPJ010000018.1:0-10075 GCA_043760195.1 Sphingomonadales bacterium | reverse complement strand
TACGGCTGGTCCGGTTGGTGTTTACGTCGGTACGGCGCGCGTTGCGACGGATACGCTTTTTTGCTTGCGGCGTATTTGCCATTATTAAACCTCGAAAGTCTGATTAAGTATTGGGGCAATGGAATCATCCAAAGCCCTTGTCTGACGCGGCCTTTAGATAGGCTATGGCAAAACGTCAACGTGAATTTGTAACGGTCACCGCTATCACCGCTGACATTTTGGACAATAGAAAGTTGATCGGCCCGAATCAACGCGCCGTTTTACCGTCGTGCCGCAATGGCAATCCAAGCCCTCACGTCCGTAAACCAGCCATTGTTTCGCAAAATATCCCAGCTCGCCGTCGGGTGCCGCAAAATCTCGCAAGGTCGATCCGCCTGCTGCAATCGCAGACGTCAGCACCTCTTTTATTGCATCGACGAGCATTCGCAATTTTGCCCCGCTTAATTTGCCCGCCGCCACCGTCGGCATGATCCTGGACATATGCAACGCTTCACACACATATATATTGCCAAGACCGGCGACGATATTCTGGTTGAGCAGCATTGCCTTTATCGGTGCGCTGCGCCCGGTAATGGCGCGTTGCAGGGCGCTGGCATCAAAGTCAGCGGACAAAGGTTCGGGGCCCATGTCCCGAAACGCCTTAAAGTTTTGCAAATTGCCCGCTTCGATTAAGTCGAGCGAGCCAAAGCGGCGCGGATCATTCAATGCCGCCACCCGGCCTGATGCTGTTTCCAATATGAAATGGTCGTGCTTTTCAACCTCGCTAGGGTCAACCCGCCACCGCCCCGACATGCCAAGATGGAATATCAGCACATCATCGCGGTCGGTGTAGATCAAACCATATTTGGCTCGCCGTCCCAAACCAGTCACGCGCGCGCCGGTCAGCCGCTGACGCAAGTCCACCGGCATCGGCCAGCGCAGATCGGCACGGCGCGGCTCGGCGCGGACGATCCGTTCGCCGTCCAGCACAGCGCGCAGGCCAGCGACGGTGGTTTCCACTTCGGGAAGTTCAGGCATTTGCCAGTTCAGACATAGATGTTAATTCAGACATAGATAATTGCATCTATCACCCTTTGCGGCCCGCGCAACTATCCGCTAGGGGATTGCGCTATGAGCGAAAAAGTATCCTTCGGTTACCAAGATGTAGCCCCCGAAGAAAAAACCCAGCGCGTTGGTGAGGTGTTTTCCAATGTCGCGCGTAAATATGACATCATGAACGACGCGATGTCGGCCGGGATGCACCGGATATGGAAAGACAAGTTTGTTCGCCGGGTAAAACCGCAAGCGGGCGAAGACATTCTCGACATGGCGGGCGGTACAGGCGACATCGCATTTCGCATGGAAAAATCTGGCGCTGACATCACGGTATCCGATATCAACGCCGAAATGCTCGCCGTCGGCATGGACCGCGCGGTTGATCGCGGCGTGGATACGATGGTTTGGAGCGAGCAAAATGCGGAGACGTTAAGTTTTCCGGACAAGCATTTTGACGCCTACACAATCGCATTTGGCATTCGCAATGTCACCGACATACCAAAGGCGTTGGACGAAGCGCACCGGGTGTTGCGCTATGGCGGCCGATTCTATTGCTTGGAGTTTTCGACCGTCGAATGGCCGGGACTCGCCAAAGTTTACGACGTCTATTCGCACAAGCTGGTTCCCAAGCTGGGAAAAGCGATTGCCGGTGATGAGGAAAGCTATCGGTATCTGATCGAATCCATTCGCCGCTTTCCTGATATGCAGAAATTCAAGAGCATGATTGCAGATGCCGGATTTGTGCAACCCAAAGTGGAACCGATCATGGGCGGGCTGGTCGCCATCCATAGCGGCTGGAAGGTGTGATTGAGCTAGAATGACGAGCGCCACCACGCACATCTTTCGCCTGCTGAAATGGGGCCGCATACTTGCGCGCCACGGCGCACTGCGCGCGATTGAGGCCGACCGCAACACGCCGCCGCAGGTCAAGCGGCTGTGCCGGATCGCGCGGCTCGGCACGATCCAGCCAAAAGAACCAGATTATGCCGGTGCATTTCGCGCCATTGGGCCCGCAGCCATCAAGTTGGGCCAAACGCTGGCGACGCGCCCGGACATTATCGGCATCGATCCTGCGCGAAATCTGCTGACATTACAGGATCAGCTGCCGCCTGCGCCATTTGAGGCGGTCTTTGCCGAAATCGACGGCAGCTTAAACAGCCCCGCCGCCGCATTGTTCGAATATATCGATCCGGTCGCCGTCGGTTCGGCCTCAATCGCGCAGGTTCACCGTGCCCGCACCAGTGAAGGCCGCGACGTAGCGGTCAAGATTTTACGCCCCGGTATCCGCGAACAATTTGCCTGCGATATCGAAACCTACGAATGGGCAGCCGCACATTTGGAAGCATTGGGCGGTGAGGCCGCGCGCCTGCGCCCGCAACTTGTCATTGCCAATCTAAAACGGTGGACGCTGCGCGAACTAGATCTGCGCCGCGAAGCCGCCAGCGCGTCGGAACTGAAAGAGGCGATGGTTGCGGTTGGCGGATATCATATCCCGGCGATTGACTGGGACCGGACATCTGGGCGGGTAATGACGCTCGAATGGGTCGACGGCATCAAAATCTCGGATATCGAGGGGCTGAAGGCGGCAGGCCATGACCTACCCAAAATCGCCAACACGCTTGTCCTCACATTCCTGCGCCAAGCCATCTCCGAGGGTTATTTCCACGCCGATATGCACCAAGGCAATTTGTTCGTGCGCGCCGATGGCGGGATTGTTGCCATCGATTTCGGTATCATGGGCCGGATCAATCGGCAGGCACGTTTGTGGCTGGCCGAGATCTTATATGGCCTGACCACCGGAAATTACAAACGCGTCGCCGAGATCCATTTCGAGGCGCAATATGTGCCCAGCTATCACAATGTCGATGAATTCGCGACGGCCCTGCGCGCAGTAGGCGAACCGACGCGCGGCAAAGCCGTCAGCGAGCTTTCGGTTGGCCAGATGCTCGACAGTCTGTTCGCCATCACGCGCGATTTCGACATGCAAACGCAGCCGCATTTGCTGTTGCTGCAAAAAACGATGGTCATGGTAGAGGGCATCGCCACGTCGCTAAACCCGGATATCAATATGTGGGATGTCGCCGCGCCGTATGTGCGGGACTGGATACGCGGCGAGCTGGGACCAGAAGCGATGGTCGCCGATGAACTGCGTAAACAGGCGCAAACATTGAAAATGATACCCGACTTGATCCGGCGATTGGATGACCAACTGCCCAAAAAAGGCGGCGCGCCAGAACCGCCGCCATTGCCGCCGGTAAAGCTGATCTGGGACAAGAAACAACCCGGAGCTGGCGGCATTTGGAAATATTCGGTCGTCGCGATTTTGGCCGGTTGCGCCGGTGCTGCGGCGATGTGGGGCTTGCAATAAGCGCCGCAAAGTCGATACTTGCCAAGTATTTTTATGCGGTCTAACTTGCTGGCGTAAACTGCACAGGAGAGAGATCAATGAACTTGCCAAAGGGCCAAACGCCAGCATCGGGATTTAGTTTCAACCATCCAACGATCGTTGCGTTGTTATTCATTTTATCGTTTTTCACCGGGCTGACTGGGATTATCGGCGTGATCCTCGCTTATGTGTGGCGCGGCGAAAACCCGTCGGGTTGGGAAGCAAGCCATTATACTTATCATATCCGCACCTTTTGGATCGGATTTGCCGGTATGATACTGGGTTTTGTCCTGATGATCGTTGTCATTGGTATCGTGATTATGTTTGCTGTCGGAATTTGGGCGATCATTCGTTCGGTAATTGCGCTGCTTAACGCACAAAAAGAAGCCCCGATGCCCGATCCGCAGACATATTGGATTTAGGCTAACTTCTAACGCGAACAGCCCACCGCCGCTGCATCAATGGCACTGGGCGCACCGCGCAGCCGGTAGGCATCGACGATTGCCCGGCCATCGCGGCCGATGCTTTCAACGCTGAGTGAACCAGAAGAGCGCATTGCCGAAACAATGGCGATATCCATCCTGCGGTCTGTGGCCCAGCCGCCTGCCGGCTCCGCTTTGAGCCGAAAGCGCCTGCCGCCAACGCTGATATTGATGGCGCTATTGCTTGATCGGTCCCGGGAGAGGCTGACGTAAATCTGGTATGTCACGCCCTTTTTGGGCCAGAAGCCGACGGAGAAATAGCCAGGCCGGGTTGAACCGCTGACCCGCGTTTCTGGCGCTGTGATCGCATAGCAGCGCGGCGCATCGGTGTCTTTGAACGCCGCCCATCCTTGGTAAAACCCCAACCGGTCGCGCGCCATTGCCGGAGACGCCGCCAACGCCGCAATTGCCACCAACAATATGCCCAGCTTCACGCCTGTTCCCCGCTGCCATCGCCGCTAATCACCAGTTCCTCCACCCCGTCACGGATCATCACCATGCTGCCTTGCGAAAGCGTCCGCGCTATCGGCGCACCGTAAAAGTCCATCATCGGCATGCCCAATAGCACGCCGCGCAGTACCCGCGCCGTCATGCCATGGCTGATGATCAGCATATCGCGGTCAAACGCTTGGTCAGATATCCATTCGCGCACGCGCGCCGCGACCGCAACATAATCCTCGCCCTTTTTGGCGAACTGTTTGAACAGCTTGTGTTCCATATCGATCAAGTCGGTAACGTCGGGAAACAGGTCGGCATAATATTGCCCTTCCCACTCCCCCACATCAATCTCGCGTAGCCGTGTATCTGTTATGTGATCATGCCAATCGGCATGGATTTCTGCGACAACCAGCGCCAAAGTCTGCAAAGTCCGCCCGCTTGGCGACGCCACCAAGGCGAGCGTATCCGCATCTGGTACATGCGCCCGAAGCGCCTCCCCCATTCGTACCGCTTGCTCGCATCCCTCCCACGTCAGCGGCGTATGCGCGTCCATTCCTTGCATCCGGCCCACGGCATTGAACACCGTTTCCCCGTGCCGAGCGATAAAAATGCGTCTGCCATTTGTTGATATTGTCATTTTTGGGCTTATTCCACAGGATATTGCGCGTTGCAAAAGCAATCGACTTGCCCTTGGCTTCATATTAGGTATTGAAGGAACGTTGAGTTTTACCCGAAATCGGCGAAAATTACAGGATACGGCCAGATGAAAATACGGGCCATAGGGGAAGAGTAAGAATATGAGAGCAACGATTGAACGCGCAACCCTGCTGAAAAGTCTGAGCCATGTTCAGTCAGTCGTGGAACGGCGCAACACCATTCCTATCCTGTCGAACGTATTGATTGAGGCCAGCGAAGACGGCAAGATCAAGCTGACTGCGACCGATTTGGACCTGCAAATTGTCGAGACATTTGCTGCCAACGTCGAAACCGCCGGTTCGATCACTGTGTCCGCGCACACCCTGTTTGAGATTGCCCGCAAGTTGCCCGATGGCAGCCAGGTGCAATTGCACGCCGCCGATGGCCGGATGGCGGTGAACGCGGGCCGCGCACGGTTCAGCCTCGCCACCCTGCCCCGCGATGATTTTCCGATGATTGCAGAGGGCGACTTGCCAACATCGTTTGAACTGCCAGCGTCATCGCTGATCCAGATTATCGACAAGACGCGGTTTGCGATTTCAACCGAGGAAACGCGATACTATCTCAACGGTATTTTCCTGCACGTTGCCGAAGAAGACGTGCCCGTAATCAAGGCTGCGGCAACCGATGGCCACCGCCTCGCCCGTGTCACCCTGCCCCGCCCTGCCGGAGCAGATGGCATGCCCGACATCATCATCCCGCGCAAATGCATCGCAGAGGTCCGCAAATTATTGGACGAAAGCGGCGATGCGAATATCCAGATCGACCTGTCCGCGAGCAAAATCCGCTTCACATTCGACAACGCGATCCTGACCAGCAAGCTAATCGACGGCACCTTCCCCGATTACAGCCGCGTCATACCCACCGGCAACGACAAGCTGCTGCGCATCGACCCCAAAGCGTTTTCGCAAGGCGTCGACCGCGTAGCCACCATCGCCACGGAAAAAACCCGCGCCGTCAAAATGGCGCTGGAAAAGGACAAGATCACTTTGTCTGTGACCAGTCCCGAAAACGGCACAGCGGCGGAGGAAGTCAGTGGCGAATATAGCAGCGACGGTTTCGAAATCGGTTTCAACGCACGGTACCTGATGGACATATTGAGCGAGATCGAAGGCGACACCGTTGAGCTGCATTTGGCAGACGGCAGCGCCCCGACGCTGATCCGCGAGAATGACAAGAGCGCGGCGTTATATGTGTTGATGCCAATGCGGGTTTAATCTGCCGTCTTGCAGAAGTCGCCTGAACATTACGGCCAAGATCACCGACGAACGCGTCCCTTAACTAAGCCGCCTTTGACTGCTCCACTGCCTCGCATTTCAGGCGGATGCCGAGAGCGGTCATCACCTTCAGCAGCGTTTCGAGCGTCGGATTACCGTTCTCGGACAGCGCGGTATAAAGCGCTTGCCGGTTAACACCGGTTTTTTCGGCAAGCTTGGTCATGCCCTCGCTGCGGGCGACATCGCCCAGCACAGCCGCAATATAAGGTGGGTGGCCACTTTCAAATGCGTCGTTGAGAAATTCAACCACATCGCCGGCTTCGGTAATATATTTCGCCGCATCGAAGGGCGTTTTGACTAATTTTGCCATCTATAAACTCCAATGCCCTAAAACTCCGAGGTCGGGCAGTCCTCCAGAAAATTCTAGATCGTCTTCGCCAGCTCCTTAGCCAGCTTGATCGCTCGATCCTGATCACTTTTGTCGCTTCCACACAGTAATATAACGATCACTTGTTCACGCATCGTGTAATAAACGCGGTATCCCGGCCCATGATCGACCCGCAACTCGCTCACGCCGTCACTTACCGTTTTCCAGTCGCCAAGCAGCCCAGTCTCGATACGCCTGATTCGCATAGCAATGCGTTTCTGCGCCATTCGGTCACGAAGCCCGTCGAGCCAGTTTTGAAACTCGGTGGTTCGTTCGACGCGATACATTGTCGGTTATATACGACATTCTGGAGTGGGTGTCAAGGGCGGCGCGGGTGCATGTAATCGACGTACCCGACGTGCGCGCCATCCGCAAAGGGCTGGGCCTTTCACAAAACGATTTTTCCAGCACGTACTGCATTCCACTGGCCACGTTAAATGGATGGGAACAAGGCCGCCGCCAACCCGACGCCACCGCATCCGCCTATCTAAGCGTCATCGCACATCTGCCAGGGGAAACGCGAGATGCGCTAAGGGGCTGAAAGACGGGAAGTTTGACGTCGGCGCTGGAATAGTGTTTAGCTTGGTCTGGGACCGTTGAAGGGGACAGAGTTTGTCCCCGCACGTTAAATTGGTGTGTTGCCATCGGAAGCTAATTGGTATTGCGGGACCTGAACTTAAAGAAAATAACTACTTTGCGGCCTTCATTTGCTGCTTTAAGCTACTTTGTATACTTAAGCATCCATTATCAAAGAATTCTTTGGCCTCGATGTCGTACCAAAGGCCTTTGTCTCTAATCAATCTCTGTAACTGTTCAAGTTTTCCGGAAATCCTTTGCAGATCGGCCTTGTCTAGCCCGAAGCGAGATGCGAGGCGTCTAAATAGGAACAACGCCGGCTCCCAGAGCGGATCTACAAAAAGCCCCTTTTTCTTGTCAGCGCAATCTTTGACAAAGTCGAGAAATAAATCGGGAGAGCTACCATGCTGCAAATTATTTACTAAAAGGTACATGGTATTTTTCGCATGAAGCCAAGTCTTTTCAGCGTATCGATCTTCGACTTCAACTGATAACTTCCAAGCTGAAAGGTGCAATAAAATTGCTTGTCGCAGCTTTTGAATCGATTTCTCTGTATCGAGAGTAATATTATTCTTTGCGAAATAATATAAAAACTGCGCTCTACGTGACATGAATTCGCATTTTACATTTTTATTATAGCCCTTGCCGTTCAACACGAAGTTTACGATCGCTTCAGTTCCTCTGTCTCCTAAATCCGACGAACTTTCAGCATCAAACCAAATTCTAATAAAGTCAATGTCTGGACAGTATTTTAACTTAAAAGCATTTTCAAAATCTTTCCGACATTTAGCTAAATTATCTATTCCAACGATTAAACCCGCATAACCCCTAATAGACAAAAATCTCGGATCTTCTGATATTCTTGGTCCGTACCGATTACTATTTAATGCCGTCCATTGGTCACTTATGTAAACGCACTCGCCTTTAGAGGCTTGATAGGCTGCCCGGCGAACTCGATCCTCAATCCCCGAAATTTCAGGATTATCTGGATAAAATGTAGACTTATAATAATCGACCCGAGCTTCTACAGTCGAATATCGATCAAGTGTCTTAGATACCTTAGAAATATAGCTTTTTGTTAACTCACCCAATTCGAAGTAAGTTTCTTCTCCGTCTGATTCAGCTACAAGAAACATATCTTGTATTTCACCAATTGCATCTTTTACTTTACTAATGTCCATCATTGAAATATTTGTTAAATCTTGGAAGCTAAGTTTTTTACCATATCTGCACAAGATTGCTAATATTTCACGCCCGTTGCTATCAATACTTATTGCATTCCACTCCCGATCGAACACATACTCTCTAACATCGTCACCGTCTGATTGATTGAGCAGATCGATCGCCATTTCGTAGCTAGCGGCATTACGTCGAAGTGCTACAATACACTCAATGACAAGTGGCCGCCGCTCTGATCGCTGAGATATCGCTCCCAATCGCAAGACTTCACTGGGTTTTTCTACCCGAAAATGACGACAACACATTTCGAGAAATTCTGCATACTCCCCATCGGATAGGCCGGGCACTTCGATTGAACTCTCAATCGCTTGTGGAACACGACCTCGGACCGTGTACAGAACTTTTGATCTTTTCGGCGATCTGTATAAAACACCCTGCAAGAACTCCATTCCGGACTCTTTACCAGCAGTTGTTAATGTGTCTATGTCATCGATCACTAAAAAACATGAGTTTGTGTTAAAAAATTCTTTTATATGTATTTTCAATTTTGAGATATCGTCTAATTCGTGATTAGGAACAGAAAATCCTCCCAGCGACAGTATTGACAAATACAGACTTTTTTCATCTTCAAAATCGTTAAATGTAAATTTTTCTTGTGTTGCAGTCTCAACGTTTAGAAATTTAGACTTGGCGGATGTAAATATAACCTGCTCAACTACGTCTTGGCCTTCAATCCTCAATGGATAACTACTATTTTTCAGCGCACTGGCAACTTGATATGCAATAGTAGATTTTCCCGAACCACCTCTACCATACAGAAATAATCGCGGCTGATCACTAGATTTTATCCAATAAAATATTTGATCTATACACTCCATTCGACCAACAAATTCGCGTATTGTCGCAGGATTTGGTGGTAGATCGGCCTTTGGTAGAAAAATAGTTTTGTCATTATTTCCAGAACAGTATAAAGTCTGTATGTCTGTAGCTGTTGCTTCTATAACTTCATGAAACGAGCGAATCCAAATTATATCTGCTTCATATCCTCCAATTTTTTTAATAAATTTTGCTGGTCGGTACTCAGTTGGCTTTCTCGATACCAACAATATTTGAAATTTTCCATGCTTTTTTGTTTCGTAAGACTTAAAAATAATTTCAATTTTTTCATTAGTTATTTGATTCAAAGCTAGTTGAAATTTATCAATATTAGGCTTAATTTTAGAATCCACGGAAAGTCGAGTTGTGTCATTTACACCAAAGATTATTATTCCACCACGAGTGTTATAAAATGCACATATGAGGCGGCATAGCCCTGCAAAATAAGGATCCGAATACGAAAAAGGCCAACTTTCTTTAAAATCCCAATTAACTCCTTCTTGTGGCACGAATGAACCATCTGGGTTTCCGATATGCTCTATCAATCCCTCAGGATCTGTAGGCAGTGTTTTTGACCAAATGATATCCTCTATAGTATCTGCCATATTTAACGGTACCCCCAATTATTTCAGATTAGCCTATTTAAGGATTGAAAATCAATAGTTCGACGGTGTCAAGCTGAAGCGCAACACTTGTCGCCATCAGCTTGAGCCTGTGCGACCAGTCTAGCAAAGACCTCGTTGGGCGTTTCAAAGCCGAGTAT
>JAYUPJ010000017.1:0-10121 GCA_043760195.1 Sphingomonadales bacterium | reverse complement strand
GCTGCCGGAATGCAGACGCGCCATTTGCGTCCGGTCCGGGGCTGCCGTCATAAGCCGGCTCGGCAACCGAAACGCCGACGATTGCGCCGCGCGGGACGCCTTCGGCCCAAACAATCGTGCCCATTTCATCGGTTTCAAAACGTATTTCGCTGACTGGCAAAAATGGCTGCTTGGTATCAACATCATTGAGCGTCAGTTGCAGCCCGCCATCATGTTCTCGGCCATTTTCAAGGCCATTTGCCCGGTCATTTTCCCGGTTGCGGCGAAGCCGTTCAATGCGTTCAACAATGTCGCTAATCTGCAACCCTGCGGCGTTTTGGCCGGGTTGCTTCAGCGGCGAACCATCGGCCCTAGTTTCGGGATTGACATGCGGCTCTTGAACTTGCACACTGGTTTCGGGCATTTTTGTCAACAAAAAGTCAGCGGACGACCATATTTTTAACGTCCGCCGCGTCAGCAGCCCCAGATTTGAACGGTTTCTCAAAAATCCGCGGGCGCGAACCGGCAGCGCGGGAACAATTTCGGCCCACTCCTCATCGCTCAAATCTGCGCCAGAAATTGTCGCTGCGGCGATGTCGGGGACATCAGCAGCCAGAAACTGCACCAACGGCGCGGACCGGATTCGCCCCGCCAAAGATCTGACGCTTGCTAAACGGTCTTCCGGTTTGATTTGCGGCATCAATGTCCGGGCTTCCAATAAGCCCTTTACGACCATGTCCTTTGGAAAATGACTTTGGTTTTGTGACAATATATCAATCAATTGACGCCACCGAACCAATGGATTTTCGTTGCTGTCTCCGGCAAAGCGCAGGCTGGTTTCAAGGCGATCGTCAAAGCGCAAGTGCGGTTTCCCAATTTGGTTTCTTATTCGTTACCATGGGTGATACCGCGTCGTTGGAATTGACGAAAGGTGCTAATTTACCGCGTCACACTATGGGACAATTGCATTTCCATATAATATAATTATAAGTTAACGCCTAAATTGAAATGGAAATAACAAAAATATGCCCAATTTGAACCTAGACGCGATAGATTTGAAACTTTTGGCGGAATTGCAGGCTGATGGCCGCATTACCAATGTCGAGCTTGCATCCAAGGTTGGCCTAACCGCCCCGCCCTGTTTGCGGCGGATGAGGGCGTTGGAACAGGCCGGTATTATTCAATCCTATCACGCGCACGTTGACCCTGCTGCCATCGGATACAATATCACCGTGTTCGCTATGGTCAGTCTGAAAAGCCAGGCCGAAGACGATCTTCGCGCATTTGAGGACCATGTCCGGTCGTTACCGGACGTGCGTGAATGCCATATGCTAAACGGGGAAATTGATTTTATTTTAAAGATATTGGCAAAAGACCTTCAGTCATTTCAGGAACTGTTGACCACACAGCTAACCTCGGCGCCAAATGTGAATAGCGTCAAAACCTCTTTGACTATTCGCACCGCAAAGGATGAACCGGGCGTGCCAATCTTGGCGTGATCGGCTGCGCCCGGTCTGTCCTATGTGATTAGCTTGCCGCTGCTGGAACAGCCGCAGTTTTTGCCAGTTCATTGGTCAGATAAATGTCCCAATAATCGGCAAGCATCTTGCGTTTTGGCTCAGTAATTTTTGCCAAAGTGGCTTTCGCACCAGCAAAGTTCTTCAACTTAACTTGCGAGATTGCGAGCCGCATGACCGCTTGATCGTTGACGTTCGTGCCCTCTTTTGTGGTTATGCTGCCTTTATCAATGGCGACTTGATACATGGCTGCCGCCCGGGCGAACTCACCGAAAGCAAACACGCGGTCGGCAAACAACATTGCCTGCGTTCCGGTGGATTGCTTGCGGGCAAATTGTTCGTCCGCATCCCAGTTTTTCGCCAGTTCGGCCATGTTCAATTTTGCATCAACCACATCGTCGGAAATACTGCGGTCGGCCTTATCCAGCACGCCCATGGCCAACCCTTCGTTGATCACTGCAATAACTTCTGCCGGGCTGCGCTTTCTGTCGGCGGCTTCGATATATCCCTTGAATTCGTGCGAGAACAGCAACGCCTTTGTTTCGCGCACAAGCCGGAATGCATCAAGCAGCTCTGCGGTGCTCATTTCAGTGTAGCTCATGAACGGCAGCAATGCGTCATGATAGGCCTCGGGGCTGGTATCTGACTTGATCATTTCCTTGCCCCAGTAAATTTCACCGGCGCGGTCTTTTTGTTTGTTTGCGTAAGACTTAGCTTGTGCAAACCAGATCGTTGGCACGGCGGCCCCGCTGGCACGCTTGGTTGCCACTGCATCTCTCATCGTCGTTTGCGCGTCGACGAACTTCTTTTGCTGAGCTTGCGCATTGGCAATCAAATACTGAACATCGTTGCCGCGATGCCCCAGCGTATACGCCTGCTTCATAAAGGATTCTGCAGTAGGATAATCTTTGAGATCATAAGCAAACGCGCCGCGATAATAGCTGAATTTTGCGCGCTCGTCCGCTGGCGTGGATGTCGACGCCAACAACAAATCGAGACCTTCCACTTGAATTTTCATATCCTTGGCCTGCGTGCCAACGTTTAGGAAATATCCGCCAGCTTCGAACCGGTCATCCTCGTTCGCAATCGCTGCCCGTAGTGAGGGAAGGATAGCGACGGAACCTGGAATGTCTTTCTTCTTGAAAAATAGCTCAATAGCAGGCTGATATGCCGCCAGAAAGCCCTTGGAATAATTGAGTTTTAGCTTCTTAGGTGCAGCGGTTTTTGGTTCCTTCTTTGCATAAGCAACAGGTGTCACAGCCAATGAACTTATCGCCAAAGCACATGTTGACAGCGCCAAAGCAAACTTCGAAATCAATTTCATTCCATACTCTCCATAAAGAATTGAGCTCATCTTGCGGCCAAGCCCGGCCATAACTCAGCTATATACTAACGCGAGATATGCCGCATAGATAGCTTTTTTGGATGAATTAATGTTGAACGAAGCGCGGCGTCTTTGCCGCGTTACAATTTTTTGCATTCGGTCACGAAGGAACACAAATGCCCAGTTCAATGTCGAGTTCAGCGATAGTTTTGGGGGCATCGGGCGGCATCGGCGCTGCCTTTGCCGATCTCATCGAAGACGCTGGCCGGCATAACATCGTACACCGGCTAAGTCGCTCAGGCGCAAGCGATATCCGGGTTGACCTGACCGATGAACAAAGCCTGCGTGATGCCGCCGCCGTGCTCCATCTAGAACAATCTGCGCCCGATCTGATCGTGATCGCCAGCGGCATTTTGCACGACGGTGAAAGGCGGCCCGAACGCAGCATGCGGGAAATCGACGGCGATTGGATGGAGCAAAACTTTCGTATCAATGCCGTCGGCCCGGCGCTTGCGGCAAAGCATTTTATCCCGCTGATGCCCAAAACCGGTCGGTGCGTATTCGCGGTTTTATCGGCGCGGGTGGGCAGTATTTCCGACAATAGGCTGGGCGGATGGTATGCCTACCGCGCCTCGAAAGCCGCGCTCAACATGATTGTCCGCAATCTCGCCATCGAAACACAGCGGCAACGCCCCGAATCGATCATCGTGGCGCTCCATCCCGGCACCGTGGAGACACCGTTGAGCGCGCCTTTTTCGGCAATTAAGCAGCCCAGCGGACAACAAGCCGCGCGGTTTACGCCGCAGCAATCAGCGGCAAAGCTGCTCGCCGTTTTGGATGGGCTTTCGCCGAGCGATAGCGGCCTGATATTTGATTATCACGGCCAGATCATCGCGCCATAGCCAATCCGCGTCTGAATCTGTGGATAACTAGGCAAAAGCGGAACTTTTATCGCAGCTGTGGGTAGGCTTTTTGGCACTCGTCCGCTATGGCAAACCAATATAAAATAATGGGGAACAGAAGCGCGTGAGCGACGATCAAGCACCAACAGATTCATCAGATATCAGCCCGGTTGATATCGTCGATGAAATGAAATCGAGTTATCTCGATTATGCCATGTCCGTTATTGTCGCCCGCGCCCTTCCCGACGTGCGCGATGGCCTAAAACCGGTTCACCGCCGGATCTTGTTTGCCAGCCAAGAAGGCGGCTTTGTCCCTGGCCGCCCATATCGTAAATCAGCCAAGATCGTCGGCGACGTGATGGGCAATTATCACCCGCACGGCGACAGCTCGATCTACATGGCGCTGGCACGCATGGCGCAAGACTGGGCGATGCGAGTGATGTTGATCGACGGTCAGGGCAATTTTGGTTCGATGGATCCAGATGCGCCCGCATCGATGCGCTACACCGAAGCACGGTTGACAAAGTCGGCGATGGCGCTGTTGGAAGACATCGATAAGAACACCGTAGATTTCGGCCCAAACTATGACGGCTCTCGGCAAGAACCGCTGGTGCTACCTGCGCGCTTCCCGAATTTGCTGGTCAACGGTGCCGGCGGTATTGCGGTTGGCATGGCGACGAACATTCCGCCGCACAATCTGGGCGAAGTTATAGCTGCCTGTCTTGCATATATCGACAATCCGGAAGTTACGATTGACGATTTGATCGAGATCGTTCCCGGCCCCGACTTTCCAACGGGCGGTATGATCCTTGGGCAAGGCGGGGCGCGTGCGGCGTATCATAGCGGCCGTGGTTCGATCATGATGCGCGCGCGCCATGAAATCGAGGAAGGCCGCGGCGAACGGCGGTCCATCGTGCTGACCAGCATCCCTTACCAAGTTGGCAAATCCGGTTTGGTCGAAAAAATCGCAGAAGCCGCAAAGGACAAGCGGATCGAAGGCGTTTCCGACATCCGCGACGAATCAAGCCGCAAGGGCGTGCGCGTTGTTATCGATTTGAAACGCGACGCAACGCCAGAGGTTGTGCTGAACCAGCTTTGGCGGCACACCCCTGCCCAATCGAGCTTTCCCGCCAATATGTTGGCCATTCGCGGCGGCAGGCCAGAAGTACTAAACCTCAAAGATATCATCGTCGCTTTTGTTGACTTCCGCGAAGAAGTCATCACCCGGCGGACCAAATTCGAGCTCAACAAGGCCCGCGAACGTGCGCATTTGTTGTTGGGCTTGGTGGTTGCGGTCACCAATTTAGACGAGGTTGTGCGGATCATCCGGGGATCAGGCAGCCCTGCCGAGGCACGCGCCGCTTTGCTCGACCGCAAATGGCCAATCGGTGAAATCGCCGGTTACATCAAGCTTGTCGAGGCCATCGAATTGGAAATCGAAGGCGATAGCTATCAGCTCTCCGAGCTTCAGGTGCGCGCGATATTGGAACTGCGTCTGCATCGTTTAACGGCACTAGGGCGTGATGAGATTGGTAAAGAATTAAAGGAACTTGCGGCCAATATCGAAGAATATTTATCAATATTGGGTGACCGCGTTAAATTGTACAGCGTGCTGCGCGAAGAATTGGTCGCGATTGATGCGGAATTCTCCACGCCGCGTCTGTGTGAAATCACCGCGAGCTGGGACGGGCTTGACGACGAAGACCTGATGGAGCGCGAAGACATGGTCGTTACCGTCACCAATGGCGGCTATATCAAACGCACTCCGTTGTCTACTTTCCGGGCGCAGAATCGCGGCGGTAAAGGCCGGGCCGGTATGGCGACCAAAGACGAAGATGTCGTGATCGAGATGTTCGTGACATCCACCCATACGCCGGTGCTGTTTTTCTCCAATCTAGGCCGGGTGTACCGGATGAAAGTTTGGAAATTGCCAGAGGGCAGCCCGCAAACCAAGGGTCGGCCGATGGTCAACCTGTTGCCGCTGTCCGAAGGTGAAAACATCACCAACGTCCTGCCGTTGCCAGAGGATGAAGCCGAATGGGCAAATTTGAATATCGTCTTTGCCACAGCAAAGGGCATGGTTCGCCGCAACAGCATGGATTCGTTTAACAATGTTCCCAGCAACGGCAAAATGGCGATGGGATTTGTGGAAGGCAAAAATGACCGCTTAATCGGTGTGCGCTTGCTCAACGAGGATGACGACATATTGTTAGCGAGCCGTTTGGGCAAAGCGATCCGTTTCTCTGCCGCTGATGCCCGCGAAACCAAGAGCCGCACCGGCATTGGTGTGCGCGGCATGACGTTGAAGGGTGATGACGAGGTGATGTCACTTTCAATCTTGCAGCGCGTCGGCACAACCACCGAAGAACGCGAAGATTATTTGCGCTTTGCCCCTTGGAAAGCCGACAAAGAAGGCGAACCGGAAATGGCACCCGAACGCTTTGCGTTGTTGGTTGACCAGGAACAATTCATCCTGACCGTGTGCGCCAATGGTTACGGCAAAATGTCGTCGGCGTATGAATATCGCCGCATTGGCCGGGGTGGTCAGGGTGTGACCAACATCGACAATATCAAGCGCAACGGCCCCGTCGTCGCCAGCTTCGCGTCCACCAAGGGCGATCAGTTGATGCTGGTAACCGATCAGGCCAAGCTGATCCGCATGCCACTTGAAAGCCTGCGGGTAATCGGGCGTGGTTCAGCCGGTGTGCGCCTGTTCAATGTTGATGATAACGAACATGTCGTCAGCGCCGCGCGCATTCAGGAAAGCGAAGACGAAGAGATGGATAGCGATGCCATCGCAGGTGAAGCATCTGGTGAAACAACTGGCGATGAAGCCGTGCAAGCCGCCGCGCCGCAAGCTGAGGAGTCCCCCGATGATGACGCGGGTGGCGGCGAGGCTGAGTAAAGGCGTAATGGCACGGCAATGATGGTGGCGCGGTGTTTTTGACTGGGGTGGTAGCTTGGTTGCCCCTGATAGGGCAGTTGATCCCGTGATGATCTGAGCTAATGATGACATTCAAAAACTCGCAATTGAGTAAGCAATTTCGTCATTCCCGCGCAGGCGGGAATCCATCGCCTGTACTCGCATTTTAAGCAAGTTGGCTTCGAGATGCTAGGTCCGGCGATGGATTAGTGGCACGTAGCATCGTTCCCCGAACGATGCTTGGACATACGGGGTATGTCCAACCGTCCACTCCTACGCGGGAATGACGAAGCTTCTGTTCTTATGTCTTTTTGTTAAATGAATGTTCTCACACCGTGCCCCCCAAATTCGTCATCCTGAATTTATTTCAGGATAAATACGGCGCATACATTGGGGCTTCTGGACTATGTATCCTAAATCAAGTTCAGGATGACGGCGCGGGCTCACGCCATATCAGATAAATAGCCGACAAAGCCCTTGTAATGTAGGATTTGTTCTGGGAACGAGGGGGCATGGCCGCTGGTTCAGGGTACGCTCTTTGACATTGTTGGTGGTCACATTGCTCTTTTTCCGGGCGGTTTGGCGGTTTTCAAAACCTACAAAAAACCGCGATGTTGGAAATAATCGAACGCCGCTCTTTCGCAAAAGTTCAAAATAGGCGTCAATCTTGTCAACCAAGTGTCAACTTGGCTGTTTTGGGCCATAGGCTATGTTGGATTTTCCGGGTGCTCGTTTCGGGTGATAAATCAAATCTCTTTGATATCAAAGCCCCCCGCCATCGGCATAATGGCCGCGCTTTATCAACGTCTGGACCACGCCGGTCGCGATCAACAGCATGCCGATATAATAGGTGTACCAAACGCCGATGTCGGCGATCATGCTTTGACCCAATGGCCCCTCGCGCGCGAATATCAGCAGATCCGATAGGACAAACAACATCGCGCCCACACCCACCCGGTAACGCGGAAAATTGCTGGTCCACGCCATCGCCGCCATCGCCCCCAACAGGACCGAATATACCGCAGGCAACACTCCGCCCAGAAAATAAGCGATAATTGGCGTCGCGATAAACACTGTGTATCCAAGCATTTGCTGGCTTTGCAGCGGCTTGACTCGGCGGTGACGACTGTACAGCCAAATCGCGAACAAATGCGCCAGTGCAAATGCGACCGCTCCAAGTTCAAGGCTGATTTCAACCAGCCCGTCGCCAACGGCACACAGCGCCAATACCGCGGCAAGCACCGCGAATTCGCCATTGTGATGACGGCGCAGCGCATACGGCACCAGAAAACTAAGCCCGGCAATTTTCCAAAGCATGCCCCAGATACCGGGCACATTCAAAACCGCCGCCAGCGGATAAGTTAGTCCAAAAAACAAACTCAGCAATAACCACGGCCGCCGATGCGCCAAATCCTGTCCCATAAGCCCCTCTCCGCCTCGTTCCCGTAATATCAAGCCAAACATCGCATTACCGCGAAAATCAAGCCAAAAAGATATGACAGATTGCGGAAAGAAGCTAGGGCAGACCTATTCCGAATGCAAATTTGAAAGCGAATAATGCCTGGGCAAAAAGTACATATTATCGGCGGCGGCATGGCGGGGTGTGAAGCGGCTTGGCAATTGGCAAAGCGCGGGATCAAGGTGCGCTTATCGGAAATGCGCGGCGGCGGTGATACCACGCCCGCGCATCAGGGCATTGGCTTGGCCGAGCTGGTTTGTTCGAACAGCTTTCGCAGCGACGATTGGGAAAACAACGCAGTCGGCCTAATCCATCAAGAGATGCGCGATCTTGGTTCGGTGATCATGGCGGCGGCTGAGGTAGCCAAGGTTCCCGCTGGATCGGCATTGGCCGTGGACCGGGATATATTCTCCGATACCGTCGAAATGTTGTTAAAACAGAATGATAATATCGAGATTGTACGTGAACGAATTGATGTCCTGCCCGATGACGGCCATATCATCGTCGCCACCGGGCCACTGACCGCAATGTCACTTGCAAACAGTATAATCGAGCGAACAGGTCAGGACCGGCTTGCCTTTTTTGACGCAATTGCGCCGATTGTCCATTTTGATAGCATCGATATGGAGACGGCTTGGTTCCAATCGCGCTGGGATAAGGGCGACGGCAAAGACTATATCAACTGCCCGATGGACGAGGCCCAGTATAAGATATTTCATCAGGCATTGCTGGATAGTGACAAAGCTGATTTCAAAGAATGGGAGAGAGATACGCCCTATTTTGAAGGCTGTATGCCGATTGAAGTCATGGCGTCACGCGGGCTGGATACGTTGCGGTTTGGTCCGATGAAACCGGTGGGTTTGACCAATCCAAAGACCGGAACGCGGGCGCATGCGGTGGTCCAGCTGCGTCAGGACAATAAGCAGGGCAGCCTTTGGAACATTGTCGGTTTCCAGACTAAGATGAAACATGGCGCGCAGATTGATTTGCTGCGCCAGATACCGGGGCTGGAAAACGCTGAGTTTGCGCGGCTTGGCGGCCTGCATCGCAACACGTTCATTCGTTCGCCGGTATTACTCGACCGGTCGTTGCGGCTAAAGTCTGCGCCGCACATTCGCTTTGCCGGGCAAATTACTGGCTGTGAGGGATATGTTGAAAGTGCCGCCATCGGTTTGATGGCTGGCATCATGACGGCGGCCGAATTGCATGGGCAGAGCTTATCCGCGCCCCCCGCGACCACTGCATTAGGCGCATTGCTGGCGCACATCACCGGCGATGCGGAGGCTGATTCCTATCAGCCGATGAATGTCAATTTCGGCTTGTTTGCTCCGTTAGAAGGCAAAATCTTCAAAAAGGCGCGTAAGCAGGCGATCACGTCGCGGGCAAGAACCGAAATGGCGTCATGGATGGCGGCAAACGGACTGGCTGCGTAGGTACAGCTGGCATACCTAGCATTTACACGCTGGCTTTGCCGCCGGTTTTGGCCGTGTCGCCGCAAATTCGGCCCGTGTTAGCATGCTGTTGCGGTTACCGTCTGCGTTGCTGAATCGCTTGCTCGTTCCCGTTGCCCACTCCTCAAACGTCAGCAGATTGTTGCCGTCTTTATCCAGTTTCTTGAAATCATTCGTTCTGCTGCTCATCATTTCAAGGCGGCTGATGATTTCATCACGGTTGCGGTCATAGCGGTTGAACCGCATTTCTTCGCGGCTCGCCTTCGCGGCTTGCGGCGGTGTCGGCGGCTTTGGCCCATATTTGGGAGCGTTGGCCTGTGGCACTGGCAATTCCAACGGCCCGGCGATTTCGGCAGGCGGCGGCGGGGCCGGGATCGGCTCCTCTTGCATGGCCTTTCCCTGCCAAAACCAAAAACCAGCCCCCAACAGCGCCGTGGCCGCCAATCCACCCGCCAAGAACCGGTTCATCGCTTACTCTCCCCTGATTGCAGACTACAGCTTGCTCTCAATTTCATCGTCCGGTCAAGGCATTGAAGATCAATCGCAATCCTTGCCCCACATTTTGC
>JAYUPJ010000016.1:0-4167 GCA_043760195.1 Sphingomonadales bacterium | reverse complement strand
AATAATTTCACGTCAAACTCCCTAATATTTCGTCATCCTGAACTTGTTTCAGGATAACGCACCCGCCTAGCTTGTTATGCTGAAACAAGTTCAGCATGGCGAATCGGTTTTGGCCGCTTCCTTCGCTAAACTGCACAGCCTATCTTCCGCATCCGATTTCAATACCACATCGCCGACGATGATAATCGCCGGGCTGGCCACGCCTTCGCGCTCGATCATATCGCCAAGGTCGGTTAGCAAAGTGCGGATCGCCCGCGAATCGGCGCGGGTTGCGCGTTCAAGTACGGCAACAGGGGTATCGGGTGATACCCCGTCCGCAATCAATTTTTCGGTGATGTCGGCGGCGGTTGCAACGCCCATGTAGACCACCAGCGTCCGGTCTTTTCCGGCCAGCCCTGACCAGTTTTGATCGGTTAATCCCTTGCACTGTCCGGCGACAAAGCTGACCGCGCTCGATGCATCGCGGTGGGTTAGCGGCAACAGAAATTCTGCGCCGCCGCCGATTGCTGCGGAGATGCCGGGGACGACTTCAACCTCAACGCCCGCCGCGCGGCACGCCTCTGCCTCTTCGCCGCCGCGTCCGAAAATGAACGGATCGCCGCCCTTTAGGCGCACCACCATGCGGCCAGCTTGTGCTTCGCGGATCAAGATATCGTTGATGCCTTCTTGCGGAACGCTATGTTTGCTGCGCTGTTTGGCAACAGAAATCAGGCGCGCACCCGCGCTGCACAGCGCCAATATGGCGTCGTCCACCAATCCGTCGTGGACAATAACGTCGGCAACGCCAATCAGGCGCGCGGCCTTTAATGTGAGCAGTTCGGGATCGCCGGGGCCAGCGCCGACAAGATATACAAGTGACTTTACCATCACGCCAAAATGGGCGAGCGCGGTCTATTCAGCAAATCAGGATAAATTGTGACCGAACAAGATCAGCTTTTAAGGCGTTATGTTGCCTCTTGATCTTGATATTCTTCGTCCTTCATGCCGATCCCGATGATTGCGCGCAATTCTTCGTTTTCAGACGAAACAACGGGATAGGCGCAATGGTCCGCCGCGTAATAGCCGCTGGACCGGTGATTGCCCGAAAGTCCGATGCCGCCAAATGGCGCTGCTGCCGATGCCGATGCACCGTGCGTGGTTGAATTCCAATTGGTGATACCCGCGCGGCTGTTCGACCAGAATTCATTATATTGTTCCGCTGTGCCGCCGATAAGTGCAGCCGAAAGACCGAAACGGGTGTTGTTCGCCTCGGTAATTGCTTCGCGGAAATCGGCAACGCGAATGCATTGCAGCAACGGACCAAACAGCTCGATATCCGGACGTTCTTTCATATTGGTGACATCAATTATCCCTGGCGTCACGAATGGACGGCCAGCAATCGGCCGGGCCATATGCTTGATCGCGCGGCCACCACGGCTCATCAAAGTTACGAAACTTTCGGTCAAGCCATCGGCTGTTTCATTGTCGATCACCGGACCCATGAACGGCAATGGGTCGCTATATGGATCGCTGATAATCAACCTGTCGGCGATTCTTTTAACTTCGCTGAACACCGCATCCGCCAGGTTTTCTTTTACGATCAACCTGCGCGCGGCGGTGCATAATTGCCCGCTTTCGCTGAACGCAGATTGCACCACTGTAACGGCGGCGCTGTGGATGTCGTGGGTGTCCCACACAATGATCGGGTTGTTTGCACCCATTTCGAGCGCCAGTATTTTGTTGGGCCGGGCGGCAAACTGACGGCTCAATTGAAATCCGGTGTGCGATGATCCGGTGAACAGCATTCCGTCGATGTCGGCATGCTTTGACAACTCTTGCCCGGTTTCGGGGCCGCCTTGCAGGACGCGGATTACGCCTACTGGAACGCCAGCCTTGTGGTATAACTCGGTTAGAAACGCGCCGACAGCGGGCGTCTTTTCTGATGGTTTAAACACTACAGCATTGCCCGCAATTAACGCGGGAATAATATGTCCGTTGGGAATTTGTGCGGGTTGGTTGAACGGTGAAACGACGGCCAAGACGCCGTGCGGCTTGTGCCGCAACGCGGTGCGGTTGCCCGGCTTACCCTCGATACAGCGCTGTGATGTGCGTTCGGCATAGGCTTTGATGGCCGAATCAACCTGGGCAATGACGGTTTCGACTTCGGCCCGCGAAATCCACAATGGCTTTCCGGTTTCACGCGAAATAAGTTCGGCGAGCTTGTCGCCTTCCTGACGAACCTTGCCAGCGATTGAGCGGACAATATCAATGCGGTCGGTAAGTGCTTTCGATGCCCATTTCGGCCAAGCCTCGCGTGCGGCAGCGACTTCGGCGTCCACACCGCCGCACCCACCGCGCCACACTTCTGCGCCAGTGGCTGGTTCATAAGAAACCAGTTCGCTCATCACTTCGATGCCTAACGGTAGGGTCATTTTTCGATTAACCATGCCTTTCAGTCATCTGAATAGCCGACAAAAATAAACAATTGCTTACTTTTTACGGGATTGGCTGGTTAATTTTCTATTTCAAATTGCGTGCGCGGCGCCCATCCGGCGGATTTCCGAAACCTTGTTGGTCAGCGCGGACCAGTCGTCATGTTCGGCAATCGCATTCCAGATCGATTCCACTTCATCCAGATGCATCGAGCATATTGGGCCATCATCCCAATAAGCGTGCGTGCCGGGCGCAGCTTCATATCCGGCCAGCAGCGATAGAAATTGAGTATAAGCCTCGCCGGTTTCCAGTTTCTGCTGGGCCCGCCCGCCGCGATGGGCGTGGAAGAAGGCGTCGATATCAACCGATCCTGCGATCATTGCGCGTTCGGCGGCCTCGACCAGCGCCCGGTCGGCGGCGGTATCAATAGACTGCAACCCCAGCCGCCATAAAAACCGCTTCACCAGCGCGGCTTGAAACAACGCCGCAAAACTCTCCAACACAGCGATCAGCGGCGGCGCTTCGCAAATCAGCCGCAGCGATACCGCCAGCTGCCCCAAATTCCAGTGCATCGTTTCGGCTTGGCGGCCAAAGGCATAAAGGCCGTGCTCGTCAAAATACGCAGCGGTAAAACGCGGGTCCCATTTCGGCGTAAAGCGCCACGGGCCATAATCGAAACTTTCACCGGTAATGTTGATGTTATCGGTATTCAGCACGCCGTGAACAAACCCGGATACCATATAAGATGCGGCAAGATCGGCAACACGCCCGGCCACGAGCTCCAGCAATTGC
Source organism: Sphingomonadales bacterium (assembly GCA_043760195.1). Taxonomy (GTDB): domain Bacteria; phylum Pseudomonadota; class Alphaproteobacteria; order Sphingomonadales; family Sphingomonadaceae; genus Sphingorhabdus_B. The sequence goes on along the minus strand of JAYUPJ010000016.1, from coordinate 963 downwards.
GCGGCGGGATTGTCGCCGATCTCCGCATCATAAAGATGGGTCAGGCAATACCGCACCAGTTGCTCCATCATTTCGGCATTGCCTTCAAACGCAATCCTTTGAAACGTACCGAAACGTATATGACTGTGGTTCAGCCGCACCATAACCGCAGAGCGCGTGGGCGATGGTTCATCGCCGCGCATCAATGCCTCGCCGGTTTCAATTAGGGAGAAAGTCCTGGAGGTATAAACGCCAAGCGCCTCCAGCATTTCGGTCGCCAATATCTCGCGGACGCCGCCTTTCAGGGTCAACCTGCCGTCGCCAGCGCGGCTATAAGGTGTTGGTCCCGAACCCTTTGTCCCCAAATCGAGCAAGCGGCCGCTTTGATCGCGCAATTGGGCAAACAGAAATCCGCGCCCGTCACCAATATCGGGATTATAATTGCGGAATTGGTGGCCGTGGTAACGTAAGGCGAGCGGTGTGGTCATATTGCCGGGCAGCGGATTGAACCGAGCAAAATGTGCAATCCACTCGGCTTCGGTTAAACCGTTCAAGCCGACGCTGGCCGCAGCGCGGTCATTGCGGAACCGCAATATGGCCTCGGGAAAGTTTGCCGCCTGCACCGGATCGCCGATTTTTTCGCCAAGACTGGTGATTTTAACATCCGGCCTGTAAGCAGCAGAATTTGATATGCTATTCATGTCACCTTCAATGGTGGCTGCAACGGGGAAAGGCAAGTATGGCGGCGGTACGCATTCTACATTTGCACAGCGTTTTTGACCTTGGCGGGCAACAAGCGCGCGCAGTGAAATTGATGAATCACTTTGGCGATCAGGCCGAACATGTCGTATTGACTTCGGTTCCCGGCGCGTTGGGCGCGCGCGATGCCATTGATAAGCGGATCAAAGTCGAATTTCCGGGCGATGCGGCGCCTTCGCTGGAGGGTAAGCCCAACATGCGGCGTTATTTTGCGCTGGCCAATTA
>JAYUPJ010000015.1:0-10123 GCA_043760195.1 Sphingomonadales bacterium | reverse complement strand
AGGTGATAACGACCACCATCGCCATTTTGTAAAAGTTATCATTGAATGCATTGAGAAACTGAGTTGCAAAAAGCGGCAAAAATCTGCGCTTGTTCAGCAAGGAAAGCCCGCTTTTCATTGGATCAAATTTACCCTATTTTTCCGACTGCTGCCTGCCTTAGCCGCCGATCTTTAACATGGCTATGCAGATTGTCGAATTAGCCGCGTGATTTTGCATTCAAATGACGCTATCGCATAAAGATATGTTGAGTTTGCCAAATATTTTGACGTTGTCGCGCATATTTGCGGTGCCAATCCTGGTGTTCTTATTGTGGCCGAGCGCCAAACCGGGCGGCATCCAGCCGATACCGCTCGATTACGCGCTGGCATTTGTGCTGTATTGCCTGATGGGCATCACCGATTATTTCGACGGCTATCTGGCGCGCGCGCAAGGCACAGTATCTCGGCTGGGTGTTTTTTTGGACCCTATCGCCGACAAGATCATGGTTGCGGCGGTTATCCTGATGCTGGTCTACACAAGGGATGTCGATGGCTGGCACGTCATCGCTGCGTTGATCATATTGCTGCGTGAGATTATCGTTTCTGGTTTACGCGAGTTCCTTGCAGGATTGCAAATTTCGGTGCCGGTGTCGCAGCTCGCCAAATGGAAAACGACGTTTCAGCTTGTCTCGCTCGGCGGGGTTATTTTGGCGGGCGTGTTCCCGGCGCTCTTATGGCTAAAGATTGCTGCGCTGGTCACATTATGGATTGCGGCGATATTGACGCTGATAACCGGCTGGGACTATCTGCGCGTTGGCCTGAAACACATGGATTGACGGCGGTGCAGATCGTTTATTTTGCCAGCGTTCGAGAGGCGATAGGTCTGGACGGGGAAGAAGCGAATTTTCCCCCGGACGTTGTTACGGTCGCCGATTGCCTAAAATACCTCATCGCGCACGGCGGCGTTTATCCGGCTGCATTTGCCGATACCGATAGATTGCGCTTTGCCTTGGACCAGCAAATGGTGAAGCTGGATGCGCCCATTACCGGCGCAAAGGAGCTGGCGATCTTTCCGCCGGTGACAGGTGGATGATAACCGTCCGCATACAGCGCGAACGATTTGATGCGGGCGCAGAATTGTTACCGCTTTCTGGTTTGGGCGGCGGCGCTTTGGCCAGTTTTACCGGTATAGCGCGGAACGACACCAATGATATCGGCGATGTCGTGGCGATTGAACTCGAACATTATCCGGCGATGACACAGGCGGCGTTGGAGGCATTGGCGGCGCAGGCACACAGCCGATGGCCGCTGCTTGGCTGCGTATTAATTCACCGCGCCGGTATCATCCCTGTTGGCGAAGAAATTGTGCTGGTTGGTGCAGCAAGCCTGCACCGCGCCGCCGCGCTGGATGCCACCGCATTTTTGATCGACCGGCTGAAAACCGATGCGCCGTTCTGGAAAAAAGAACACCGCAGCGACGGCAGCCGGGCCTGGGTCGAAGCAAAGATTAGCGACGATATCGCCGCAGTCAAATGGCAGGATTAAGCGGCCTGCGCTTGCACCGCTCCATATAGACGCAGCTTTTCCGCAATCCCTGCGCGCTCCTGATCGTTCAATTTGAGGCCCAGTTTGGAACGCCGCCACAATATATCGTCAGCGGTCTTGGCAAACTCGGTATCGCGCAGATACCGGACCTCGGCCTCATACAGATCGCCGCCAAAATGCTGCCCCAAATCTTCCAAACTGTTCGCAGCGCCAAGGATCGTAAAGATCCGCGTGCCATAAGCTCTGGTCATCCGGCTGATCTGGTCTTTGGGGAACCAAGGATAGCGCGCCAAAACATCGGCACGCAGTGCATTAACTCCGTCAATGGCGAAATCGCCGCCCGGCAAAACGGCGTTATGCGTCCACGGCGGGCGCATATCCGGATAATAGGGAGCAAGCCGTTCCATCGCGTGCTCGGCCAGTTTCCGGTAGGTGGTCAGCTTGCCGCCAAACACCGACAGAACGAGCGCCGTGTTGATGCCGTCGCCGTCCAGATTGAACACATAATCGCGGGTCACGACATTGGCGGAATCTGCGTTATCGTCATATAATGGCCGCACCCCGGCGTAGCTCCAGACTAAGTCATCGGCCGTGATTTGCTGTTCGAAATAGTCATTTACCGCGCCGCACAGATAGCTGGTTTCGTCGGCGGAAATCGTCACCGGCCCGCTATCGATATCCCAATCGACCTCGGTCGTACCGATCAGGGTATAGTCATCCTCGTATGGCATTGCGAAAATTACCCGGCCGCCAGCTGCTTGAAACAAATAGCCATGCTCGCCGCCGAAAAGGCGGCGCGTGACAATATGGCTACCTTTTACCAGCCGCACGCGTGAGCTGTTTTGCATGCCGCCAAATTTGCCCTGAATTTTTTCAACCCACGGCCCGGCTGCATTGACAATGATCCGCGTCGCTATCGTGCGTTCTGCGCCGTTTTCGTCGCGCAAATACACCAACCAATGGTCGGATTTGCGCTCCATCCCGGTGCATTCGGTGCGGGTAAGAATTTCGGCCCCGCGCTCCGCCGCATCTACCGCGTTGATCGCGACCAAGCGGGAATCGTCAGCCCAACAGTCAGAATATTCAAAACCTTTGCGCAGTGTTTCTTTCAAAGGCTGGCCTTGCATCGTCTTGCGAAGATTAAGCGTCTTGGTACCCGGCAGGACCGCGCGCTTGGCCAGATGATCATAGATGAACAAGCCTATTCGCAGCATCCACGCAGGCCGCATGCCTGCCAACACCGGCAGAACCAGCCGCATCGGCCAGATAACGTGCGGCGCCGCACGCAGCAGAATCTCACGTTCGCCCAGCGATTCGCGCACCAAACGGAATTCATAATTCTCCAGATAGCGAAGGCCGCCATGGATCAGCTTGGAACTGGCGGACGATGTGTGGCTTGCCAAATCATCCTTTTCACACAGCACCACATCCAGCCCGCGTCCTGCCGCATCGCGGGCAATGCCCACGCCGTTAACCCCGCCGCCAATGACCAACATGTCGCGCATAATCGATTCGATCCCGCCTTTCGTCGCCGAGCTACTAATACGCGCCCAAGATGTTCGCAATCGAACAATTATATGTTGGTGTAAATTTGCCTAAACCCTATTTCATTTTGGTTGAAGCAAAATGAGGGTCTAGATTGTTTGATTTTGCGCGATTTCTTAATCATCAGATGATTCCATCTGATTGAAAATCACTCAAGATCGCAGCATTTTCGCAAATCCTGACCTGAACATCATTATCGGACAATATCCGGGCAAATTTAATCGGCGGCGGCTTGTCGGTGAACAGCCAGTTTACATCGGACAGATGCCCGAATTTCGTCATCGCGCGCCTACCAAATTTGCTATGGTCGGCGACCAATATGGTTTCGCGCGAATTGGCTATGATGGCTTCGGCGTTGCGGGTTTCCTGATAGTCGAAATCGAGCAGCGCACCATCTTCGTCTATTCCGCTGACGCCGATTATACCGAAATCAAGCCTGAATTGCCGGATAAAGTCCGTCGTCGCCGGGCCGACGATACCGCCGTCGCGCTTTCGCAGTTGGCCGCCAGCAATCATCACGTCAAAATCGTCATTCTGCGAAAATATCATCGCGACATGAAGGTTGTTGGTCACAATCCTAAGATCCTTGTGATTGACCAATGCTTTGGCAACTATTTCCGTGGTCGTTCCGATATTCAGGAACAACGAACTGCCGTTTGGGATATGCGCGGCAACATGGGCACCGATATTATTTTTGGCGTCGGTATAGGCATGCAAGCGGCTGTCATAGGGTTCATTTTCGGTACTGGTTGCTCGCCCTGCGCCGCCGTGAAAGCGTTGAAGCAGGTTTTGTTCGCACAAATGATTGATATCGCGCCGGATGGTTTGCGGCGTGACTTGAAAATGTTCAACCAACTGCTCGGTCGCGACAAACCCCTGATTTTTGGCGAGTGCAAGAATGGCGTCTTGCCGGGGGCTCAATGCATTGCTCATACCATCTGGCTCCGGACTATATTTGCAACCGTTGTAACGCCGACACCGAATTTTCTCGCCTTTAAAATTGATCCCGTCATAATGTTCCAAGTGGTTAGTTACGTTTTCGAAAAAGGAAAGCGATTTTGACCAGCAAGAAATTTCTAAAATAAGGAAACAGGGGTAGAAGCATGGATACGGGTTCAAAAATCCTGGTAATCGATGAAGGAACAACGTCGACGCGGGCGATGCTGTTTGCGCAAAACGGCAAGTTGCTGGGCAGCGCGCAAGAACCATTGACACAGCATTATCCAGCGCCCGGTTTGGTCGAACATGACGCCGCCGAGATTTGGACCAAGACATTGGCCTGTGCGCAGGCAATGGTGACCCGGGCAGGCGGAGCCGATGCGATTGCCGCTATTGGAATCACCAACCAGCGCGAAACCGTGGTTTTTTGGGACAAGCGAACTGGCGAGCCGCTCGCCCCGGCGATTGTTTGGCAAGACAGGCGAACGGCGGATGATTGCGCCGCACTGAAAGCCGCCGGGCACGAGGCGACGGTACAAGCGAAGACCGGACTGTTGCTTGACCCCTATTTTTCCGGCAGCAAAATTGGTTGGGCGTTAAAAAACTGGCCTCAATTGAAAGCCGCAGGCGACAATCTGGCCGCCGGTACCGTCGAAAGCTATCTTGTTTTCCGGCTAACCGGCGGCGCACATGTCAGTGACGCGACCAACGCTTCGCGCACCGCTTTGATGGCAATAGGCAGCAGCGGCTGGGATGATGGCTTGCTCAGCCTGTTCGATGTTCCGCGCACCATTCTGCCAGAGATCGTCGATTGTGCGGGCGACATCGGAACCACGTTGCCGGAACTGTTTGGCGGCGCGATTAAGATTACCGGCATGGCGGGCGACCAGCAAGCGGCGACCATCGGCCAAGCCTGCCTTGCACCCGGCCAGACCAAGGCGACGTTCGGAACGGGGGCATTTATCCTGACCCAGACGGGCCGAACATTGCCGCAATCGAAACACAAGTTGCTCTCCACTATCGCTTGGCAATTGAACGGGGAGCGGCACTATGCGCTCGAAGGATCGGTGTTTGTTGCCGGGTCGCTGGTCCAGTGGCTGCGCGATGATCTGGGCCTGATCGGTGCGGCCGGGGACACAGAATCGCTGGCGCGCAGCGTCGATGACAATGGCGGGGTCTATCTGGTCCCTGCGCTGTCCGGCCTGGGCGCGCCATATTGGCGGCCAGATGCGCGCGGCGCGATCAGCGGCCTCAGTTTTTCAGCGACCAAAGCCCATATCGCACGGGCCGCATTAGAGGCGATGGCTCACCAAGCCAACGATTTAAAAACCGCTTATGCCGCCGACGGATCGGACTGGGCAGAATTGCGGATTGATGGCGGCATGGTCGCAAACGATTGGATGGCACAGGATCTGGCCGATATCTTGAATATCCCTGTTGAACGCCCCGCCTTTATAGAAACCACTGCATTGGGTGCCGCCATGTTGGCAGGCGTTGGCGCAGGCATGTATCGTTCATTGGCCGAAGCCGCCTGTATGCGCGGCGATGTTGAACAATTTACCCCCAATATCGCGCCAGAACACCGGGCCGAACGGCTTTCGGGATGGGCCAAGGCAATAACACGAGCGTTAAGCTGAGCGCATAAACGGGCCCGCCAAACCTTCACACCGCGCGCTTGTCTTGGCGGATAGCGCGCCCTAAACAGCAAAGATGTCAAACATTCAAACGCACGTTAAGCCAACGGACCTACCGGCAATATCGCCTGCTGAAATCGGTCCGCGCCTGAACGCCTATCAGGATCTGGTGGCCAATTGGATCGGGCAAAACTGGTTCGAATTGCTGGCGGCGACGGTCATTGCTGTCGTCTTGTATCTGATACTAAGCTGGTTACGCAGCATTGCCGCAAAGCAGGCAGAGGCAGTGACTGACCGGTCATCGCTGCGATCCATCATCACCCGCAGTTTGGCACGGACCAGCAATTTTTTTCGCGTGATGATCGCGGCCGAACTGGTCAACGGGTTCACCAATGCGCCGGACCCGGTGGCGAAGTTGATCGACATCTTGTTCACTATCGCCGTTGTTTTCCAAATTGCGGTCTGGGCGCGGGAGGTTATCTTGGGCCTTATCGAAAGGCGGGCAAGCCAAGGCGATCACGAACATGAAACATTGATGAGCGCAATGGTGTTGGTTCGCCTGCTTGTCAGTTTTGCCATCTTTGCAATCGCCGCGATTGTTATCCTTGATAATCTTGGCATCAACGTAACCGGATTGATTGCCGGCCTTGGTGTTGGCGGCATCGCCATCGGACTGGCCGCGCAAGGGATATTTTCCGACCTATTCGCGGCCATTTCAATCATCTTCGACAAGCCGTTCAAACGCGGCGATGTGATCCGTTACGAAACAACCACCGCAACAGTTGAAAAGATCGGGATGCGGAGCACCCGGTTGCGGGCGCTAACTGGCGAAGAAATCATCATCGGCAACAACATGCTGCTGGACAAAGAAATTACCAATATCTCCACCTTGCATTACCGCCGCGCGACCTTCGCGATTGGCATTGTCTATCATACCACGCCAGAAAAGGCGCGCGCGCTTCCGGCGTTGCTACAGCAAATAACCGAAGCCGAAGGTGCCAGTTTTCAACGCGCCGGGTTTATCGGCTTTGGCGACAGCGCGCTCAATTTTGAATTGGTGTTCGATCTTGATAACAGCCATGAATTTATCGAAGTGTTTGCAGCACGGCACAGAATTGGTCTGGCAATCGTCGAGGCATTCGGCGCGCACGGCTATGAATTTGCATATCCGACCCAAACCACCTTCACCTCCGCGCCCGACGGCACACTTGTGATGCCCTATCTTACCCAGCATTCCAGCCCACCGGCAAAGCGCAGCAAGACGTAACGTAAGCGCCAAATACGTGCGAAATTGTGCGGTGAAAGACTTGTAATAGCGACATTCGCAAGGCACAGTCCGCGCAACCATAGAATCGGGAGAACCCTAAGATGACCACTATTGCCGCAACAGATCTCGCAAAAAAAGTCGGTGAGAATATCGGTTCGTCCGAATGGATCCTGGTCGATCAGGACATGATCAACAAATTCGCCGACGCCACCGGCGATCATCAATTCATCCACATCAATGAGGAAATGGCCAAGATGACGCCGTTTGGCGGCACGATTGCGCACGGCTTTCTGACGCTATCCTTGATGCCGGTTATGTCGGCAAAATCGAATTGCCCGCACATCGAAGGCGTTAAAATGGGCGTCAATTACGGCGGTAATAAAACCCGTTTCCTCTCGCCCGTCCGTTCGGGCAAGCGCGTGCGCGGTCATTTCAAGTTGCTTGAACTTATCGAAAAGCGCCCCGGCCAATGGCAGCAAACCATGGAACTGAGCATCGAGATCGAAGGCGAAGAAAAACCGGCGTTGTTGGCCGAATGGATCACGCAGCTGTTTGTCTGAAGTTCTAAACCCAGTGATCACACACCGGGTTTTCAAAAAGTAACCGAAGTCCTGAGCCTGTCGAAGGATGTTTCTCAGCCGTAAAGCGCCCTTCGACAAGCTCAGCGCTGCGGTATTATTTAAAGGAATTACATCATGCGTGACGCAGTCATCGTTTCCACCGCCCGTACCGCCATTGGCAAAGCTTATCGCGGCGGGTTCAACGCCACATCCGGCCCGACATTGGGCAGTTACGCCTTGAAAGCAGCCGTCGAACGCGCCGGTATCGACGGCGGCGAAATTGACGATGTACTGTGGGGCAGCGCGCTGCAACAGGGCACACAAGCGGGCAACCTAGCCCGTCAAGTTGCGCTGCGAGCCGGTCTGCCGATCACCACATCGGGTATGACGATGGACCGCCAATGTTCATCGGGCCTGATGACTATTGCGACGGCGGCAAAGCAGATTATCGTCGATAATGTCGATGTCATGGCGGCGGGCGGTCAGGAATCGATCAGTCTGGTGCAGACCCCCGAAATGCGCGTCGCACCCGACCGTGCGTTGATGGAAATGCACGCCAACATCTATATGCCGATGCTGCAAACCGCCGAGGTCGTGGCCAAGCGTTACAATATCAGCCGCGATGCGATGGACGAATATGCCCTGCAATCGCAGCAACGCACCGCCGCTGCGCAGGCCGCTGGTTACTTTGATGCCGAGATAGTTCCTGTGACCACAACGATGAACGTGACCAACAAGGAAACGAAAGAAGTCACGCAAGCCGAAGTGACCATCGCCAAGGACGAGGGCAACCGCGCCGATACGCAGCTTGCCGGATTGCAAGCGTTGAACCCGGTTATGGGCCCCGGCATGACGATTACTGCGGGCAATGCCAGCCAGCTATCCGACGGTTCATCAGCGTCGATCCTGATGGAAGCCAAAGTGGCCGAGAAAAAGGGGCTGAACCCGCTGGGGCGCTATGTTGGTATGGCGGTGGCCGGAACTGAGCCGGATGAAATGGGCATTGGTCCCGTGTTCGCCATCCCCAAGTTGCTTGCGCGTTTTGGCCTGAAAATGGATGACATCGGCATCTGGGAACTCAATGAAGCGTTTGCAGTACAGGTGCTGTATTGCCGCGATCAGCTAGGCATTCCAAACGAGCTGCTGAACGTCAACGGCGGATCAATCTCCATCGGCCATCCTTATGGCATGACCGGCGCACGCTGCACCGGCCACGCGCTGATCGAAGGCAAACGCCGCGGCGCAAAATACGGCGTCGTCACCATGTGCGTCGGCGGCGGCATGGGCGCAGCTGGGCTGTTCGAGATTTTCTAACATTACTTTGCAACATAACTTACTTTCCGTTCGTCCTGAGCTTGTCGAAGGATAAGACAAGCAACCTGTCCTTCGACAGGCTCAGGACGAACGTCTCGTTTTAGCCGCCAACGGCGCGTTCAAACACCACGACCGGCTCGTCCTTAAGCGCAGCGCGGCGTATCTCTTTAAAGCCAAATTTTGCCGCCAGCCTAAGTGACGGGGTGTTTTCCGGCGCGATGATGCATTGGAATTTTTTCGCGCCCAAATGCGCGTCGCCCCATGCCAGCACTGCGGCCAAAGCTTCGCTGCCATAGCCCTGGCCCAATGAAGCCCCCGCGCCGCCGCCGCCCAACACCCACGCCATTTCGGGGACGTCAGCCAGCGGCGGGTCCATTTCGCGCATGAAATCGGCAAAGCCAATCTGCCCCAGCACCGCACCGTCACTGGCTCGCTCCACGATCCACATGCCGTATCCCAGCATGGACCACATTGCCGGGCCGCGCAGGAATTTTTCCCATGCGGTGCTGCGGCTAACTATCGCCCCGCCCATGTACCTTGTGATTTCCACGTCCGCGCCGATGGTGTAAATCTCTTCAAAATCGTCACGCTGATACCCGCGCAGGATCAGGCGTTCGGTGCGCAATGTTGGCGCTTCAATCATGGCTAGAAATCATCCCGCCAGAAAACCGGAACGCGTTTTCCCGGTCTTCAGCCAGCAACGCCGGGCCATCCAAATCCACCCAGTCCGCACCTTGCGCCGCCAGAAACGCGGGCGCTATCCCTAAGCTGGTCGACAGCATGCAGCCGGCCATCACTTTCAACCCAGCCGCGCGCGCCGCCGCCGCCAAAAGCAACGCCTCGGTCAGTCCGCCCGCTTTATCCAGTTTGATATTCACGCCGTCATAAAAAGGCGCAAGCCGCGCGACGTCGGCGGCAATGTGGCAACTTTCGTCGGCGATCAGTGGCAGCGGTGACCTAACGCCCGCCAGCTTGGCATCGTTGCCCGCTTTTACCGGCTGTTCGATCATTTCAACGCGTAGCGCCGCCATCGCTGCGGCTTCGGCTGCAACATCCAGATCATCCCAGCTTTCATTGGCATCGACGATCAGCCGCGCATCTGGCGCGCCCGCACGCACGGCGGCCACGCGGCCACGGTCGCCCTGCCCCGTCAGCTTCAGTTTTAACAGACCATAGCCGTTTGCCGCAGCTGTGGCCGCTGCCGCTTGCATCACCGCTGCCTCGCCCAGTGAGATTGTGAATGCGGTTTGTAATGGCGCGGGTGCGCGCGGCAATCCCGCCAGTTGCCATAAAGGCACACCAGCCCGTTTCGCCGCCAAATCCCAAAGCGCGCAATCCAG
>JAYUPJ010000014.1:0-4174 GCA_043760195.1 Sphingomonadales bacterium | reverse complement strand
GCGTTTACATAAGATGCAAGGTCGCCACTGTTTTTCAATTGAAATCGTGGACCAGGAACAATGAAAAAATTAGCTAAACATATAATTATATTGGGCTTTTTCTCCATCTGCGCCACTTCGGCGGCGGTTGGTGTGCCCAAGGATGATGTGCCGAATCTGCTTGATTCGTTGAGCCAGGGAATGTGGCAATTCCGCGCCGTCGGCAATGGAGCCACCGGCACAGCGGTGAACCGCGTGTGCGTTGGTGATGTTACCAAACTGGCGCAAGTCCAGCATCAGGGTTTCAATTGCCAACAGCTTGTCGTCCGGTCCACTGCCAATTCGGTCACGATCAGCTATAGTTGCCGTGGTGAGGGGCAGGGGTTGACCGTTATTCGCAAGGAAACGAGCAAGCTGATCCAAATTGATTCGCAGGGAATCCGGAATAACTCGCCATTCTCCTTTTCGGTCGAGGCGCGCAATAACGGGCCCTGCTAAGGCGGGATCACTGTTAAACGCCGGGTTAAACGTTGATTAACCAATTTCAGCTAAACCGATTAAGTTCTGCCTTTGCGGGCAGACTTTCCTCCCTAGCAGGCTTAACGGCCTTTACTTGGGCCGCCGCGCGAAAAGCCGGGCGGCCCATTTTTTTGGCAGCGGTGCGGGTGCGGGTGCGTGTGCCCCGGCGCAGGCCGGGGTCCAGTGCGGGGTGACATCCAGAATATAAAGTACATAAAAACATAAGCTTCGTCATTCCCGCGAAGGCGGGAATCCATCGCCTGCACTCGAATTTTAAGCAAGCTGGCTATATTTTGTTAGGTGAGGTGATGGATTAGTGGCACGTAGCATCGTTCCCCGAACGATGCTTGGACATACGGGGTATGTCCAACCGTCCACTCCTGCGCGGGAATGACGATATCCTTTTTCTAAAAGTAATGCCTGAATGTCACCCCGCACTGGACCCCGGCGTGCGCCGGGGCACACCTGCTCGTACCAGCGCCCAATCCCGCCCTAAAACGCCGATATCCCCGTCACCGCCCGGCCCAATATCAGCGCATGGACGTCGTGTGTGCCTTCATAGGTGTTGACGGTTTCCAGATTGGCGGCGTGGCGGATGACTTGATATTCCTCGCTGATGCCGTTGCCGCCGTGCATGTCGCGGGATTGGCGGGCGATGTCGAGCGCCTTGCCGACATTGTTGCGTTTCACAATCGAGATCATGTCGGGTGCAAATTGGCCATCATCCATCAACCGCCCAACACGCAGCGACGCTTGCAAGCCCAGCGCAATGTCGGTCATCATATCGGCCAGCTTTTTTTGGTACAGCTGCGTTGCCGCCAATGGCCGGCCGAATTGGTGCCGGTCGAGCCCGTATTGCCGCGCCGCATGCATGCAGAATTCCGCCGCGCCCAATGCGCCCCAACTAATGCCGTAACGCGCGCGGTTCAGGCATCCAAACGGCCCCTTCAGGCCCTGAACTTCGGGCAATAAAGCGTCCTCACCCACCTCGACCCCGTCCATCAAGATCATGCCCGTGGTCGATGCGCGCAGCGACAATTTGCCCTCAATCTTAGGTGCAGACAATCCCTTCATGCCTTTTTCGAGAACGAACCCGCGAATGCCGCCACCATGCGCGTCGCTTTTCGCCCAGACGACAAATACATCGGCGAATGGCGCGTTAGAAATCCACGTCTTGCTGCCGGTAATGACATAGCCGCCGTCGATTTTTTTGGCTACCGTCCGCATGCCCGACGGGTCTGATCCCGCGTCGGGTTCGGTCAAGCCAAAGCATCCGATCAGCGTCCCTGCCGCCAATCCGGGCAGGTATTTGCGGCGCTGTTCCTCGCTGCCATAGGCGTGGATCGGATATATGACGAGCGAGCTTTGCACCGACGCCATCGACCGATACCCCGAATCCACCCGTTCAATTTCCCGCGCGATCAGGCCGTATGCGACATAAGACGCGCCGGCGCCGCCATATTCTTCGGGCAATGTCGCGCCCAATAACCCGGCTTGCCCCATCAGCGGGAACAGTTCGGGCGCGGCGATTTCATCGGCATACGCCTTGATAACGCGCGGCTGCAATTCGCTTTGCGCAAATCCGTGCGCGGCATCGCGGATCATCCGTTCCTCTTCGGTCAATTGGCCCTCCAAATTGAACGGATCGGACCAGTTAAATGCTGCCATCTCGGCCATGTTATGTCTCCATGTTGATGCGGCGGTTGCTATACATTTCTGGCGGCGGCGGCAAGGCGGGATGATGGGCCCGCACGGCGCGGGACAGCCTGCGTCCAAATATGTCTTGCCCCCCCCCCCCCCCCGAACGTGCGATGGATTTTTGAAAATAATAGATGGGCGCGTTCGTTAAGTAACAGGAGATATTATGAAAAATAGTATAAAACAGACATTGGGCGCGGCGGCGATGACGGCACTGGCGGCGATGACGATTGGCATGGTAAAGGCGGCACCGATTGAAACGGGTCAGCTGCTGATCAAGGCCAAGCCTACCCCGCCATCGGTTGAGAAGGGCAAGTCAGCGACGATCCCGGTTGAACCCCCCACAGTTGAAAGTCCCGCCACCGAGAAGGGCATTAAGGACAATGCCGTCAAAGGCTGCGGCAATTGCGGCGTAACCGGGCGAGAGGCGGCCCCGCCACCGGTTGATGATGGCGCAGCGCCCGCCCCTTCGGTTGACATTGAAACGGGGCAGAAGCTGGACAAGCCGCAGTGGCCGTACAACAAAGCAACCGAACGCCGCGCTCATAATGGCCCCGGCGGTACTCCGCCCACGGGCGCAGTGGCGCGCCCCAAAACCGGCTGGATAATCCCGACGCTCGCTGTTGCAGCCGCCGCCGGCGGCATCGTCGCGGTCAGCAGCGGTAACGACAAACCCGTCAGCCCTTGACACGTTGACAGCGCAAGAGGCTCCGCCCCAGAAAGGCGGAGCTTTTTACCGCGCATGCCGCTGCGGGTGATTGCCAGGGCCTCTAGGCAACCGAATCCAAAGCCCGCCGCAAAAAAACTTCGTCATGCTGAACTCGTTTCAGCATCCATCGTTCAGCCAAGGGCAGGTCTATCCTGAGAAATGGACCCTGAAACAAGTTCAGGGTGACGATTGGGGATAAGGTTGCGTTGCCGCTGCGGGTGATTGCCAGGGCCTCTAGGCATCCGAATCCAAAGCCCGCCGCAAAACTTCGTCATGCTGAACTCGTTTCAGCATCCATCGTGCAGCCAAGGGCAGGTCTATCCTGCGAAATGGACCCTGAAACAAGTTCAGGGTGACGATTGGGGTGAACGGGTGGTGTCGCTATTCAAAAATTCAGCTTTTTGAATATGTGCTTCGTCATTCCCGCGAAGGCGGGAATCCATCACCTGCATTAGAATTTTAAGCGACGTGGCTTAGTTTTGTAAGCTCAGGTGATGGATTCCCGCCTTCGCGGGAATGACGAAACTTATGTTTTAAGTATTTTGCGCTCAATCCCTACCCAGCGAGCGCCTGCAACTTCGCCATCGCGCCCATTGATTGCTCAGGGCCCGACCCGGGCACAGTCTCACTCGTGCGGTCGCTGATTTGGGCGAAGTTGGCGGCGACGCCTTCGGGCGTGCGGTCGGCAGGGGCCAGCGCCATGCCTTGCGTCATGGTGATATTTGCGGTGTGGAAGAAGCCGGCGCCTGCGCCCATGATGACGTTTGTTGGTGCGTCTTCGGATACCAGGAACAACGCGGCGGGGACGACATTGACCGGCGAAAATGCCTCAAACGCGGCGGGCGGAAAAATATCTTCGGTCATACGGGTTGCTGCAATCGGGGCCAGCGTGTTGCATTTGATGTTATACTTTGCGCCTTCCAAATACAGCGTTTTGGTCAGGCCCGCGAGGCCGAGTTTGGCTGCGCCGTAATTGGCTTGGCCAAAATTGCCATACAGTCCGGTCGACGATGCGGTCATCAGAATACGCCCGTAAGCTTGTTCGCGCATCGTTTCCCATGCCGCTTTGGTGCAATTGGCCGATCCCAATAGATGGACCTTGACCACCAGATCGAAATCTTCGGGCTCCATTTTGGCAAAGCTCTTGTCGCGCAGGATTCCGGCATTGTTGATCAGCACATGGACGCCGCCCCAGGCTTCTTTGGCTTTGGCGACCATTTCCACCATTTGATCGTATTCGGTGACACTGCCGCCATTGGACATGGCTTC
>JAYUPJ010000013.1:0-29175 GCA_043760195.1 Sphingomonadales bacterium | reverse complement strand
GTCGGCCAATCTTATCCTCGAAGACCGCACACTCTGGGAAGTGTTTCTTGGACCTATCTTAAAGACCACAGGCAAATGACCGCGATCAACTGGCCATGGACCGGCGGCGTGCAACCGATATTGCAATCCGAGGCAGCGGAATGCGGCCTTGCTTGCCTTGCCATGGTATCGGTGCACCATGGTCACCGCGTCAACATCGGGGGATTGCGGCGTCACTTCCCGATTTCGATGAAAGGCCTAACGCTTCAGCAATTGATTGATCTTTCATCCGAGTTGCACCTTGCACCGCGCGCGTTGCGCCTTGAGCTGAATGAATTACAGAATCTTTCCCTTCCGGCGATATTGCACTGGGATCTGAACCATTATGTTGTCCTCAAAGAAGTGAGCGGCAACAAAGTTACGATATTTGATCCAGCGCTCGGCAAGCGCACCATGACCCGCGACAAGGTAAGCCAGCACTTCACCGGGGTTGCTCTGGAACTAACGCCAACGACCGAATTTAAGCCGGTCGATAGCCGCGTTATCGTGAAATTGAGCGACCTTTGGGGGCGGCTTGTGAACTATCGCGGTACGGTTGTTCAGGTACTCGTTCTCTCACTCTTGTTGCAAATCACCGCTCTGGCCTTGCCTTATTTCATGCTTCTCACCATTGATGAAGCGATTGGCCAGAATGATACAAACCTGATGTGGTTGTTGGCATTTGGGTTTGGTTTTGTTTACCTGTTTAACAACGGCATAAAAGCACTCAGATCGTGGGTTGTTTTGACATTGGGCCAGTCGATCTCGTTTCAGCTGACCGGCAATATCGTCAGGCACATGATGCGATTACCGACGCGCTATTTCGAAAGCCGCCACGTTGGCGATTTGATGTCACGCCTTGAATCTGCGGGGCCGATCCAATCCATATTGACCCAAGGATTGGTTAATGCGGTTATCGACGCCATTCTTACCATTACCACTCTTGTAGTTATGGCGATGATCAGCGTTCCGATGATGCTGATCGTGTTGGTTGCAACGATAATCTATCTGGGCTTCAGGCTGGCGATGTATCCCATTACCCGCATCCGTACCGAAGAGTCGTTGGTCGCTGATGCCAAGGAAGAAACCTACACGATGGAGACGATCCGATCAATTCGGGCAATTAAGCTTCATGTGAATGAATCGATCCGGGAGAATGGCTGGCGCAATCGGTTCGCCGACGTTGTGACCGCAAATTATCGCCTGTCGATGTACAATATCTGGAAACGTTTTATCGAGAGCGTTATCACCGATGGTCAATTCCTGATTGTGGTGTTTGTTGGCGCGACCGCGGTGATAGCCAATGAAATCACGGTCGGTATGTTGCTTGCATTTTTATCGTATCGCTCCAGCTTCACTTCAAGCGCCTCGGCGATGCTGGATCACCTTGATCGGTGGCGCTTATTGTCGGTTCATCTTGGCCGGCTTTCAGACATTGTGTCGGAGGCAAGGGAGGATGCTGTTTCCGGATTGCCGCGAACGGCTATGCTGCCGGGACCATCGATTTCCGGGGAAAATTTGTCGTTTTGCTATGGTGCAAACGAACCCAATGTCCTTGAAAATATGAATTTCACAATCCCCGCAGGCAGTTTTGTCGCGATAGTGGGGGCATCGGGCGCAGGAAAATCAACATTGATGAGGGTTCTTTTGGGGCTGATGCCTCCCACTTCGGGAAAAATATTGATCGATGGCAATCAGCTGACGCCGGCATCCATCTACAACTGGCGGGCGCGGATAGCTGCGGTTATGCAGGACGATCATCTGTTATCCGGCTCCCTGTCGGACAATATATGCTTCTTTGAAGATCGACCCGACACCGAAAAAATGGAGATGGTGTCAAAAATGGCGCGTATCCATGATACGATCATGGCAATGCCTATGGCATATCAAAGCTTGATCGGTGACATGGGCAATGCGCTCTCTTCGGGACAGAGGCAACGGATCATGTTGGCGCGGGCTTTATACAAGGATCCAGACGTATTATTCCTAGACGAAGGCACCGCCAATCTGGATGAGAAAAATGAAGCCGAAATAGGCGACATGATTGCGTCTTTGCCGATCACCAGAATAGCGATTTCCCATCGTCCGGCCTTGGTTGAACGAGCTGATTTTGTGTTCAAGCTTGAAGGCCGCAAAATGGAATGCATCCGGCGGCCAACACTTCGTCAGGCAAGCAGCGCTGGCTTCTCTCAATAAAGCGATTGGAAAACGTTGGAGGCTGCCGTCCAGAAACAGGCGGGCCAGAAACAGGCCCTAGCACGAGCGGGATTATACGAGCCGTTTGATTGTGCCGGTTGTGTTTCTGATCTTCAGTTCAACTTCAACCCGCGTTTCCAAGACATAGATATCAACCGCTTTAGCAAGCTTCGCGTCCAAAAAATCCCGCAGCAGGGGAGGGCGCTTCGACCTGAAATAAAATGAGGCATGTTCCGCCACTTCGGAGGAAGCCGCCAAATCGAGCTCGTCGGTGCGGGTTACCTTTTGCACGACCATCGGAGCGTGCGTTATGCCAAGCGACAAAAGCGCAAAGGCCCTGTGGTAACCGTTTTGCAGGACAATCCTATTGTCGCTTTCAATGGCCGACAGAAAGTTGGAACCGAAACCGATGGGAATGACAATGCCGGTTTCTACGGGGCCAAAACTTTGTACAAATCCTAATTCACTCGCCTTGGCTATCGCAAGATCATGATCGCGGAAATCGGTTGATCGCGACGTAAACACATATCGGCCATCGTTCAGGCGTTGCATTTTTATGGGAGGCATCGGTCGTTGCAGCGGAAGGCAAAATTCAAAGAGCGCAGGGCCCGATGGCTTCTTTCCTAAGCGTTGGGCAATAGCTTGCGCAAAGCCTGTGCCGACACTGTGCTGCGACGCCATCAATTTCCCGAGTTCGACCATTTTGATTTCGTAAGGAAGTTCGTCAAACGACTCCTTGAAATAACGGTTGCGCATCAACGCTCGCTTATGTGACTGCAAATCTTTGGGAAGCGGAAAACTATCGATCTTTTCAGCTTCGCCTGGCTGTGCCGTTTCCAGCTCGTGATAGCAATCATTGGCCTCACGCCATTCATCGACTAACAGGCGGCGCGCTATTTTGTCGCCGCCGACCACGCGGCTTTTGTGAAAATGCAGATAATCCGAAAGCCCGGGTAACCCTTTTAGTTTTAATAGGGTTTCGGTTTCCAGCGGCTGATTTTCAGTGCTGTTTAGCTGCCGGGATTTGGTTCTCTGCATAAATGCTCCATGACGCACGGAATTATTCGTAACATAATGAGCGATAATGATTAAAATCTGTTCAATAAAAATGCCGCCTAGCAGTCGCTGGCGGCATCAATATTTTGTAGGTGGCTCCCGCTGGGGAGCCCACCTGCTTGGGATCAATTAGCAACCGTAACCGCGGCTACCCTTGGAATTCGAACCTTTTGACTTCGAACCTTTAGATTTCGAGCCCTTGGAATTGGAACCCTTTGACTTCGAACCTTTGTTCTTTTTTGGCTTTGAAGGAGCGCAAGGCGAGCAGCCTGCGCCGTAAACGAAACCGAGTTCTTCTGTTTTAAGATCGCGCATTGAATTTCTCCTGTTTGAACCGGCTGTGATGCCGATGTCCCCTATTTGAAAGAATATTATTTTAAGTCCAGTGGTCAAAAAACGGTGTACCTAATTGAAACAAAGCCTCTATAAACGTTAATAAAGTCAATAGTTTACAAACTTGGTTAACATTGGCTGCGACCGGATCAAAAACCGCGCAAATTGGCGGCTTGTGAGGATGAATTTAAACCTCGACCAAAGGTAAATTACGCGTTCGCCGAAGCCGACAATCCAATTTTGGGTATGCAAATTTGCGAGTTTCATTTTGGAAAAAATGCTCGGCATCCAATGCAAATCACTTCTTCGCTTACTTGGCGCTTATGCGTTTTAGGCTTGGCTCAGCCAACCTGTGAGAGCAAGTCTGGGGAATAATGCCGCAGCAGAAACCTGCGAAACACTGTGTAGTCTTGGCACGAGGAAAAGGTCCAAGCAGTTGAATTTTGGAACGAGGGTAATTGCTGGTTCGTCGGCGTCCGGATGAAAATGCAGCAGCCCGCCCCATTCTAGGCGCCAGACGGGCGTCATCCCGAGAACAAAGGCGGCGATCCGTCTTTTTCCTGCAACCGCGTCATCATGCCCCGTCAAAATGTCGCCGGGATTGTACACCGTTGCTTGGCCATCGGTGAATTGCAGATCCGAATGCCCGGTAAGCGCCTCCAAAATCTCTTTGGTTGCGGGCTTTGCCATAAACTTTGCAAATTCGTTGAGTGGGCCTTCCTCTTCGTCCAGCTCGCCGGGTTGCGGAATTCGCATAGCGGCATAGCTATACTGAAATCCGCGTGACGCCCGGGCATACATCGCAATTTGAATCTCGCGCCGCCGCTTGGGTTTTAACGCCTGCCATTCGTCCAGATCAATTTCCAAAACACCAGTCTCGTTGTTTATCACCTGAATCCAGTCGTCGGCTCCGGCAAGAAACCCGTTCAAAAATTCGGCGCCGGATGAAAGGAATTCCGGCACACGGACCCGGCCGTCCCGCATCAAAATCTCAGAAAGCTCTTGGGAGTCTATTTTTGAATTACAATCAATCTGCACAGATGCATCATTACCGGACCGCGCATTGCTGCTGGAGGCCTCTTGATTTGGAACTGGCTTGGTCCTGGCTTGCATCACAATATCTTCTGTTATGACATGGATTGAATATCGGTTGATAACATTTGACTGGTTTCAGACGGGTTAAATTTCAGATCCTAATGCAAGTTCAGAAAGGGGCAGTTGTCGCAGCGGTTTTGCGCAATGCAAATCAGGATGCATGCATGTGCAAGCGTTTTTGCGCCGCTTCAGCAGAAAATGCAGATCAATCATGCGATACTAAACGTTTCATGACAGCCATTTTAGGGCTAATATGGTCGCGGTAATGATTCGGAGGAGTGGATCGGTGCGCGTCCTGTGTGCCGCACGGTAGTGGCCCCAAAGGCTCAAGCGCAATATTTCGATTTTATTTTCCGAATATCGACAGCAATCCTGCTGTTTATCAGAGTTAGAAATGACCTGCCGGTGCGGCTAGGTATACCCAAAATGCACGGGCGCGGATAGAGAATTAGGACAAGAATATGGCTACTGTGTTGAAAATGGAACCTTCTTCTGATGTCGCAGAAATTGCGGCGCTCGTTGCCCGGTCACGCGCAGCACAGGCGCAGATCGAGAACTATACGCAGGAACAGGTCAATGCCTTGATCCGCGCAATGGTATGGGCAGTTGCCAAACCCGGCGTTGCCGAAATGATTGCCCAGCACACCGTCGATGAAACCCAGCTTGGTAATTATGACGGCAAGTATCTGAAGATTTTCCGCAAAACGCGCGCAACTTTGATGGATATTATCGACGACAAATCGGTCGGCATTATTGAAGAAGATAATGTACGCAACATTGTGAAAATAGCGAAGCCAGTTGGTGTGATTGGTGCGCTGTCGCCTTCGACCAACCCCGAAGCAACGCCGGTTATTAAGGCGATTTCGGCGGTAAAGGGCCGCAACTCGATCATCGTCGCCCCGCATCCACGCGCCAAGCTGACCAACAAGATGATTTGCGATTTGATGCGCGAAGCCATCGTCAAGATGGGCGGACCTGCTGACTTGGTTTTAAGCATCGACGTTCCATCGGTTGAAAAGACCAATGAATTGATGCGCCAATGCGACCGGGTTCTTGCAACCGGCGGCGGCGCAATGGTGACGGCGGCGTATTCGAGCGGCACACCTGCTTTGGGCGTTGGCGTTGGCAATGCAGTGATTACCGTTGATGAAACGGCTGACTTGGACGATGCCGCAGAAAAAATTCGCATATCGAAGACGCTCGATCTTGCGGCATCGTGTTCGTCGGATAACAGCGTTATCTTGGTTGATGCGATTTACGACGAGATGCTCGCCAAGCTGGTGGCCAAGGGCGGCTACATTCTGAATGACGACGATAAAGCGAAATTTCAGGCGGTGCTTTGGACCGACGGCCATATTAATGCGAAGGTGGTCGCACAGACGCCAAAATTCATCGCGGATTTTGCCGGCTTCACGATTCCTGACGAAACGCAGTTCTTTATCATTCCGGAAACCGGCTATGGCGCCGAACATCCCTTTTCGGGCGAGAAAATGACGATTGCGATGGCGCTTTACCGCGCGAAGGATCTCGATGACGCGATATTCCTGACCAATGCGATCCAATCCTATCAAGGCCAGGGCCATAGCTGCGGCATATATTCACAATCCGACGCTAATATTATGAAACTGGCCAACGCAACGCGCACCAGCCGGGTCATGGTCAATCAACCGCAAGCCGCATCGAACAGCGGCAATCTGTGGAACGGCATGCGCCAGACTTTCTCGCTGGGCTGCGGATCATGGGGCAACAACGGTACGAATAACAACATTACGTGGCGTGACCTTATCAACGAAACCTGGGTCTCCAAACCGCTCGCCGTGGCCAAAACATTGCCGAGCGACGAGGTGTTGTTCGGTGATGTGATTGCCCGGCTCGCTTAATTTCGCCGCAAAAGTCGGTCCAAAGCGGCGCTTTGCAAGCAACGAGATATTTGGTGTGGACAATGGTCTGTTCCAAAGTTCTCGGTGCGGACTCTAACGAAGAAGTCATGGTGTTTGCGTTAACTCCGCAGGCACAGCGTCGCGGCTGAGTTGGCGGCTGTATAGCCAGCCGATGCCGATCAAGCTGAAGCCCAAGGCAACGAACGATCCAATCCGCAGCAACCCTTCAAGCCCGGCGGTGTCGAACAGGAACACCTTCACCGTCGCCATCAGGACAAGCACGAGCGAGGCCAGTCGCCAGTCACGGCGGCCAGCCTTGATCCCCCACAACAGGAAGCCAACAGCAAGTGTAATGCCAAGGATAGAACGTAAGATGTCCTCAGTTGAACTGACGCCCGGATCCACCAGAAGCGTACCGTGGAATCCTTGGCGAAGGGTTGCCCAGGCAAAACCGCAGATCATCAGCATATAGACCCACTGCACCGTACGCGCCGTTCGTTCCAAATATGCCGGCAGCATTGGCCTTAACAAATAGAGGCCGAGTGGCAGGATGACAAAAAGCGGCAAGATAAGGTTGAGGAGCGGCCATGTTCCGACAGCCTGCGCTGTCCATAGCGGATTGTGCAGTATCATTGAGTAATACAGGGTATGCAGCGACGCAGCACCAATCAAAGCGGGTGCGCCCCAGATTTTGATGATGCCGCTTCCTTTGCGCCACAACACAGCCCCAAGCGCAATCAGTAGCCCGGTCCAAAGCAACCTTTGGCCGAGCCCGTAGCTCACAAAATTCTCGCCGATGAATTGCGCAAAGCCCAATCGGTAAAGGCTGTGTGCTGCGATCCCGCCAAGCACGCCTGCGAACAACGCGCCGCCCTGCTTTGCCCATTTCGGCAATTGCGTTTGCATCCACCAAACACTGATTCCGGTCGCTATCGCTGGTGCCAACAACTGTTTCAGAACAACCAGAACTGGCAAGTTTTCGGCGCTGATGACCATTGGAACACCGGCAAGCGACGTGAGTGCATTGATTGCCCAACCCGCCAATGGTATCAGCGCCCAACCAGCAATGAGTGCGGTTAGCGTTACAATTGCAGCCTGCAATTGCGGCCAGACCAACCGGCGGCTGTATCCGGCGAGCATGACGAGACCGGCAGGCGCGACGAGCGGCATGACGCCGACGGGGATAATTTGGGCAATTGCGCCGTAGCTCAAAAGTGCGGTTAATGCCTGCGCGGCGAAGCGCACAGCGGGCGGCCGCGACTTGATGGCGAAATAAGCCATCAGCGCAGCGACCGCGGCCCAGCGCAGCGCCGAGGTCAAATCTGCGCCTGCGCCGTTATCGCCAAATAGGCGCAACAATTGCCCAATCGGCGATCCGCCTGTGGTGAGCAACAGCGCGATGCTGGCCAGTCCCAAGATGATAGATTGTGCCTCAACAGCGTAATCTTCATGGCGGCGGCCCAAGAACAACATGCCAGCTGCAACTAATGAAAGTGTGATCGGCAGCGACCATCCGGGCACAATTTGGGCAAGCACACCGTAAGTCATGATAGCCGCAAACCAGTGCGCCATGATACGCGTAGTCTTGCCCCGCGCGAAGACCGCAAAGGCGGCGAACAACGCGGCCAGTCCGCCCCACCGGAGCACGGGATAGATATCAAATCCAGTGTCGTTGCCCGCGAACAGGCGGGTGATTTCAATCCAGTTAAAATTCATGCTGATGAACATCAAAGGCAAAGTCGCCAATGCGAAGTAAGCCGCATTGTTCCTGCCAAAGCCGTCTGTGCTTTTGTTGCTGATCACAAGCATCGCGCCCGCCACAAAGGCAAGGCCAAGGGGCAGGGACCAAGCAGGCAACAACGCAGAAAGAAACGCATAAGCCAGCGCGCCCGCCACAGCATGCGCCGCAATGCGCGTCGGCATGATTATTGCCCGGTTTGCAAACAGGACAAAGACAGCCGCCAAAGCGCCCCAACGGACCAGAGAATGCCCGAGCGCGCCATCACCTTGTCCCGATACCAAGGTTCTCAGTTCGGAGAGATTGGCGTTGGTTGTAAGGGCGAACATAGGCAGTGTAAGCGCCGCAAAGCCGGTCGCTATCGTTTCAATCCGGCTGTCGCGTGCACGCTCACCAAAGAACAACAGCGCCGCCGCGATCACAGCAACCGCAATCGGCGCAGTCCAATGGGGTAGGGCGTACCAAGCGGCTACGGCGAGCAAACCGCCCAACGTCGCCGTGAGCAGAGCAAAGCGAGTATCGCTCAGCCGGTCATCATTGCGCCATCCGCGCGCCATGGCGATAGCGGGTAGAATTGCTGCACTCGCCGCGCTGACGGCGATGATCGTGTCGCTTTCTAACAGATAATGCCGGATCGCAATAAGCGGCACAGCGATGGCCAGCGCGCAATATTCAAGCGTCAGTTGAAGCCGTGCCGGGCTCTGCCAAAGTTTGAAGAACAAGGGCACGGCATGGATAGCGGCCAACGACAGCCCGATCAAAGCCAACCATCCGCCGCTCGCATCTGGCCAGATAGCCAGCAGAAAGACGGAGAGTCCCAGGCTGATTGTCGGAACGATATCAAAGTCGCGATTTTTCCAAGCGAGCCACTGACCGGCAGCAGCAAGGAGCGCGAACAGCCCCCAATGCAGGGGTATAAAGCCGCCCATTGCAACCAGCATCGCCAATTGCGCCGCACCGACCAATGCTGCCGCAGACCGCATAAACGCAGCGCGTGGCCCTTCCAGCGCAAGCATCGGCAAGGCAATAGCAAGGAGGATAACAAACCCGCCCACGGAGAGCGAAGCAAGCACATCAAGCGCGCTGGATGCCAATATCATCCAAAGGCTCCAACCTGCGCCGCCGATCAGGCCGGCAAGCGCAAGCCAAGGCCAACGCTGCATGCGCGAAACGCCCGACAGTCCAGCGATGGTGAGCGCCAGATAAACGGCGAGCAATGGCACATTGGCGCTGATATCGCCAACCATCGCTGGTGCCGCTAAGCCGCCTGCAAGACCAAGCAGCGCAGTCGGTACGCCGTGACGCACCGAAAGCCACAGCGCCGCGGCAGTGACCAATGCTAGTCCCAAAAACGCAATCAGCGGCGTGACAAGACCGTATACATTGCCTGCAACCAGAAACGCCCCGTAAAGCGTTGCGATGCCAGCACCGGATAAAGCTTGGCTGACGCGCGGATCATCCACCCGGTCCTTATTTTTGTGTGCAAATTCGGCGCCTGCGATCAGGCCCGCGCCAAACAGGATACCGGAAATGGCCTGAACCCAAGGCGTGAAAACCCGGCCGAACAATCCAGCATCAATGGCATATTTAACGATCAATATGCCCGCGATAGCTAACGTGATGCCGCCCGCCCAAATGGGCAAGCGGCGACCAAAGAAATCTTCAAAGCTAAATGATATCCCGCGCTTGGCAGGTGGTGGTTCTGTAGTGAAGGTGTCTTGATCAGCGGCATCTTCAGGCATTTCCATCGCGGAGGGCTCTTGCGTTGCGGTCGCTTCCGCAACATCTGTGATAGCGGCGGGCTCTTCGGCGGATGGCGCTTCGGCAGATGGATCCGCAACTTGCGGTATTTCTGCGGCCTGTATAGGCTCTGGTATCGGCTGGGGTATTGGATCAGTTTTAATCGAGGTTTCGGAGCTGACAAGCCGGGCAACATGGCGCACTTGAGGGACGCTTTTTGGTATTGCCGTTTCCGCCGGTGTTTTTGTCAAGATTGGCGCTGTATGCGGTATCGGCAGATCGTCAGCAGTATCGGGTTGTTCAGCGACAGGATTGGAGGCGGGGTAAGGAGTGGGGGTTTCAGCGAAACGATCAGAATCAATATGCCCGGCGTTATGTCCGCGGCCGTACTCGGGGCGCAGCGTATTGAGTTCGGTTTCTAACTGCCCGATGCGGCGCTCCATCCGGCCAGTACGGCTGAACAAATTCCACAGCATTATACCGCCCGCCACTATGATCAATGTTTCGAAAAAACCCATTGTGCAAACTCCCGTTCATTTCTCCTAACTTAAAAATAATCGATGTTCAATTAAAATAATAGACAATGAATAATTAACTATATATAGATTGTTGGAGGCTTAATGATGCCTGCCGTGGATCGAAAAAGGGAAAGAAAATGGCAGGTGGTTTTCTAGATAAGCTACAGCAAGACTTGGAAGCGCCGATTGAGGCGGAAGGCGTCGACAAGAATTTCGCGATCCACTTTCCTTGGTTAGACCGGATATTCGGTACCCATTATCTGCCAGATGACAAATGGCCGGCAGGTTACGGGGTGCCAGAGCAAGTGCCGCCGGGATATCTTGCCCAGCTTAAATATCCGTTCGTCCGCAAATCGGAATGATCAATGGGCCGTCGTTCGGATCATAGCAGGGCTGAATTGCGCGCGATGATTATCGCAGCAGGGCACCGTCAACTTTCCGAAGTTGGCTTTGCCCGATTTTCAGCGCGCGAAGTCGCCAAACGCATCGGCTATTCAATCGGGACGATCTACAATGTTTTCGGCACGCACGATTCGCTGATACTCGCGCTGAATGGCCATACGCTCGAACAGTGGCGCCATTACCTGGAGGTGCGGTTGGCAGGCAAGAAGAAAAACCGCCTGCACATCGCAGTTGAGGCCTATTTCGAATTTGCCATCCTGCACCGCAATGCTTGGACGGCCATCTACGATTTCCACCTTCCAGAAAATACAGAAATACCCACCGACTACGCGGACAGGGTAATGGACATTACCGGTATCGTAATAGCCGAAATCGCCGCTGTTCTGCCTGACAGCCAAAAGGATGAAGCAACTGCACTCGCTCGCTCGTTATTGGCCAGCGTGCACGGACATTGTTTCTTTACGCTCAACGGCACTTTCAAAATATTGGGAGAAACGGATCCACTGGGCGCAGCAATGCAACGGATTCAAGAAGCAGTGGCGGGCCGGAATAAACGCACCATCAGTTAGCTAAAATAAGAAATAAGCTATTGAAAAATAATGGTGAGCCCTGCTGGGTTCGAACCAGCGACCTACTGATTAAAAGTCAGTTGCTCTACCGACTGAGCTAAGGGCCCGCAGCGAAACCGGGATTGCCCTTCGCGTTGGTTGTGCTCCCCTAAAGGCGCTTGCTGCCCCGGTCAACCCGCTTTGCGCGGTTGAATTGATATAACAGTTGCATAACGGTCAAGCCGGTGATCGGGTCACGCAATTGCGGGGCAATTTCTGCCGCAGG
The DNA here is from genome assembly GCA_043760195.1 of Sphingomonadales bacterium. Lineage (GTDB taxonomy): Bacteria > Pseudomonadota > Alphaproteobacteria > Sphingomonadales > Sphingomonadaceae > Sphingorhabdus_B. The sequence continues at coordinate 17,365 of JAYUPJ010000013.1, read as the reverse complement.
TTGCAAGACGAATCCGCGCGATTGCCACGATGGATGCGGGATTGTGAGCGGGGGGGCGTCGCTTGTCCAAACCCCTCCGGTCCATAGGATAATGTCCAAATCGAGCACGCGTTCACGCCAACGCTGGCCGCGCGATTGCCTGCCAAAATGGCGCTCGATATGCTGCAACCGGACCAGCAATTCCGCCGGATTTAGCAACGTCGAAATCAACACCGCGCCATTGGCAAAATTTCGCTGTGAGGGGCCAATGGGCCTGCTTGATAGGATCCTCGATTGCGCAAAAACATCCAGATCCGCCATCTCGAGAGCGGCGATGGCGTGTTCGAGAATGTCGGCCGGTTTGCCGAGCAAATAGTGCCGCTGGTTTGAACCGAGGGCAACGAGGTAAAGTTGATCATGCTTCATCGAGCGCCCTTAGCGCATCATGCAGCGCATAGGAAAGAATTTACGCTGGTAATTTTTGGATCAAGGATATCCATAAACCTCTGGCTTCCAGTTATTGGTCACATGCACTTTGTCGCCCACCCGCATATTGCGGAACAATGTTTGCGCAAACTCCAATGGTATGCCGATGCAGCCATGCGTTGCCGCGATATCATCAACATCGGCACCATGAATTGCAATCCCCTGCCATGTCAGGCGCAGATTATACGGCATCGGTGCGCGGTCATAGGTGCTGGAATAATGGTCTGCATCTTTTTCCAGAATTGGAAACGTGCCCGTGGGCGTTTTGTAGTTTTTCCAACCGCGCGTGATAACCGCCCGCGCAATTTCAACGCCGCCGCGATAGACGTAAAGCTGTTCGGCACGCAGATCGACGACAATTTCAGGGCGGGCACGCGGCGCGCCGGTTTCATCCCAGAAAAACTCGCCATAATATAAAGGGGCGTCGGTTTCAGCATAAGTGTGAACATAGGGCAGGGCTTGCAAAGGCTTCGCTTGCAACGGCAGGACTTGCAAAAGCAGGGCCAGCAACAATGAAATCGCGACCCACCGCCGCAATAACATCGCGCCCACAGACTTGCAGAAATATTGAAACGTGCGGTTTTCCATACAGATAATCCAAATCAATGCGCCGCTGGCGATATTGGCAAACAATTATGGGAATTGCTATGCCGCCAAATTGCCTGCCCCAATGATAGACAGAGATTAGGCATTTGTTAACATGACTTGGCAGTCAAAAATTAACCATATCCGGCGGTGCCTGGGAATATTGGATCACGGCGATTTGGTTGGCGATGATTTGCGGTTGACCAAATTCGTGCGATCTTCTTCAATTCGTTATCCTGAATTTATTTCAGGATACTTACAGTGCATGTCTTGAGGCTTCGGGACTATGTATCCTGAAACAAGTTCAGGATGACGATTTGGTATTCAGGATGCCGGCTCACTGACATGTCATTCAAGCGTCAACCAATCCCGCCCCGCATTAACACTTGTAATGTAGGATTTGTTCTGGGAACAAAGGGAATAGCCGCTTGTTTAGGGCTTGGCTCTTTGACATAGTTGGCGGTCAAATTACGCACTTCGCAGTTGGATTTGCGAAAACGTAAAATTACAAAATAACGACGATGTAGGAAATTATCTATACTCAAACTGGCAATTAGTTTCAAAATGGGCGTCAACTTTGTCAACTAGGTGTCAACTTGGCGTTTTTGGTGTTTTCGAGCAAGGGGCTCAAAATTGAAGCAAAAACGGCGGGGGGAGGCGTTTCGATTCGATGGTATCAGGCGTTCGGGCCGTCAAATATCTTCGGCCAATCTTGCATAAAGTTGCGGCCGCCGGTCGCGGAAAAATCCCATGCTCGCACGGTGCGCCCGGGCTTGATCGAGATCGAACGTAGCGACCATGATCCCTGTTTCTTGGTCATCCAATTCTGTCACCACATCACCCCATTCATTCGCGATGAAGCTGGTGCCGTAAAATTTCTGTGGTTTGCCGCCATGGTCATCTTCCGATCCGACGCGGTTCGCGGCCACAATGGGCATGCAATTGGCCACCGCATGGCCGACCATAACACGCCGCCACATGTGCCGTGTGTCGAGCGTATCATCTTGTGGTTCAGCGCCGATTGCGGTGGGGTAGAACAAGATTTCTGCGCCCATCAATGCCATCGCCCTTGCACATTCCGGGTACCATTGGTCCCAGCATATACCGACACCGATTTTCGCGCCGCAGACATCCCAAACCTTGAATCCGGTGTTGCCTGGACGGAAATAATATTTTTCTTCATAGCCTGGGCCGTCGGGAATATGACTTTTGCGGTAGGTGCCGAGAATTTCGCCGGAGGCATCGATCATCGCAATGGTGTTGTAGAAATGCGGTCCGTCGCGTTCAAAAAAGCTGGTCGGAATGGCCACGCCCAATTTCTTTGCCAGCTTGGCCATCGCGATTACCGACGGATGTTCCTGCGTCGGGCGCGCCAAAGCAAAGTGGGCTTCCTCTTCGGTCTTGCAAAAATAGGGGCCGGAAAATAGCTCCGGCGGCTGAATGATTTGCGCGCCGTCGCCTGCGGCTTGTTCGATAAGCGCAGAAACGGCTTCGATGTTTTCGGCTTCACTGTTTTCGGCTTCGCTGCCGGAAAGCTGCAATTGCAATGCAGCGACGGTAATATTGCGTGTCATTTGGTTGCTATAGCCGCACACCGAAACGCGCGGCAATCCCGATTGTGATCAAATAAAGTAATATGGTTACGGTGATGCCAGCGGTAAGCGCCATCCAAAACCCGCTGCCCGCGCGCAACATCGCGGGAATAATCAAAAACATCGGCAGGCTGGGCAGCACGTACCAGAATGTCGCTTCGGCATGGTCCGCAAGCAGCACATTGTCCCCGGTGTCGCGCCACAGCCAGATCATCCCAAGGATCGAGATCAACGGCAGCGATGCCACCAAAGCAGCAAGAGTGGGAGACTTTCGCCCGATCATGGCAATCAGAGCAATGATGATCCCTGAAAGCAAAGCCCGAACGACAAAGCTTGCGGTCATTTGCGCTCCAACGCAAAATCGACCTGAACGCTCACCTCGCTGGTGGTGGTGCCAACTTGCACGGGCGGCGGGGCAACGGTGCGCACTACCGGAGGTGCTGCAGCTTCGGCCATCGCGTTCATTTCATACGGCATGGGTTGGCCGACAACGCCGCCATCACGAATCGTCAGCACGCGGGCAATCTTCATGTCGGCTGCGGCGGCATAGGCTTCGGCGCGCACCTTTGCGGCTTTATACGCCGCGCCGTATGCGGAAAGCCGTGCCTTTTCCGGATCGGAAATTGACAGATTGGGTCCCGACAACAAATTGGCGTTGGCACCCGTAGTTGCCGCAATCGCTTCGCTTACTTTGTCGACGTTGCGGACCTTGACGGTAACTGTGTTCGATGCCTGGACCTTGTTTTTGTTGGGGCCCCAGTCGATACGGTTGATCGAGATGTTTGAGGTTTGCACGTCATCCTTTTTGATCCCGGTCGCCAACAGCGCATCGACAAGTTTCTGCATCGCTTGTGCATTGGCATCCGACGCCGCTTTGGCATCGCCGCGTATCGTTTCGATTCCGGCAGTGAATGCCGCTTGATCGGGGCGATTTTCGCTGCGGCCAATGGCGCTGACACTTAGCATGGTCTCGTCATGGTCAACGCCGCGCGGATCGGGCTTGCCGCTGGAGCATGAGGAGACGGCTGCGCCCGCGCATGCAGTTAATAAAAGCGCGCGTATGTTCATGGCCGTTTCCGAAACAGCAATGTCATCCGGTCAGACTCGCCAATGGCCTCATATTTGACCTTATCGACATCCTTTTTGGCGAGGACTGGGGGCAGGGTCCAAACGCCATCGGGATAATCGGCAGTGTCTTTGCGATTGGCATTGATCTCGCTTTTTGAATCAAGAACAAAGCCGTTTGCTTCCATGAATTTGATGACATCCGCTTCGCGCACATATCCCTTGCTACCGTCCGACATCGCAAATGGGGCATTTGCCTTGGCACGGTGTTGTTCAATGCCGATCATGCCGTCTGGCTTGAGCAATTCGCGCATCGCTTTGACTTCGGCGTCGGCGATGTTCCAACGCATCATATTGTGCATCATGCGCATAATCAGGATACGATCATAGGTGCCCTTTGCCCCTTCGGGGATTGCGCTGAGCGAAAATGCCGAAAAATCAGTTGCGGGACGGCCCGTTACTTTGGCGACATCTTCGGGGAATTTGGTGATTGCCGCCGAAATGCCTTCTTTCTGCTTGTCGTTAAAATGGCTGTTGGTGCCAAAATATAGCCCGCTGAACTTGCCCTTTTCGTTGACATATTTTCCCAAGATGCGGGTGTACCATTCGCCGCTTGGGGCATATTCACCGACGATATGATCAGGATGAATTCGGAAAAATTCCACCGTCTGGGCGGGGTGCCTGTACTGGTCTCGTTTTGCGTCTTCGGTACGGGCGGCGTCGTTTAGAATTGTCGCTAAAGTTGCCATATGTTCCTTGTGCATCGCCGCGTGTTTTGCATCATGCTTGTGCGGCTTCGCGGAGGCCACCGGCGAAGCGGTTATCATCAGCGCAGATAAAGCTGCAGCGAATACAAAGGATCTTTTCATTGGAACTCTCCTGATTGAAATCATGCTGCTGAGTATACCCATTACTGCAATTAAAGCGATGGCACTTGCTGGCTAGAACAATGAAAACTGCCGCCGCCTGACAAAACAGAATCTGCGTACAATCCGATGACCCGGCGGCCGGGGAACAAAGGTTCAAAGGCAGCCAACGCGCGGTCATCATGCACACTTCCGTAAATTGGCACAACCACAACGCTGTTACCAATGTAGAAATTCATGTAGCTTGCGGGCACAGCTTCACCCTGTTGTTCAAAACGCCCGGTAGATGGAATAGAGGTCACCCGGCAGCCAAAAGCTTCTGCGCGGGCGCGCGCATCGTTATAGACTGCGGCATTGGGGTCATCTGCATCGCTGGCTTCTGGAATGACCAGATGATTTGGCCCGACAAACCGCGCAAGGTTATCGACATGGCCATCGGTGTGGTCATTGCCAAGGCCGTCACCCAGCCACAGCAGCTTTGAAATGCCAAGGTCGCGTTCCAGGCGGCTTTCGATAGCCACCTTGTCAAGCAGTGGGTTGCGGTTGGTGTTCAACAGGCAGTCAGTAGTGGTCACCGCCAACCCTTCGCCATCGACGTCAATCGACCCGCCTTCTAACACCCAGCCGCAATCCGTGACCTTCAGGCCAGCTTGGAGTGCCAATTCGCGGCCAATCGTTTGATCGCCGTCAAAGTCAAACCGGTTACCCCAACCGTTGAAACCGAAATTGCGGGCTAGCTGCGTTTGACCGTTAGAAACGACAAGGCAGCCCGTGTCGCGCAGCCAGATATCACCGATATGCCGTTGTTCGACGACCACATCGCGGCTCACCATTTCGCTTGCGATCATCGCAGCGGCGGTATTGCCGACAATAAGGTGCACGGTTTCGCCGCGGCCGGCATCGCTTACGGCATCGGCAAACGCAGCGATTTGCCGCTGCGCTTCTGCCAATGGCTCACCCCAGTGCGCCCGGAAACTTGGAAAGCCGATCCAAACCCGGTCGTGTGGAGCCCATTCAGGTAGCATCAAAAATGACATGACTTATGCCTCACTTTGCCGCGCGGCTTTTGTCTCTAATGCCCCGGAATTCATCACCCGCGGTCCAGTTTGGCCATGCATTGGACATCGCCAACATCCGGCCTACACGATAGTAAAGCCGCAAATCAGCCATAACGCCGGTCCAGTCCCAGTTTTCTTCATATTCGTCTTTCGGGCTGTGATACCGGTTTTTCTCATAATCGTCAGCGGCGGCTTTAGCGGCTTCTTTACCGCCAGTGATCAAATCATCACCGCCTTCAAAATAGACCATCGGCACGCCGAGTTTTGCGAGGCTAAAATGGTCTGAGTGATAGTAAAACCCTTTTTCGGGAGTGGGCTCCGCATCCGGTTTACGGCCTTCAATCTTCGCCGCAGCATTTAAGAAATCATCAAGCTGTGATTTGCCCTTGCCAATCACGGTTAGATTTTTTGCCGGGCCAGCCATTGAGAATGCGTCCATGTTTACACCGCCCACAGTTTGAGACAGAGGAAATACTGGATTTTCGGCGTAATATTTAGAACCTAGCAATCCCGATTCCTCTGCCGTGACGGCAAGGAACACTACGCTGCGATCTGGCGCACCGCTTGCCCTGAACATTTCAGCCAGCGCTACCAGCGCGGCAGTTCCCGTTGCATTGTCGACGGCACCGTTGCAAATATCATCGCCATCCGGCGCGGCAGTGCAGCGCCCTAAATGGTCCCAGTGGGCCGTGTAGAGCACGAATTCGTCGGGGCGTTTAGCGCCCTTCAACAGGCCAATCACGTTTTTACTATTTTTGCGAGCAAGAGTATTATCAAACGCCAGCGAGGCCTTTAGCCCCAGTTCGACAGCCTTGAAGCCTTTTGTTTTTGCCGCAGTGCTAAGCTTGGCCAGATCCTGACCCGCAGAATCAAACATCGATTTGGCCACTGCGTTTTGTATCCAGCCATTGGTTTTCGTCTGGTCAGCACCCTTGTTGGCAGATTGAGCCAAAAATTGCGTTCCGGTCCAGCTGGAATTGACGACACTCCATCCATAAGCCGCCGGTGCAGTATCGTGGATGATGAGTGCCGCTGCAGCACCCTGACGTGCTGCTTCTTCAAATTTATAAGTCCAGCGGCCATAATAAGTCATCGCCTTGCTGCCGAAATCGCCTTCCAAGCTTTCGGCACCGAAATCGGGATCATTGATTAAGATGAGAACTGTTTTCCCTTTTACATCAACGCCAGCATAGTCGTTCCAGCCTTTTTCCGGCGCATTAATGCCATAACCAACAAAAACCACATCGCTGTCTTTTACATCGATACGGGCCTGTTCTTGATAGCTGCCCGCGACAAAATCATCACCATATTTGAACGCCGCTGACTTGCCGTCTTTGCCTGTTATAGAGAGCGGCGTGACATTTTTTGCGGTGATTTCGAGCAACGGAACATCCTGAAACCAGCTGCCATCACTACCGCCCGGTGACAATCCTGCCGCTTTGAACTTTTCCACCAAATACGCCGTCGTCTTTTCTTCGCCAGCGGATCCCGGTGCGCGGCCTTCAAATGCGTCAGATGAAAGTGTCTTCGTGATCTCTTTCATAGTCGCATCGCTCGTGGCGGGCACAGTAACTTCTGGCATCGCAGTTAAGCCAGCAGTGTCAGCTTTCTTACATGCGCTGAGCATTAGCACGGGAATTAACGCAAGGATAAGTAAGCGCATTGGTGCTCTCCGTTGAATTTTCATTACGTCTTCTGCCAGAGCCGCATTCTCGCCGCAAGGGGGCACTTACGATCATGGGTATGATTGCGAATGGCGCGCGTGACCAATTAAAAAAGGGGCCACTGTTGCCAGCCGCCCCTTTGATAAAATCTTTTGAAATCGAAACTTAGCGCGAATAAAATTCGACAACCAAATTTGGTTCCATCTTCACCGGATAGGGAACTTCGTCCAGCGTTGGTACGCGCACGAACGTGATTTTGGCGTTGCCATCGGTGGCAACATAATCGGGAATGTCGCGTTCGGCGAGGCCTTGCGCTTCAATAACCAAAGCCATTTCCTTGGCTTTGTTACCCAATGAAATCTCGTCACCAACGTCAACCTGACGGCTGGCGATGTTGCACTTTATGCCGTTGACGCGGATATGGCCGTGGCTGACGATCTGACGTGCCGCAAAAATTGTCGGTGCGAATTTGGCGCGGTAAACGATCATGTCCAAACGGCGTTCAAGCAAACCGATCAAATTCTGGCTGGTATCACCCTTCATCCGTGACGCTTCGAAGTAAGCGCGTTTGAATTGTTTCTCGGTTACGTCGCCATAATAGCCTTTAAGCTTTTGTTTGGCACGAAGCTGAATACCGAAGTCGGAAAGCTTACCCTTGCGGCGCTGACCGTGCTGACCGGGGCCATATTCACGTTTATTGACGGGTGATTTGGGACGACCCCAAATATTTTCGCCCATACGGCGATCGAGTTTATACTTTGAAGCTGTACGCTTTGACATGGCCAAAGACTCCTTAAAATTCGCGTTTATGTTACGTCCCCGGAACCGCACCGCTATGCCAAAGGCTTAACGCGGCCACCGCTTCACCGAGGGTGCGGGGCCAATTGCGAAGGCGGGCGTATGCAGCCAAGTTGCACATAAGTCAACCGCTGCGATGCAATATCGGCTCGACAGGTTGCAGGCTCGCTCGTAAACGCAGGCCTATGACCATCATCACTGAAAAATCGCCAACAGAATGTAACGATATGACGCAAGTTCGCCGCGGCGTTGATGCCATTGATGCGGCGCTTGTTCAACTGCTGGGGCAGCGGTTTCGATATATGGAGGCGGCAGCAAGGATCAAGGATTGCCGCGATCAGGTGCGTGACGAACGCCGCAAAGCGGAAGTAATTTCCAATGTCATTGAACAAGCGCGATTGCACGGCGTTCCGGTGCCAGTTGCAGCAGCTTTGTGGCAAGATTTGGTCGAAGCATCCATCGCGCATGAGCTCGCCGAGTGGAGCCGCATTCATACCTGACGTCCTACTTTAATCCTGCAAGACCCGGCCGGAACGCTTGCCCTTTTTCAACACGCTCAATATGCCGCGCACAGTGCGTACTTCGCCCGAATTCCAAGCAGGCTTTGTCAGCAAATTTCGCAAGGTCAACTGGGTCACTTCGGTACGCTCTTTGGGAAAGAAATAACCGCGTTCGTCCAGCATGCCGAAAAGCTGTTCAACCATGCCGTCGAGTTCGATTTGCGGCGCTGCAGGCTCTATTTCGGTCACTGGCGGACTGACCATATTCTGGGTTTTCGACCATTCATAAGCACATAGCACAACCGCTTGAGCCAAATTTAGCGAGCCAAACTCCGGGTTGATGGGGACAGTCAAGATTTTGCGCGCCATGGCAACCTCGCCAGTCGCCAGGCCTGATCGTTCTGTGCCGAATAAGATTGCATTGCTGCCTGCCGAAGTGATGCACTCGGCGGCGGCTTGTTCGGGCGACACCAACGGCTTGGTAACGCCGCGTTTGCGCACGGTAGTCGCGTATATGTTAGGGATATCGGCGACTGCCTGCGCCAAAGTGTCAAAGACCTGCGCCTGTTCAATCACTATGTCTGCACCAGCAGACGTTGGCCCTGCCATTGGATTGGGCCATCCGTCTCGCGGGTTGACCAGCCGCATTTCGGTCAGCCCGAAGTTCAACATTGCCCGCGCGGCCTTGCCGATATTCTCACCAAGTTGCGGACGGACCAAAATGATAATTGGCGCGTTGGGATTATTGTTCACTTACCCGCAGCCTCGGCCACGGAACCTGCGAAATCTTCGAAATCCTTGGCCTCGGTAAAGTCTTTGTAGACGCTGGCGAAACGAATGTACGCCACACTGTCGAGTGCCTTTAGCCCGTCCATCACCATCTCACCGATTTTTCCAGAACGAATTTCCGCGTCGCCGATTGTTTCAACTTGGCGCTGTATGCCGGACACCAGTTGGTCGATACGTTCAGGTTCCACGCCGCGCTTGCGGCATGCCAGACTGATCGAGCGTTCAAGTTTGGAGCGATCAAAAGTTTCGCGGCGATTTTCGCTTTTCAGCACCATAATCTCGCGCAGCTGAATGCGCTCAAACGTCGTAAACCTTGCACCGCATCCTTCGCATTGACGCCGACGACGGGTGGCTGCTCCATCTTCTGTGGGGCGGCTGTCTTTTACCTGACTATCTTCATGGGCACAAAATGGACAGCGCAAGGATCAGCCTTCGGGATTCTTGTTTTTGTTGAGTTGGCGGTACGCGATAATACCCGCACCAACAGCAGCGCCAGCGGCCCAACCGATAATCGGAAATCCTGCCAAGGCGCCAATGGCCGCGCCCGCACCAACTTTTTTGGCGGTATCCATATCGGCAAGGTTTCTGCCAGTTTTAAATGCGTCCTTAGCTGCGCCGAGCAATTCATCTGCGGCTTCGCCTGCATAATGCTTGGCCTGTGATGTCAAACTTTCTGCGGCGATTTGCTCGGGGGTTTTGGCCCCGCATTGCGGGCAATAACGCGTCCCGTCGGCTACCTCTTGACTGCAAACATTACAAAGCTGGGGCATGATACGTCCTCCTATAATTGATAGATGTGCCATGCCCGCCGATATTTCAAGACGGATAGATCGGGAATCGTTCACAAAGTGCGCGAACACGTTGCTTGACGTCGGCTTCGACGACAGGGTCGCCATGCTCACCTTTACTGCGCAATCCTTCCAAAACGTCGGCTATCATGTGGCCAATGTCTTGGAACTCGGCAATTCCGAAACCGCGTGTTGTGCCAGCAGGCGACCCAACGCGAATGCCGCTGGTTTTTACAGGCGGTAACGGATCAAACGGGATGCCGTTCTTGTTGCAGGTGATAGCCGCGCGCTCAAGCGCCTCGTCCGCATCCCTGCCGGTAATACCGAGCGGCGAGAGATCGACTAGGGCAAGATGCGTATCGGTTCCGCCTGAAACCAGATTTGCTCCGCGCTCGTTCAGTGTCGCGGCCAGCGCCTTGGCGTTTGCAATTACAGCCTTGGTATAAAGTTTGAAATCGGGCTGTAATGCCTCACCATATGCAACTGCTTTGGCAGCGATGACGTGCATCAATGGTCCGCCTTGCAAGCCAGGGAAGACTGCCGAATTGAGCTTCTTTGAAAGCGCTTCATCATTGGTCAAAATCATGCCGCCGCGCGGACCCCGCAACGTCTTGTGCGTTGTAGTCGTGACAATGTGGGCATGCGGGAACGGTGAAGGATGTTCGCCGCCAGCAACCAAGCCAGAGAAATGCGCCATATCAACCAAAAACGTCGCGCCGACTTCATCGGCAATCGCACGAAATTTGGCAAAATCGATTATCCTTGGATAAGCGGAGCCGCCAGCAATGATCAATGTTGGGCGGTGTTCTTTTGCGAGCGCCTCGACTTGGTCAAAATCAATCAAGTGATCGTCAGGCCGCACGCCATATTGAATGGCATTAAACCACTTGCCCGACATCGCCGCTCTCGCACCATGGGTTAAGTGTCCGCCTGCATCCAAGCTCATACCGAGAATAGTGTCGCCAGGCTTGGTCATTGCCAACATCACAGCGCCATTTGCCTGAGCACCTGAATGCGGTTGAACATTGGCAAAGTTACAATTGAACAATTTTTTGGCGCGCTCGATCGCCAAAGATTCTACAATATCAGAAGGGCCGCAACCTTGATAATAACGCTTGCCGGGATAACCCTCTGCGTATTTATTGGTGAATACCGAACCTTGCGCTTCCAGCACGGCACGCGACACAATGTTTTCCGATGCGATTAACTCGATCTGGAACTGCTCCCGCTCCAATTCTTGTGTCAGGCCAGCAAATACGGCGCTGTCACTTTCTGCCAGAGAACGGGTGAAAAAACCGTCCGGTTGCACGTCGTGAAGCGAGTTAAGGTTGGCGCTCATAGCATTTCTTTCGGCAAAGTTGGATTGGAGAGTTTATCGACACGGCGCGCATGCCTGTCGCCGCCAAAGGGAGTATTAATGAAGGCATCAACGCACGCTTTTGCCATTTCTATGCCAATTAATCGTGCGCCCATTGCAATGACATTGGCGTCATTATGTTCGCGTGCAAGCGCCGCTGATAACGGTTCGGATACCAAAGCGGCGCGGCATGTGGGATTGCGATTGACCGCGATGGAGATACCGATGCCAGACCCGCACAAAGCGATACCTTTTTCTGCCGAGCCGTTTGCAACTGCCGCCGCTAATTTATAGCCATAATCAGGATAATCGACTGAAGTCGCATTATTGGGACCGAGGTCCAGAACTTGGTGACCTAGATCGTGCAGATATTGGACTAAAGCCGCCTTCAAATCGAGAGCAGCGTGATCAGAGGCGATGGCAATATGCAAGAGAAAGCAACCTTTTGGTACAAGATGACTCGGAACTTGGTTCGTTTAAGGGAGTAGACCGCAAAAGACCATTGCGAAATTGCCTAATTGCAGACAGAAATCTTGCGAGCAGAAATCTGCCGTTCTAAGATCAGGCCATGACAAACATTTTATTATCCATCGCAACTATGGCCGCTTTGCTGCTCTTTTACGGGGCATGGCGATTGTGGCGGCGCGATGGTGCTGGCCGTCAACCGATTTTGATGGCGATCACCGCGCTGGTAATTTTGGCAAACATCGCAATACTGACCATCCCGAACAAGCACGGCAGTGCGTTGATCAACCTAAAATGACGATCTTAGGCATCAGCTATTAAAGCTAACTCAAGTGACCACTGACCTGCCAACTACTTGATCGGACAGTCTGGATCCAGCCGCATGTTAAGATAATTGTCTACAGATCCCATCAGCATGTCCATTTCGTTTTCAAAGAAGTGGTTCGCGCGCGGAATTTCGTCGTGATGTATCGTAATGTGCCGCTGCGTCCGCAGCTTATCGACGAGCTTTTGCGTGGCATTCGGATTGACGATCTCGTCAGCCGCCCCTTGGATGATGATGCCAGACGAAGGGCAGGGCGCGAGAAAACTGAAATCATACATATTTGCTGGCGGAGCGATTGAGATAAAGCCACGCACTTCCGGACGCCGCATCAACAATTGCATGCTGATCCAAGCGCCAAAGCTGAAACCGGCGACCCAAGTGGTCGACGCTTCGGGGTGAAAGCTTTGAACCCAATCCAAGGCCGCAGCGGCATCGGACAATTCGCCAATTCCATTGTCAAATTCGCCTTCTGAGCGGCCAACGCTGCGGAAATTGAAGCGAAGTACGCAAAACCCGCGATTGACGAACGTCTTGTAAAGCGCTTGAGTTATCCGGTCATTCATTGTCCCGCCCGCTTGCGGATGTGGGTGCAATATCATGGCAACCGGTGCACGTGGGCGCGGTGGTGGCGAAAAACGGGCTTCTAGGCGGCCTTCTGGGCCGGGAATTGCAATTGCTGGCATAAGGAAGTTGATCAATCTAATTTAAATTTGGGGCTGCATAGTGTTAGGCTTTGCAGCTTGTTGCATGCCTATATAGAAGTTAGTGTCATTTTCGCAACTGTCATGGAACTACCAAACCACAAATGGCTTCATTCCCTCGTCTTTATCTCGATCACGCGGCGACCACGCCGATCACTCAGCCTGCGCGAAATGCCATGTTTGAAGGAGTTGACCGCTGGGCCAATCCTTCGTCGCCGCATAGTGAGGGTAGAGCAGCCAAAGCTGCCCTTGAAAATGCCCGTAAGCGGATATCGACCGCGCTTGGCTGGAGTGGCGAAGTGATTTTAACCAGCGGTGCAAGTGAAGCTTTAAGCATAGCCTTGCAGCGTTCGCAATGTGACGGGCAATTGGTGAGTGCGGTTGAACATGATGCAGTAACGCGGGTATCTACTTGCACAGGCTATTTGCCCGTGGAACCCAACGGCGAGGTCAATTTGGCCGAGTTAACAAAGCTGATTGCTGCGCAAAAAGCCGAGTGTCCATTGGTCGCGGTGCAACATGTCAACAACGAAACAGGCGTGATTCAACCGATCGAGAAAATTGCGGCTATCGCGCGCGCGCATGACGGAATTCTGCTGGTCGATGCCTCGCAAAGCGCGGGTAAAATGCCGTTGCCCGATGCGGATTTAATAGCGGTCTCAGCCCATAAACTCGGCGGTCCGCCGGGGATAGGCGCATTGTTAGTTAGGACGCTTGGGTTGCTGTCGCCAACTGGAGGGCAGGAGCAAGGCTATCGCGGTGGCACCGAAAATCTGCCCGCAGTGCTGGGCTTTGCCGCCGCGTTAGAAGCAGATAATGGCTGGTTGGAAAGCGCCCGGAGGCTGCGCGCCGTGTTAGATTTGGCAATCGCAGAAGCGGGCGGCAACGTGGTTGCTGGAAATAGCCCGCGACTGGCGACGATTGCCAGCTATCACATGCCCGGTGTTTCCGCATCTAGCCAGCTGATCGGCTTTGACATGGAGGGGATTGCCGTTTCCGCCGGCAGTGCGTGCTCTTCGGGAACTTTGAAAACCAGCCACGTATTGGGTGCGATGGGCTGGGGTGTGCGCCAGGCAAGTGAAGTGATCAGGGTTAGCTTCGGTCCCGGAACCAATGCCGCCGACATTGAACGCTTTATCACTGTTTGGCGGGCAATCGCGGCCAGAGCGCGCATTAACGTTGCTGCATCATGATTTATCTCGATTACCAATCGACGACACCTCTTGCCCCCGAAGCTTTTGCGGCGATGGTGCCTTGGTTAAAAGACAATTTTGCCAACCCGCATAGCACGCATAAGGCGGGACGCGCAGCGGCAGCCGCGGTCGAAGTGGCACGCGAGCAGGTGGCGGCATTGCTGCCTATTGGCGGGCGCGTGATCTTCACCAGCGGCGCAACCGAGGCGATCAATCTGGCCATTAAGGGGATTGGTTTGCCGGTGGCGGCGATGGCGACGGAACATGCGGCGGTGCTGGATTGCGTGGAACTTTTAGGAGGAAAAATCCTCCCCATCGACTTGCGCTGGGGTGGTGGCAGAAGCGCAGCAACTGACGGAGGGGATTGCAACTTCGAGGCCCCTCCACAACTTCCTAATGTTGGCAGGGCGCGGTTCCCCTCCCCATCGCGACTCGATGGAGAGGAATTAAACTGCTGCATGCTTATCAACAACGAAATCGGAGAAATTCAACCCGTCGCTCAAATAGCTGGGGCAGTCCACGCAAACCGTCACCTAATGCTTTGCGACGCCGTTCAAGCTTATGGCCGGATCCCCATTCCAGAAGGTCCAGATATGATTGCTATCTCGGCCCACAAAATTCACGGCCCCAAGGGCATCGGAGCGCTTTGGGTGCGAGACGGGATTAAACTGGAGCCATTGCTGCACGGCGGCGGACAGGAAGCGGGGCTGCGTTCCGGAACGCTATCGCCCGCGTTATGCGCCGGGTTTGGCGCGGCTGCGCACTTGGCGGCGCAGCGGATGCAGGCGGATGCAACACACATCGCCGCCTTGTGGGACCGCGCTGTTGCCGCGTTCTCTGACTGGACAATAAACGGCTCGGTTGAGCACCGCTATAAAGGCAATCTCAACATCCGCCGCGATGGAGTGGATGCTGCTCGCCTCATTTCTGAATGCCGCGAAGTCATGTTTTCTGCGGGCAGTGCCTGTGCCAGCGGTTCCGGCCGCCCGAGCCATGTGTTGCGAGCAATTGGCCTTAGCGATGCGCAGTCCAAATCATCGATCCGCTTGGGCTTTGGCCGCTATACGAGCATGGAAGAAATTGATATTGCGGCTGAAGCCATCAATCGCGCAGCCGGGGCAATGTTATGATCAATGTCACTTTTGTCAGCAACAACGGCGAAGAACAGATTGTCAAAGCTAAAGCTGGCGACAATTTATTGGAAGTCGCTCAAGCGGCCGGGCAGCCATTGGAAGGCACATGCGAGGGACAAATGGCCTGTTCAACATGCCATGTCATCGTCGATACCGATTGGTTTGCAAAACTACCCAAAGCCAGCGATGACGAAGAAGACATGCTCGATCTCGCGACCGGCGCGCGGCGCACAAGCAGGCTGGCTTGCCAGATCATATTGGACGCAATGCTTGACGGTTTAAAAGTCAATGTGCCGGCGGAAAGCCGCAATATGCAGGGCTTGTGATGCGAAGAGTTAGAGCATTTTTGGCTTTTCTGCTAGCCAGCGGACTGAGTGTAGCAGGTTCCGCGCAAGAAGCATCGCCCCCCATCCACCGCTGAAACAGATTATGTCTTGACCGCCGAGGATCAACAATTTGTCGGACATTATTATTTGTCAGGTATTATGGAAACG
Source organism: Sphingomonadales bacterium (assembly GCA_043760195.1). Taxonomy (GTDB): domain Bacteria; phylum Pseudomonadota; class Alphaproteobacteria; order Sphingomonadales; family Sphingomonadaceae; genus Sphingorhabdus_B. The sequence goes on along the minus strand of JAYUPJ010000013.1, from coordinate 1,527 downwards.
GGTTCTGAATTGATATTGCGCAAGGATGGCCGCTACCAGTGGTATTTTTCTGCGGGCGCTATGGATCAAACGAGTGAAGGTATCTGGTCATATCGAAACGGCAAAATTGTGCTTTTGGCCGATGCACCAGAAAAAGGTAAACCGCTGTTTTCGATTGGCCCAATGGAACCTTGGAATGTCGAATTGGAAAGTGCAGTATTAGAAGATACGATTACAGCTGAAAACGAGCTGGTCATACAAAAATGCTCATTTCTATCGGATATTGAGGGCGAGGCGGAATCTGACCATGCTTTGTCGCCTCCTTATCAGGACGTAACGCCTGAGCTGATTGTGAAATCGAAGCAAGCCGATGCAGAGGAATTGCGGCTGCGTGCTGTATATGAGGATGTAGCGAAAGCGGCGATGGAGGCAAATCCGGCCAATATCGAATTGCAGAATCAGGCGCGCGGTGCCCGGCTTGCGTGGCGCTTATCATGGAATAAACGCCGGCAAACCGAGAGCGACGCACGGTTGCCGTTTAATACTATACCGGAGCCAGTATTGCCTGCAGCCTGTAAGCTTGATTTTGGCAAAGGTGATCGTGATTCAATCGTAAAGGATAAATGGACCAAGGGGCTGGCGGTAAAGCTGTTCGATCCCGCGACCGGTCAAGTGTTTAACCGCATGCCCATTACGTTTCATTTGAGTGATGGTTCTGTTCAAATCCGTTACACTTGGCGGCGGGGCATTGCATGGATCAAAATGCCGGATGACAGAACGGTCAGCGCCGTCACAATCAGCTTGCCCGATGCAAGTGAGTTGGAACCTCAAAAACTTTCGTTTGAACCCGTTCGTCTAGGATTGATTCCTGTACACGTGAACGGCAATTATGGAGCAGAACCAGCATTTGAAATCATGCAGCTGGCCGTCGAGGGTGAGTATCTGATCGCCTATGAAGGCCGCGGAAAGTACCGACGGGAAAAGTGATCCTTATTTACAGCGCCGCTCTTAAACGCGACGACACTTGTCGATTTTTATCACCTTCACTTCCCATTCACCAAATAACGCCTATATAGGGTTTGTCCGGTTCGCCGGAATATGGTGATAAATGATGGTGTGTAATAGATACAGCGGACCCGGGGGCAGTACCCGGCAGCTCCACCAAAATCCTTGGAATGTCAGGGATATTGACGGGGCTGAACTAGGATCGACGTGTGTTCAAAGACATTATTTTTGCCCGGCATGAATAAGCCGTGAAATGGTTCACAACCAATAGGTGCAAACGATAACGAAGCACTTGCTCTCGCAGCATAATTCTATGGGCCTCACGGTCCTAAATTAAGCTAACAGAACGCGGCTGGACTGGCCGGGCAACAGAATAGTTACAGCGGCCTCCGCAGGAGCCGGGCAACAGAATCCTGCGGACTTTGCAAAAACGTGTCAGTCCACTCCGAACATTTTGTGAAACTCAACCGCTTCCAACATTTTGGCGCCAGCAACAAATACGGCGCCGGTGCACAATGCAAAGAAGATCCAGCCGATTCTGCC
>JAYUPJ010000012.1:0-29350 GCA_043760195.1 Sphingomonadales bacterium | reverse complement strand
TCATCGGCATGGCCGGTAAAATGATGCGATAAGCAGCGGCAGATTGTCCGAATTTTATCGTCGCATAAGATAACGCAATTGGCTACTAGCGGGTGAGGCGACGCACGTTTGCGTTAAGCCGTGGGCGCCTTGCTCGTTGGGAGTCGATTTAATGCGGTCATTCGCGGTCTTGCTTGCCTTAGTGTGTTTAACTGGCGCGGCAGACGCCTCATTTGCGGATGCGAAGCTGGAAAAGCGGCTGCGCGCTCACGTGGAGATGTTGGCCAGCGATGCTTTTGAGGGCAGGGGCCCGGGCACAGAAGGCGAGCAAAAGTCGATCAAATATATAGCTGATTCGTGGCGCGCGTTGAAATTGCGGCCTGCCGCAAACGACGGCAGCTGGTTCCAGCCGGTTGCTTTGGTAGAACGCCGGCCAGATAGCTCGAAGTTCACATTCTTTCAAAATGGTCACCGGTTAAGCTTTGCAGCCAACGAAATAATCTTGCTCGGCCGCGATAAGAATTACCAAGCGTCCGCATTGCCTGTCGTTTTCGTTGGCTATGGCGTCACCGCAGAAGGGCAAGCAATCAGCGGCGTCAAAGGAAAGCTGGCGCTAATGCTGGCAAACGGCTCGGGCAACGGTAACGCGGCTGTCAAATCCGTCGAATCGCGCCATGATGCGCTGGTTAAGGCTGGCGCTGAAGCAGTGTTGTTGGTTGCCGATGGCGAAGAGGGCAGTTGGCCCGCAATGCGCAGGCAATTGATGTCGAAGAATATAGCGTTGCAAAATGAAGAAATTAGAGCGCCGTTGCAGGGCGGGATTAGCTCCGAATTCGCTGTCGCCTTGGTCACGGCAGCAAAGAAGGACTGGGATGGTTTGCGGAGAGCCGCAGCCAAGCCAGGTTATTTAGGTGAAGATTTGGGCATTACTGCTGACCTTGATGTGTCAACCAACGTCAACCGTTTTAACAGCATGAATGTGATCGGCAAAATACCGGGCCGTAACAAGGCAAGCGGCGCAGTTTTGTTCATGGCGCATTGGGATCATCTGGGCATTTGCCGGCCAGAAGGTGATGCCGACCGGATTTGTAACGGTGCGATTGACAATGCAAGCGGCATTGCGGTTTTGACCGAGGTCGCGCGCGCCTTGGCCAAAAAACGCCACGACCGGGAAATTTACTTCGTCGCAACCACTGCCGAAGAATCGGGGCTGCACGGTGCTTATAGTTTTGCCGCCAACCCGCCGGTACCTTTGGATCAAATTGTTGTGGCATTGAACGTTGATACGATTGCTGTTGCACCTGCGGGATCGAAGGTTGCTATCATCGGACGGGGGACAACAAAGCTGGACCGGGCCATCGAGACCGTAGCGGCCAAACTGGGCAGGAAGGTTGAACAGTCCGATCAAGCGAATGGCTTTCTGCAAAGGCAAGACGGCTGGGCGCTGACGCAAAAGGGTGTTCCGGCGCTGATGATCAACAGTTCATTTTCTGATATTCCATTTTTGGAAAAATATTTGGGCAGCCTGTATCACGGCCCTGATGACGAGATATCCGGCGCATTGGATTTGGCAGGAACAGCCGAGGACACCGAGCTGCACATTGCGCTGGGAAAATACTTTGCAAGCCGACTGCAACATGCAGGAAACAGGACTGGCAGTTAACGAGGTAACTGGTTATATGGGCCGCCACGAATCAAATAAGAATGAATATGGTGGCATGATGATTGATATCCCCTTGGGCCTAACGTTTGACGATGTATTGCTGCAACCTGCGGCATCCAGCATTGTGCCAAGTCAGGCAGATACCCGAACCTTTATTACGCCATCGATTTCGCTTAATATTCCGGTGCTATCGTCTGCGATGGATACCGTCACCGAAGCGCGCATGGCGATTGTTATGGCGCAGATGGGCGGCATAGGCGTGCTGCACCGGAATCTGTCGATTGAAGAACAAACTGCGGCCGTCAGGCAAGTGAAGCGGTACGAATCGGGTATGGTCGTCAATCCGTTCACGATTACACCAGACGCGACATTGGCCGATGCTATTGCGCTGATGAAAATGCATTCGATTTCCGGCATTCCGGTGGTCGAAAACAGCGGCAAGCTGGTTGGCATTGTGACTAACCGCGATGTCAGGTTTGCTGAAAACCCAAATCAACCAGTGCGCGAGTTGATGACCAGCGAAAATCTGGCCACTGTTCCATTGGGTGTTTCGCAAGACGATGCCCGGCGGCTGTTGTATCAGCGTAGAATTGAAAAATTGCTGGTGGTCGATGAAGCTTATCATTGTGTTGGCTTGATAACGGTGAAAGATATGGAGAAATCCGTTCATTATCCGCATGCTACCAAAGATAGTTCGGGTAGATTGCGGGTTGCCGCTGCTACCACTGTTGGCGAAAAAGGCCTTGAGCGGACCCGGGCTTTGATCGATGCGGATTGCGATGTTATTGTGGTTGATACCGCGCATGGCCATAGCCAGATGGTGTCCGACGTCGTCAAAGAAATTAAAAAGATGGGCAGCCATGTCCAAGTTATTGCGGGCAATGTTGCGACAGCAGCGGCGACCCGCGCCTTGATCGATGCGGGCGCAGATGGCGTCAAAGTTGGCATTGGACCGGGTTCTATTTGCACGACTCGCGTTGTTGCGGGCGTTGGCGTGCCGCAACTAACGGCAATCATGGATGCCGCCACAGAAGCGAAAAAATCAGGGATACCAATTATCGCAGACGGCGGTTTGCGGACCTCCGGCGATGTCGCGAAAGCGTTGGCCGCAGGTGCATCAAGCGTGATGGTAGGATCGCTGCTTGCGGGCACCGAAGAAGCGCCCGGCGAAACGTTTCTATATCAAGGGCGCGCTTACAAAAGCTATCGCGGCATGGGATCGGTGGGCGCGATGGCGCGTGGTTCGGCGGATCGTTATTTCCAACAGGATATCACAGATCAACTGAAACTGGTGCCAGAAGGTATTGAAGGACAAGTTCCTTTCAAGGGCCCCGCCAGCGACGTCGTGCATCAATTGGTCGGCGGCGTGAAGGCGGCGATGGGTTACACCGGTTCCAAAACTATCACCGATTTGCAAGAACGTGCGCGCTTTGTGCGTATTACCAATGCCGGTTTGCGTGAAAGCCATGTCCATGACGTGACAATCACGCGCGAAGCGCCCAATTATCCCACACGCTAAGATCAGATGACGCCGCCGGCTCGATTACAGGCAGCTATTGAACTGCTTGAAGAAATAATTGTCGCCGCAAGAGAAGGCGGCGCTTCTGCTGATACACTGGCCAGAAAATTCTTTTCTGCGCGGCGCTATGCCGGTTCAAAAGATCGGCGCGCGATCAGGGATCTGACCTGGGATGCCATCCGCCAATTTGGCGAACGTCCGCAAACCGCAAGATCGGCGTTCATCGCCTTGGCCGACCAATCGGCGCAGATTGCGGAATTGTTCGATGATAGCGGCTATGGACCAAGCGCGGTTTCCATGGATGAGCCGAGGGCAGTTGGCGGCGCTTTGCCGGAATGGATTTTGCCGCTGCTGCCAGAATTTATGGGCGATGCTGAACGCGCCGCGTTGCTCGAAAGGGCACCGCTCGATCTGCGGGTCAACAGTTTAAAGTCAGACCGGGCCGCCATATTGGCGGACTTGGATCAAGCCGTAGCGATTGATGCAATCGCAACTGGGGTAAGGCTGCCCACTGGCGCTCCGATTGAGCAACATGCGTTGATGCTAAACGGCAATGTCGAAATTCAAGATTTGGGCAGTCAGCTGATTGCGGCGGCGTGCCAGGTTGAACCCGGAATGGCAATTTTGGACTTATGTGCCGGGGCTGGCGGGAAATCTCTGGCGCTGGCTGCGGCCATGGACAATCAAGGCAAATTGTTGGCCAGCGATACCAACCGCAATCGCTTGGACCAGCTTGTTCCGCGCGCAGCGAGAGCGGGCGTAACGAATATCGAAACACGATTGCTCAATCCCGGCAAAGAAAGCCAGATGTTGTCCGATGTGGCGGGAAAATGTGATCTGGTGCTGGTCGATGCGCCCTGTTCGGGCAGCGGAACGTGGCGGCGTAACCCCGAAACGCGGTGGCGACTGAATCCAGAACGCTTGCAGCGGGTGGTGGCAGAGCAAGAAAAATTGTTGCGCATCGCGGCTGAAATGGTCGCGCCGGAAGGTCATCTGGTGTACGCGGTGTGCTCGTTGCTTGACGAAGAGGGCAAGGGGCAGGTGGCAAATTTCTTGAGCGCACATGATGGCTGGCGTGAAACAGATACAGGCGTATCGATTGGCCGGGTGCACGGCGACGGGCTGCTTTTGACACCTGAACATGACGGTTCGGATGGATTTTTCATGGCTAGGTTGAAGAAGCTGTGATAGCTACATTCTCAACTGAAACTTTGTTGGAAAAAATTATGCGTTTCTCGCCAGCGGCGATTGCCCTGTCATTAAGTCTTGCGATGCTTTCAAGCGCCGGAAATACCAAAAAAGCTGACGATGAAATTTCGCCTGTGTCACTGGCAATGCTGGAAAAAGGCAATGCCGCAGCGATTGCGTCAAAGTCCGAAGAAGCGGTTGGCTTTTATGAAACTGCATTGGCCGTCGATCCAAGGAACCGGGCGGCTTACGTTGCAATGGCGCATGCGGTGAAGTCCAAGGGGCTGAATGGCAAAGCGATCCGGTTTTACAAAGAAGCATTGGAGTTGGAGCCCAACGACCAGACGGCGTTGATTGAGCAGGCCAACGTCATGCTTGCCAAAGGCGCAGTCGATCAAGCGAAGGCCAACCTCGCCCGGCTGAAGATGCTGTGCCAAAGCAATTGCACTAGCGTTGAAAAATTGGCCGCTGCGATTGGTAAGGCCGGGGAAAAACCAATGCTACAGGCCAGCGCGGTTGCGATTGATCCTGAGGTTATGCCAGCGGCAAATGAGCAAAAACCGAAGTCAAATTAACGGCGAAAATTCTTCAACCAGTTGTTCGTAAAGTCGTTTTTTGAACGGCACGATCAAGTGCGGCAATTGGGCTGCGTCAACCCATTGCCAGTGTGAGAATTCGGGGTGTTCAGCGGCGATGTTGATGTCGCTGTCTTCACCCTTGAACCGCACCAGAAACCACCATTGCCGCTGCCCCCGCCATTTGCCTTTCCATAGCTTGCCGACGAGTTCTTCGGGCAGATCGTAATAATATTCGTCCGCACTTTGCGCGAGAATATCGACCAAGTGACCTGCGACGCCGGTTTCCTCCAAAAGCTCACGCAGCGCCGCATCGCGCGGCTCTTCGCCGTCGTCGATCCCGCCTTGCGGCATTTGCCAGGCATCCACGCCGGGATTGTCGATCCGTTTTCCGACAAAAATTTGCCCGTCGCGATTGGCCAGCATTATGCCCGCGCACGGACGATAGCTATCTACTTTTGATTTCCTGGGCATGTGGTCCGGATCTAACTCAGCAGCGTCTTCATGTGGACAATCATCCGGTCAACATCGTCAACAGAAGAAGGCACACCGGCGCGCAAGCAAATGAATCCGTGGACATTGCCCTCTGCTTCATCATGGATCACACGCACACCCGAATTTTCAAGTGACTTTGCGTAGTCACGGCCTTGGTCGCTCAACGGATCAAGGCTGGCGGTGAATACCAAGGTTGGCGGCGTGCCCGCATGGTCGAGATCGAACACGTCATGGCGCGGATCGCCGGGTATTTGCTGATAGTGACTGGTGAACCATTCCATCCCCGCCGCGGTCAGGAAAAAGCCGTCGGAAAATGCGTCCATCGATCCGCCAGCGGCTTGCACATTTGTCACTGGATATATCGGGAACTGGGCGATGACCGGCACGGCGGCGGCGTGTGCCATCAAAGCGTGCGTGGTTACGATGGTCAAATTGCCGCCTGCGCTATCGCCGCATAACACCAATCCAGTGATATCCAAGCCGAGCTCTTGACCATTTTCTGCGATCCAGCGCGCGGCGGCTTCGCAATCAATCGGCGCGGCAGGAAACGGATGTTCAGGAGCCAGCCGGTAATCGACGGCAACCACCGGCATATCCAGATGCTTGGCGAAATAGCTGCAAATCGAATGGTGCGTGTCGAGATCGCCGATGACAAAGCCGCCGCCGTGCAAAAAGACCATCACCGGCCCTGCGCCGCGATTTTGCTGCGCATCATATAGCCGCAATTTAATCGGCCCTGCTGGACCCGGGCATTCCAGATCGCGGATCACGGCGAGTTCTTCAGCGGGCGCATCGGCCATCGGAGTCATCGCCAAATACATCTGCCGCGCTTCTTCGACGCTGCCTTCTTCAATTGGCTTGCTACCCATTTGGGCGAGCATCGCGATTAGCGCGGAAACGTCGGGGCGCACGAATGGTTTGGTGTCGATTTCACTCATAATTGTTACTCCCGTTGTCTTGTCCGTTATTGCCCTGCGCGTTGCCGCATGCGATTTTTCAGGGCTGAGGATGCATGTAACTTATGTCGCATTCGCCAGCAAAGCAAGCCAAGCATGGCTGACACATTTTCTAAATTGCAGTTGCCGACGAAACTGCTTACTCACAATAAAATCATTGTATCGAAACAGAACGGGTTGAACCGAATGGCGACGGCAGCACAAGAACTTAATCAACAAACCACGGCTCATAAAAGCGAGTCGGTCGTTGTCCGCTTTGCGGGCGATAGCGGCGACGGCATGCAGCTTACCGGGGGGCAGTTTACGCTATCGGCGGCGTTGGCCGGGAACGACTTTGCGACGTTCCCCGATTTTCCGGCCGAAATCCGTGCGCCCGTTGGTACGTTGTTTGGCGTTTCCGCGTTTCAGGTGAATTTCGGTTCCGAAGCGATTGATACTGCGGGGGATCAGCCCGATGTGTTGGTGGCGATGAACCCGGCGGCGCTGAAAACCAACGTTGGCGCGCTGCGTACCGGGGGGTTGATCATTGCCGACAGCGGCGAGTTTAACGAACGCAATCTGACCAAAGCGAAATATGCCTCCAATCCGCTGGAGGATGGCAGCTTGGCCAAATGGCAATTGCTGGCGTTCGATATCAGCGCGCTAACATTGGAGGCTGTGAAGCCGTTCGGTCTTGGCAACAAAGAAGCGCTGCGGTGCAAGAATATGTGGACGCTGGGGCTGTCGCTGTGGATGTTTGACCGCGACCGGCAACCGATTGTGGATTGGCTCAACGCAAAGTTTGCCAAGAAGCCCGAACTGGCCGAATCGAATATCGCGGCATTGAATGCGGGGCATGCTTATGGCGAGACCGCAGAGCTTGCCGGGCCATTGAAGCAGATCCATGTCGATCCTGCGCCGGTGGTACCGGGCGTTTATCGTACCGTTACCGGCGCCGAATCGCTCTCATTCGGCTTGGTTGCAGGCGCGCAGCTCGCTGGACTGAAGATGTTTTTTGGCGGGTATCCGATCACTCCGGCTTCGGCGATTTTGCATCATTTGTCGCGGCTAAAGGAATATGGCATCACCACATTTCAGGCCGAGGATGAAATCGCCGCGATTTGTTCGGCAATTGGCGCATCTTACGCTGGGCAACTGGGTGTTACCAGCTCGTCGGGCCCCGGTATCGCGTTGAAGGGTGAGGCAATGGGGCTGGCGATTATGACCGAGCTGCCGTTGATAATCGTCAACAGCCAGCGCGGGGGGCCGTCGACTGGCCTGCCGACCAAGACCGAACAGTCCGACCTTTATCAGGCCGTATATGGCCGCAACGGCGATGCGCCAATGCCGGTTATCGCGGCGCGTTCACCCGTCGATGCGTTCGATTGCGCGATTGAGGCGGTGCGGATTGCGACGCAATATATGACGCCGGTGATGCTGCTAACCGATGGTTATATCGCCAACGCGGCGGAGCCATGGAAAGTGCCTGATCTGGCGGCTTACAAGCCGTTCCCCGTCGAGTTCATGGACACCGCGCAAGAGGGCGGCTTCAAACCCTATGGCCGCGATGCCAAGCTGAAACGGCCTTGGGTAAAACCGGGTACGCCAGGCCTGATGCACCGGATCGGCGGGATCGAAAAAGAAATCGACACCGGCCACATCAACTACGGCCCGGAAAATCATCAGGCGATGACCGACATTCGTTCAGCCAAGGTCAACGGCGTTGCGGATAGTATACCCGATCAAGCGGTTGATTTGGGCAATGCGGGCGCGAAATTGTGCGTGGTTGGTTGGGGTTCGACTTACGGCCCGATCCATCAAGCGGTAAAACGCAGCATCGCCAAAGGCATGGACGTCGCGCATGTTCATGTACGCCATATATGGCCGATGCCGAAGAATATGGGCGAACTGCTGAAAGGTTTCGACCGCGTGATTGTGCCGGAAATGAATACCGGACAGCTGAAGACCGTGCTGCGCGACCAGTTTTTGGTCGATGCGAAGCCGGTGAACAAAGTTTCGGGGCAACCGTTTACGATTGCAGAGATGGAAGCGGCGATTGAGGGAGCCTTGGGGTGACATTACTATCTATCCGTTCACCACATCGTCATGCTGAACTTGTTTCAGCATCCATCTTGCAACTCAGATCGAAGGGTAGAGAGGCGAAATGGACCCTGAAACAAGTTCAGGGTGACGAGCGTTGTTTTGAGGAGGCATTCCAGTGAAGCGAGATATGGATTTGGTGCGGAATATCCTAATAGCGCTGGCTGATGAACCGCGCGGTCATATCGATACCAAAAGTGATGCCGTAAATTATCACCTTGAAATGTTGATTGAGAAACAATTCGTAAATGGCATAACTGTGGCTCAAAGTCATGGCGGTCGCTACTCCACGAATCTAACGAATTCAAAACTCACTTGGGCAGGGCACGAATTCCTTGCTACCATACGTTCGAAGACGGTCTGGGATAAGATTAAAAACGTTATCAAAGACAAGGGCTTAGACCTAAGCGTCGAGGCAATCAAAATAGCGGCTCCAAATGTGCTCGCTTCAATATTGAAATAAAGCTCTCCAAAGGCATAACTATGAACGATATGACCCCCATTAAAACCACCATGAAGGATTGGGAAACCGATCAAGAGGTGCGTTGGTGCCCCGGTTGCGGCGACTATGCTATTCTGAAAGCCGTGCAGCGCACGATGCCGGAAATTGGCGGTACGCCGGAAAACACTGTGTTCATCAGCGGCATAGGTTGTTCCTCGCGCTTCCCCTATTACATGGAGACTTACGGTTTTCACACCATCCACGGCCGCGCTCCGGCGCTGGCGACAGGGGTGAAGCTGGCCAATCCGGACCTCGATGTGTGGATCATTACAGGTGATGGCGACGCGCTGTCGATTGGCGGCAACCATACAATGCATCTGTTGCGGCGTAATCTGAATTGCCAGATCATGCTGTTCAATAACGAGATTTATGGCCTGACCAAAGGCCAATATTCGCCAACATCGCGCATCGGCACAAACAGCCCGTCAACGCCTTATGGTTCGGTTGATCGTCCCGCAACGCCGTGCGCGTTTGCGCTGGGATCGGGTGCGCGGTTTGTGGCACGCGGGTTTGATGTGTCCAAGAAACTTACCGATGTTTTGAAAGCCGCGCACGCCCACAAGGGTGCGGCATTTATTGAAATATTTCAGAACTGTATTGTCTATAATAAAGATGTATTCGAGGAATTCGCCGTACCCAAAGGCGCTGAAGATCACCAGCTTTGGTTGGAAAACGGGCAGCCTATGCTGTTCGGTTCTGAAAAGAGCGGCGGCGTAAAGGGGATCGCGCTTGATTTGGCGACTTTGAACCTGAAAGTGGTTGATGTGGTGGACGGTGATCATGCCGCAGCGGGCGTCATCGTGCACGATGTATCCAACCGCAGCGTCGCGCACATGCTGGTCGAAATGCCGTTCGGCGAATTCCCGATGGCATTGGGTGTGCTATACGATGACCCGCGCCCGACATTCGAAGAAGCCGTAATAGCCCAAAACGTAGCGGCGAGCGAAGGCAAGTCGGCGGACTTGGGCAAGCTGCTGCAAAGGGGCCAGACCTGGACCGTGGCAGAGGGGCATCCGGAGATATAGAAGGTTTCGCGCAGAGGCGCAGAGTTAGCAGAGACCGCAGAGGGTTGGGCAGCCGCATAGCGGCCATAGCAATGCGAAGCTTCGGCTTAGCGCGATTGTGGTTTAAGTGCGCGTCGCGGGGGTAAAGTCTCTGCGGTCTCTGCGGTCTCTGCTAACTCTGCGCCTCTGCGCGAAACAAAAATTCGCCATGCCTCGAAGATTGCATTGCTTCTGCCACCTTGTTGCGCCAGCAAGCTATTATGGATAATCTAACCCACTCCCTCGTCGGGGCGCTGCTTGGCCAGATGGGGTTGAAGCGTAAGACTGGCCTTGCCATGCCGACGCTGATTATTGCCGCCAACATCCCCGATATTGATGCGGTCGCGGTGTTGCTCGGTGGACATCAGCATTTGGCGCTACGCCGGGGCTTAACGCATGGGCCGATTGCGATGGTGTTGCTGCCGTTATTGCTGTGGGGCGCGATGATCTGGTTCGACAATTGGCAAACGCGGCGCGGGAAAAGGCCGGAGAAGCGGTTTCCGCTGCATAAGGGCTGGTTGCTGGCGTTGGCTGTGATCGGTTGCTTGAGCCATCCGTTGTTCGATTGGTTCAACAGTTACGGCATCCGCTTGCTGGAGCCGTTTTCGAGCCAGTGGTTTTACGGCGATACGCTTTTCATTATCGACATCTGGATTTGGGCGGCGTTGATTGCGGGTGTCTGGCTTTCTTTCCGCTTTGAGAAGCGCGGCAAGAAATGGCGTTGGCCGGCAATTAGCTCATTTGTATTTATCGTAGGGTATATCGCATTCAATATATTGATAACTGTATTGTACGCTTTGCCATATGGGATCAATCAAAAGGCCCTGATTGACGATGGCCGAGGAAATCGGACCAATACGCGAATTGAGAAGGATTTGTTGATTGTGTCACCTCAACCGATAAAATCATGGGAACGCGAAATAATAGTTGGAAAAAAGAATGGCTATTTTAGCATTGCTGCTAATAAAATTGCGTCTCCCACTGAAGCTATTCCGTTTACGCAAAAGGGATGTGCTTGGCCGGATGTTGACCAGCTATCGTTAAATAATGAAGATCTTCGCGCATTTCTATTTTGGTCAAGGGCACCATTTGCAGAACAAGCTTCGGACGGGTCAGTTTTGATCCGAGATGCTCGCTTTTACAGCCCGTTGGCTAAGGACCGGTTCACATTAGCATTGCCAAATGTTAAGTGCATTCCGCTTCCGGTTAGCAAACCCACCATAATGGTATTTCCGAAAAATGAGTGATGCACCGGTAATCCTGTGGCTTCGCCGCGATCTGCGTCTTGCCGATCAACCTGCTTTGTCCGCCGCAATCGCCAGCGGTGCGCCGGTCATTCCTGTCTTCATCCTCGACGATGAAACCCCTAAGCACCGCCGCATGGGCGGGGCGTCGCGGTGGTGGCTGCATCATTCGCTGAAATCGCTTGATGCGGACCTAAGAAAGCTCGGTTCGCGGTTGATATTGCGGCGGGGGAATTCGGCCGCGATCTTGTGCGAACTTGCGGACGAAACTGCCGCTCTTGCGGTGCATGCTAACTATCATCATGAGGCGTGGTGGCGCAATGTGGAGCGCGCGATCAAAGATGGTTTGCCAGAGGGCTGCACACTGGAACGTCATCATGGCAATTATCTGTTGCCGCCGGGTACTGCCAAAACCGGAAGCGGTGGCGCTTTCAAAATCTATACACCGTTTTGGCGGGCGTTGAGCCAGCACATGCCGCCGCCCGCGCCTTTGCCAGCGCCGAACGCGATTGATGCTCCCGACCAATGGCCCGATGGTGATGACCTGAACGATTGGAACTTGCTACCAACCAAGCCTGATTGGGCAGGGGGCATGGCCGACATGTGGACACCCGGTGAGGCCGGTGCGCAGGCGCGTCTTGATGCGTTTGCCGATAAGGCGCGGTCCTATGATGAGAAACGCAATTTCCCTTCGATTGCTGGCACATCATTCCTGTCGCCGCATCTGCATTTTGGCGAGGTTTCGCCGGGCGCTTGCTGGCGTGCAACGATGGGGGCAGGCGGCAGTTCGGAAGTGTTCCGCAAAGAGCTGGTTTGGCGCGAATACGGGATGAATGTGATCCTGCAATATCCAGATTATGGCAGTAAGAACGCGCGCAAGGCGATGGACGCTTTGCTATGGCGCGATGTCACGCAGCCAGAAGTAGCGGCAGACCTGAAGGCTTGGCAAACGGGGCGCACTGGCTATCCGATCGTCGATGCCGGGATGCGCGAGCTTTGGGCGACGGGATGGATGCACAACCGCGTCCGGATGATCGCGGCATCGTTCCTGATCAAACATCTGCTGATCGATTGGCGCGAGGGCGAACGTTGGTTCTGGGATACGCTTGTTGATGCGGATTATGCTTCGAATGCGACCAATTGGCAGTGGACAGCGGGAACGGGCGTGGACAGCAATATGTTCGTCCGCATCATGGCACCCTTAAGTCAGTCTGAAAAGTTCGATGCGGCGGGGTATATCCGGCGCTGGGTTCCCGAACTCACGGATTTGAGCGAGCCGTATATCCACGATCCCGAAGAACATGGTGCGCGTCCCAAGGGATATCCACGCAAGATCGTCGGGCATAGAATGGCACGCGAACGGGCGCTTGCGGCTTATGCTGCGATTAAGGGGTAAATTAGCTAAGCTATCACTAACCGATACCCTGCGGCAAAATCGGATTGCAGCAACGCCAATATGGCATCTGCAACCACCGACGGTGCTTTAACCGAATGCGGATCTTCGCCGGGATAGGCTTTGGCGCGCATTGCGGTTCGCGTCTTGCCCGGATCGACAATGGCCACCCGCAACGAGGAGATATTTTCCATTTCTTCGCCATAGCTTTGCACCAGATTTTCCAATGCGGCTTTCGATGCGCCATATGCCCCCCAATAAGCGCGCGGTTTTGATCCGACGCTGGAGGTAATTGCAACCAAACGGCCAGCATCAGAAGCGCGCAGCATCGCATCGAAATTGGCGATAATGGCTTGCTGGGCGATCAAATTCAGCGTTATTATCCGGCTGAATTCCGCGCTGTCAATTGCCGGAACCGGGGTTAACGAACCCAGCATCGCGGCGTTCAATATCAATATATCAAGCTTGCCCCAACGTTGCTGCATTGCGCTCGCCAACCGGCTGATGCTGTCACCATCGGTTAGGTTGAACGGGGCAATCGTTGCCGCGCCGCCCGCATCGAATATCTCTTGTTCGACAGTTTCAAGTTCCTTGGCGGTGCGCGCAGTGAGCACGACATGCGCGCCTTGCCCGGCCAGTGCCTTTGCTGTCGCCGCGCCGATGCCGCGGCTGGCACCGGTTACCAACGCCAGTTTCCCCGCTAAGACGGCGTCACCCACGTTCAGGCAAGCTTTCTTTCAGTGATCAAATCAAGCTGCCGGTCTTCGCCGATGCCATCATGATCGGTCAGCGTGGTTGGATACTGACCCGTAAAACAGGCGTCGCAATATTGCGGTTTCAAATCGTTGCGCTTTAATTCGCCCAATGCACGGTAAAGGCCGTCGATGGAAATGAAGGCAAGGCTATCGGCCTGAATGAAGGCGCGCATTTGCTCTATGTCCATCCGGCTCGCTAGCAACTTTGAACGTTCGGGAGTATCGACGCCGTAGAAGCAGCTATTTTGCGTTGGCGGGCTGGCGATCCGCATGTGCACTTCGGCGGCACCAGCCTCACGCATCATTTGCACGATCTTTAGCGAGGTTGTGCCGCGAACAATCGAATCGTCGATCAACACAATCTTTTTGCCCTGCACCAAATGGCGGTTGGCGTTGTGTTTCAGCTTAACGCCCAAGTGACGCACACCGTCGCCGGGTTGGATGAAGGTGCGCCCGACATAATGGGAACGGATGATGCCCAGTTCGAATGGAATACCTGCCGCTTCGGCATAACCGATTGCTGCCGGTGTGCCGCTGTCGGGAACGGGTATGACATAATCAACATCAACGCCGTTTTCCTTGGCAAGTTCTGCGCCAATGGCCTTGCGAACCGCATAAACGCTGTTGCCGTCAACGATGGAATCCGGCCGGGAGAAATAGACATGCTCGAAAATGCAGGGGCGCGGAGAAAGAGCTATAAACGGCTTGTGCGAGAATATTTCCCCGTCACGCACCACAATCAATTCACCCGGTTCAACCGCACGAACAAGTTCAGCGCCCACGATATCAAGTGCAACCGTTTCTGACGCAAATATAATGGCATCGCCAAGTTTCCCCATGACCAGCGGACGAATGCCCAGCGGATCGCGGCACGCAATCATGCCTTCGGGCGTCAGGCAAAGCAGTGAATACGCACCCTCAACGCGCTTCAACGCATCAATCAAACGGTCCAGCAACGTGCGATACCCGGACGTCGCAACCAAATGAATGATGACTTCGGTATCGGATGTCGATTGGAAAATTGAACCGCGCCGCACCAAATCACTGCGCAATGCCAACGCATTGGAAATGTTGCCATTGTGCGCGACGGCAAAACCGCCTGAGACCAAATCCGCGTATAAAGGCTGCACATTGCGAAGCGAGGTTTCACCGGTGGTCGAATAACGCACATGGCCAATCGCGCTTTCGCCGATCAGGCCGCCGATGATTTCTTCGCGGTCGAAATTGCCTGCCACATGCCCCATGGCGCGGTGGGTATGAAATTCAAAATCATCGTAGCTGGAAATGCCAGCGGCTTCTTGGCCGCGATGCTGCAGGGCGTGGAGGCCCAGCGCCACCATAGCAGCAGCGCCTTCGACCCGCGCGACGCCAAATATGCCGCATTCTTCACGCAGCTTATCGTCATCAAAGGGGTTAGTGGTTAAATTTCCCATGTCCGAATCCGCCTGCGCCAAGATTGAGTTGCATATAAGCACAGTAATAGAGATTGTCTGCCCCTGTGTTACGAAATTGTGAACTGCGGTTTTTCGGGCCAAATGATTGCGCTTTCACCGTGCATAGGATAGCCGGAAATAATGGAAAATATACGCGAATCCGGATTGACGTTCGATCCCAAATTCGATGCTAACGCATTGTTAACGGCTGTTATCACTGACAGTGACAATGGCGAGCTATTGATGGTTGGCCACATGAATGCCGAAGCGATTCAAAAAACGCTCGATAGTGTTACGGTCTATTTCTTTTCGCGCAGCCGCCAGAAACTGTGGCAAAAGGGCGAGACGAGCGGGCATATTCTGCATGTCGTGGATTTCCTGATTGATTGTGATCAAGACGCCGTTTGGATCAAGGCAAGGCCAGATGGCCCCACTTGTCATACCGGCGCGCCGAGTTGTTTTTACCGCCGGGTGACCAAAAGCGGGCTGGAAAGCTTATGAAAGCCAGGCTGCTGATATTGGCTTCGCTTGCTTGTTTGGCGGCTTGCGACGCAGAGCCCCCGTCCGGCTCAACCGGTGCAAGTCAGGTTAGCGGCGATGCCGGTGATGCGTTGGACAAGAAAGCGATATCAGCAGGGATTTTGCCCGACACGGAAAATTTGGTGTTCGGCGGCCGGTATGAAACGCGCAGCGATTTGGGAACGGATAAGTTCTGCGCAGTCAAAACTGGCGCGAAACAATTTAGCATTGGTGTGCTCGCGGTGTTCGGACCGGAAAGCAAATGCGAGGCGAGAGGCACAGCTTCCATCGCCAATGAGAAAGTCAAAATAACCCTGTCGGGAAAAGACAGTTGCAGTTTTGAAGCCGGATATGATGGTATCGAGCTGCGATTTCCCGGATCGCTGGAAAAAGGCTGCGCCGCTTATTGTTCAAGCCGCGCAAGCTTTTCCGGAACGAGTTATTTCATCGTCGAACAGGGTGACGACAATGCCCGGCGGGCATTGGGCAGGGATTTTGAAAAACTCTGCCCATAGGCAAGAGGTTTCCGACACATCCTATTTATTGACGACAATGCATGTTTGACCGGCCCCGCGAACGCTTGCACATGTATTTTCTGCGGCGCTTCGTGATGCAAATGGTCCAGCCTGCAGGCGCGTGAGCCGCCCTGTTGCTTTCAAATAAGGCTGCAGCGCGGCAAGTGCGCCGACGCGAGACTCCAGCGAATTCCACAAGCTACGCGCATTGTTTTCATTGCTGAATGCACCAAGTTGGATCCGCCAACCGCTGTCTTTTGCCGCAACCGCTACAGGGCGTGCAGCGGGCGGTGCCGCTACCGGTGCGGGACGAACTGCGGCCGGTGCCGGGCGAACAGTTGGCGCTTTTGGATATGGGCCGGGCCGCGCAGATCCGGGGTTCGTTGGCAATGGGGCAGGCAGGCTGGTCGGGAACCCTGATGCCGCGCTTGGCGACGGGGTCGAAGGAGGTACGTCAATCGGCCGGCCCGTTGGGGTGGGAGGGGCCGTATTGATTGGAAAGCCCGCAATCTGTGCCGACCGGTTGGCAGTGGACCTTTTTTCAAGTTCACCGGCAAGTACTGTGCCCTGCTGCCGTTGCTCAATCGGGATAAACTGATCCATTTGCGCCAAGCTGCGCGATGCCTGCGCCATCCCTGAAGAAGAGGCGCGCGTCATCATCGCATATGCACGGACCCAGTCTTTTTGCATGTATACGCCGTTAAACAGCTCTGTTCCCAAAAGATATTGCGCCCGCGGATCACCGCGATCAACAGAAGCCTGCAAATAGGGAAGTGCATCGCTTACTTTGCCCTGATAATATAACAGATGCCCATAGCTGTCGGCAGCTTGCAAATGGCCTTGTTCGGCGGCGCGGCGGTACCAATCGAGGGCCACATTAAAGTCAGTCTTGACGCCCCGGCCAAGCTTGTACGCTTGGCCCAAATTGAACTGAGCATCTGAATCGCCTTTTAACGCAGGTGCACGCCATTCCTTTACCGCCGTTTCATATTCGCCGCGTGACCAGGCATCAACGCCAGCTTTCACATCTGCAAATACCGGGGTTGCCAGCAAGGCTGCGACACACGCCGCCAGGCCCAAAGTAGCGTTCAAAGATTTTCGTGCCATTTCAATCACTCCAAAAGATCAGTCACACCCTATATAAGGGATAGAATACTGCAAATTGGTAAACAGCTGGAAGTGAGTGCTTAACCAATTGTTGTGATAGGTCAATGCACTGATGGTTTTCAATCGGGCATGCGCAGCAAATGCAAAGCCGAGTGGATATAAAAGCCGAATACGGCAAACCATGTTAACCAGATATTAGCCCTATCCTGTCATTTCCGTTCCTGAAACTTAATTGAAGGGAATGGGTGTGAGGGTTCTCGCATTGGCATCACAAAAAGGCGGGTCGGGCAAAACGACGCTTTCGGGGCATCTTGCGGTGCAGGCCCAGTTGGCTGGCGCTGGTCCGGTAGTGCTTATTGATATAGATCCGCAAGGTTCGACTGCGGATTGGTGGAATGAGCGGGAAGCTGAATTGCCCGCGTTTGCCCAAACGACGGTTGCAAGGCTGGCTTCGGATTTGGCGATTTTACGGCAGCAAGGCTTTAAACTTGCGGTTATCGACACGCCGCCTGCGATTACGATGGCAATTCAAAGCGTCATTTCTGTGGCGGAACTTATCGTCGTGCCAACCCGTCCAAGCCCGCATGACCTTCGCGCAGTTGGCGCGACCGTTGATTTGTGTGAGCGCGCAGGCAAGCCGCTGATCTTCGTTGTCAACGCAGCAACGCCCAAGGCAAAGATTACTTCGGAGGCAGCAGTTGCCTTGTCGCAGCATGGAACCGTTGCGCCGGTAACAATACATCACAGAACTGATTTCGCCGCATCAATGATTGATGGCCGTACTGTGATGGAGGTCGATCCCAACGGACGATCTGCAAAAGAAGTTCAGCAGCTTTGGGACTATGTCTCCGACCGGCTTGAGAAAAATTTCCGCCGCACTGTGTTTAGTGCTCCTGCCGCAACCAACACACAAATGGCCAACGCACGGCCAATGGGTGGCTTTGGCCGCCGCGTGTTTGGCTCTTAAGGCAGAGGATAAGAAAATGGGTGAACCAAAACCACTCGCATCGCTTTCCGGTTTGCTACTGGCCCGCAAAGGCGCGGCCCGTCCGGCCATGCGCCGTCCGTCGGCTGATGGCGGTGCCGGCAATTTGTCGATGCTGCATGAAGATCTCGGTTGGAACGATATGGGTTATGATGTCGATCCGGACCAATCGGTTCCGATGGACCATGAGCATGATTCGGGCCGCAATCCGCTCGCCAATGCCGTGCCAGAAGCGAACTCTTATGTTCGCGAACAGCAACAACAGATTGCAAGGCAGCTAGAGGCGCAGGCAGAAGTTGGATTTGAAAGCATCGCTCCGTTGCCGGCATTTGCCGCGGCTGAACCGGTTAAACTTTCGGTGGCAGCAAGCCAGCCTGCTGCAACGCCTAGCTTGGTGCAAACGCCGGCAAGAGCATCTGCCGCCAAAGTTGCCGAGCCAGTTTCGATGGAGCATTTCAAAAAGCGCGCCGCGCCGGGTTCAAAAGGCAAGGCCGCGTTTACGTTGCGGTTGGATGCCGATCGCCATTTGAAACTTCGTCTTGCCTGCGCCGTAAACAACAAATCGGCACAAATGCTCGTAACCGAAGCTCTTGATGTGCTTCTCAACAACATGCCTGAAATCGCGCAGCTCGCTGCTCGGTTACCGGCGACCAAGTAATTTGAACATAATAGTTTTCTTTGAGGTGATGCAATGACCAGCAATTTTATGATAAAGCTAGCTTTGACGACTGCTTTTGTTGCAGTGCCAACAATTGGCTGCACGAGCCTTGGGATCAGTAGCACGTTGAGTGTGAACAAGGCCTCGGCATCCGCGAAAAAGGCGCATGCCTGGGCGCTGAAGGCCGAGAAGGCGGTTGCCAAGGGCCAGCTTGATAAGGCTGTGTTGTTCAGTGAGGCGGCTGTTCAAGAAGACTTTCAAAACAGAGATTACCGCGCCCAGTTGGCGCAAATCTATATGTCGCAAGGCCGGTTCCTTTCGGCTGAACAGACGTGGATGGATGTTATGGACTTGGGTCAAGTCGACCCGCGTACCGTAATTTCGCTCGCACTTAGCCGCATTGCGCTGGGCAAAGTCGAATCGGCTGTCGCATTGGTTGAAGCCAACCGGTCGCTGGTCCCTGCCAGCGATTATGGACTTACATTGGCTTTGGCTGGACAATCCGGCCGCGCCATCAGCGTATTGAGCGAAGCAATTCGCGCTGATAATGCGACGGCAAGGACACGCCAAAATCTGGCTCTTGCTTATGCGCTGGACGGCCGCTGGCGTGAGGCGCGGTCGATGGCCGTGCAAGATATGAACCAAGATGTTGTTAATGAGCGGATCGCAGAGTGGGCGCAATATGCGCGGCCCGGAGCTTATGAAATGCGCGTGGCCGGATTGTTAAAGGTCACGCCGCAATCAGACTCAGGCCAGCCTGTGCGATTGGCGTTGGCCAATGCGCCTAGCTCGCTTGCTGCAAATTCAGTTGCAGCGCCCGAAAGCCCGGTCTCTTTTGAAAGTCAAAACACCGCCTTATCTGCAATTGGTCCCGTACCGATGTCAGAGAGCAAAGGTTTTGCTGCGGCACGAGAAGCGGACACGGATGTCGCCAGTGCGATGGTTCGCATGCCTGTAACTCCCGTTGAAGATCAATATGCAGGCAAATCAACTATGTCGGGCGGCATACGGATGGTTTCGGTGCCAGTGCTCGGTTCGATCATTGCTGATAAGAAAGCGCCGTTGATCGCCGCACAAAAGGGTCCGACCAAAACGGCGGGTGTTGCCGCACATCAAAAAGCGGTCGGCGCACCCGGTGCACGTTCCAACGAAGCAAAGCCAGTGAAATTGGCGATGGCCGATGTGGTCCCGCAAGTTCAAAAATCGTCGAGCGTAAAGGGTACGCATCTGGTGCAACTTGGCGCATTTTCATCAGTTGAAAGTGCCAAGAAGGCTTGGGAGCAATATAACAACCGTTATTCGGTACTATCAGGCTTCAGTTCGGCAAGTTCCTCCACTGTCGTCAATGGAAAATCTTACATCCGATTGGCTGCGGCGGGTTTTGATAGCAAGCGGAGCGCAGACGCTCTTTGCAACAGCATCAAGGCAAAGGGCGGAAGTTGCTTGGTACGAAACGTTTCAGGCAAGCAACCGGTCAAGCTGGCATCAGCATCCGGCCGGAAAGTTGCTTCTCGTTAAATCGAATTGAACCTTTAAGATAAACGGGGCGGCGGGTCAGTGAATGACCTTGCCGCCCTTCATCACTTTACGAACGCGGCCTTGCACCGGTAGTTTGTCGAACGGCGTATTTCCGGCCATAGCAGCCATCTTTGCGCCATCAACTTGCCAAGGCGCATCAACATCAACAAAGATCAGGTCAGCTTCCAACTCCGCCGCAATGCGGCCTGCATCTATGCCGAGTATCTTGGCCGGATTTGTACTCAGCAATTCAAACAACCGGCCCAAATGAATGTGCCCGTCGCGGACCAAATTCAATGATAACGCCAGCAATGTTTCGGCGCCAGCCATGCCCGGCAATGCCTCGCTGAAGGGCAGGCGCTTATCCTCTGGTCCGCGCGGGTTGTGCCCGGACGAGATGACATCAATCGTGCCATCTGCAACTGCTGCGATACACGCACGGCGATCATCCTCAGAACGCAAAGGCGGCGAAAGCCGCGCGAAAGTGCGAAAATCTGAAACCGCGTTTTCAGAAAGGAAAAGATGGGCAGGGGTAATGCCGCAGGTGACGTTGTGCCCTTGTTTCTTGGCGTTGCGGATCAGATCCAATCCTTTGGCGGTGGTGACTTGCCGAAAATGAATGTGGCCGCCGCTTTCTTCGGCAAGCATCAAATCGCGGATGATTGAAATCGCTTCGGCCATTGCCGGGGCGCTTGATAAACCCAATAAAGTTGCCGTTGGCCCCGCCGTTGCAACCGCGTTGCCCGTAATTCCGCCATCTTCGCTATGGACAAATAAGGGCAGATCGAGCGCCGCGCAATATTGCATCACCCGCAGCATCATGCCGCTATTGCCAATCCATTTTCGGCCTGTTGATACCGCTTTGGCTCCTGCTTCTTTCATCAGGGCAATTTCGGCCATGTGTTCACCGTCCAAATCGCGTGTTGCGGCGGCAAGCGGGTGAACCCAAAAATCGGGTTTGCCCTTCAGTGCTGCAAAACGGACGGTCGCGGGATCGTCATGCACCGGTGATTGGTCGGGCAACAGCGCGGCCCTAGTGATCCCGCCAAAACGGAACGCAGGCTTGTCCGTGGCAAAAACGCCTAAATCAATAATTCCCGGGGCGATTAGCAAGCCATCTGCATCCAGCGTTTCGCCGCCATCAGATTGCAAATTTACGCCCAAGATGCGGTCGTTATTGATTGAAATACTTGCCTTTACGGGATTATCCGCGCCGGGCAATAGAACCAAGCCGCCATCAATCCGCATGCTCATGACCAACCCTCCACACCGCGCGCTTTGCGCGTCAAGATGTCCAGACATGCCATGCGGACTGCTACGCCCATTTCCACCTGTTCGGTGATCGCAGAGCGGTCAATATGATCGGCAACGCTGCTGGCGATTTCAACGCCGCGGTTCATCGGACCGGGATGCATCACCAATGCATCGGGTTTTGCTTTTGCCAATCTGCGTTCATCCAGACCATAAAGATGGAAATATTCGCGCGGTGAAGGAATGAATTCGCCCTGCATGCGTTCATTTTGTAGCCGAAGCATCATAACGACATCGCTACCTTCCAATGCCGCGTCAAAATTATGGAAGGGCTTTACGCCAAATTCGGCGACACCTGCGGGCATAAGGGCAGGGGGGGCAACCACCCTGACCTCGGCTCCCAATGTTGTGAGGCACAGCATGTTGGAACGGGCAACCCGGCTGTGCAAAACGTCGCCGCAAATGGTGATAATCAGCCCCTCGACGCGGCCTTTACGCCGTTGAATCGTGAGCGCGTCGAGCAATGCTTGGGTTGGATGTTCGTGGGTGCCGTCGCCCGCGTTCAAGACCGGGCAATCGACTTTGCCCGAGATTAGCTGCACCGCGCCAGAGCTGCCGTGCCGGATTACAATCGCATCGGCGCGCATCGCGTTCAATGTCATCGCCGTGTCGATTAACGTCTCGCCCTTTTTCACGCTCGATTGCGCCGCGTGCATATTCACCACATCGCCGCCCAATCGCTTGCCTGCAATTTCAAACGACAGCAACGTGCGCGTCGAGTTTTCAAAAAAGGCATTGATGATCGTCAAACCTGCCAAGCGGTCATCGTGTTTCGCAGCGCCCGACCTGTTCAACGCGACCCAATGTTCAGCCTCAGCCAAGATGTACAGGATTTCCCAATTTTGCAGACCGGCTATACCAAGCAAATGGCGGTGCGGAAAAGCAGCCGAACCTGCTGGAAAGCGGTCGGCGGCAAGATTTGATGTCGATGTCATTAAAACGATGCCCTTAAAGGGAAATCGCGCCCGGCTCAAGCACCATATTCAAACCGTTTTTGCCACCAGCGCATCAATCGCGCCTTGCAGAATAAATGCCGCTGCACCGTTATCGATTTTTTCGGCACGTTTGGCGCGGGTGACATCAGCCGCGATCATCGCGCGTTCCACCGCTTGCGTTGACCAACGTTCGTCCCACAATAATATAGGCAATTGTAAATCTTCGATATTTTTCGCAAATGCGCGGGTTGATTGGGTGCGCGGGCTATCGCTGCCATCCAAATTTAACGGCAAGCCTATGACAATGCCGCACGTCATCCGGCTGGCGATGAGCGATTGAATGGCAATACGATCCTTTGAGAATTTTGACCGCCGTATCAGCTCGGCTGGCGATGCAAATGACCATCCCGCATCGCAAAATGCCGTACCTATTGTCTTCGTGCCGACATCCAAGCCGATGATAACGCCGCCGCCCGGCAACGCATCGCGGAATTCTAAAGTGCCAGTACAGATCATAAAGTGCCAGCGCAGATCATTTTGTCAGAAACTGCCGCGTCCGCCACAAAGCGTCAAAACGCACGTTCGCCCAGAACAAAGGAATATCATAAACATGATAATTGTTGCCCGGTAACACATAATTGCCCAATTCAGGCGGATCGCCAATCAATAGAAACCCCTTGGCATCGCAGCGTGCGGGCACGGCCTTGGGGATCAATGTTCCTGTCTCCAAGTCATTTGAAGGCTTCAATGTTCCCAAATTGGCCGCAGCATCAGCGGCCAATTCGCCGCCGCCGTTTAGCGGATTTGTGCACACAATGTTGGTGCCTGCTCTCGATTCGCCGTCAAATCCGGTTGTGCTTTCATAGGCCGAAACGATCCGCGCATAATCCGCCGGTTCTGCAAAGCTCTCCCAGCTCATGATACACGCTGTCTGATCGGGCGAACTGCAAACGGGCAGGCCAAGTGACGGCATGTCACGTTCTACAGATATCGGCCAACCGATAATGTAAGCCGCCACAATGCGCTTGGCCAATGGCTTGCCTGCAACCCGGTCCCTCAACAAATATGTCAAGTGCCGCGCGCCTTGGCTGTGTCCGGCCATCACAATCGGCCGGTCTTTTTGCTGTTTCGCGACAAAGGCATCAAACGCCAGCAGCACATCTTGATAGGCAGCATCTAGCGCCTCTTGCCCTTCGGGTTTGGCCGTTAAGAATGCACCAATCGACGCCTGACGATATCGCGGTGACCACACATGACCAACGCTGCTAAACGGCGATGACAGGCCTTTTAAGAAGATTTTGGTTCGTGCGGTCGTTTCCTTGTCTTCCAGCTTGGCGTTCCATTGGTTGCGCGAAATGAACGATGTCGGGTGGACGAAGAACACTGCGGCTGGGCCCGGCACGTCATCTTTTGCTGCGCCTTCCGGCTGCCACAATGCCGGGTTGTTATCCTTAAACTCGCTGCGAGAATACCACATTGCCGGATCGTCATAGACGCTGATTTCAAGCGCCTTTTGCTGCTCAAATTTAGTCGTCGGCACAAACGCGAGTTCGGTCAGCTCATCTGCATAGATGTTGAGCGCGAACCCGCCTGCGATCCCAATCGCGATAATGGCAGCAACAACGTAAAGAAATTTCCGAACCAATATACTACCCCAGTTTGCGATCACCGCATTGCGTTAACCGCCAAATAGACGATTATCATAATTTTGCACCGGAATTTTGAACGGGAGCTGAGCGCCAACATCTTTTGGTTAGTTTTACGTTGAAGCGTGGCAGGCGCGATGCTAGCGGCAGGGTTATGTCTATAGATAGCGAAACAGTTAAAAAAATCGCCAGCTTGTCCCGCATCGCGATTGGCGATGATGAAGTCGAAGCAATGGTCGGTGAACTCAATGGTATCCTGAAATGGGTCGAGCAATTGGGAGAGGTTGACGTTAGCGGCGTCGCGCCAATGGCGTCGGTAGTTGCCAAAAAATCCTTACTGCGCGACGATGTCGTCAATGCAGATCCCAAAACCGGCGGCAATGTGCGCGATAAAGTGCTGGCCAATGCCCCCGCCAAAGAAGGTAGCTTTTTTGGCGTTCCCAAGGTGATTGAATAATGACCAACCTTACCGATCTGGGCGTTGCCGCGATACGTCAGGGCGTTGTTTCCGGCGAGTTTTCTGCCGTTGAAGTTGCTTCCGCATTCAATGCCAACATTGCCAGAGCCAAGGCGCTGAACGCATTTATCGTTGAAACGCCCGATATGGCGATTTCGGCCGCAAAAGCGGTGGACGATGACCGTGCCGCTGGCAAGCCGCTGGGCAAGATGGCAGGTGTGCCGATTGGCATGAAGGATTTGTTCTGCACCGATGGTGTGCAAACGACAGCAGCGAGCCACATACTGGAAGGGTTTGTGCCGACTTACGAATCGACTGTGTCGGCGAACTTGTGGAAGGCGGGGGCCGGGATGCTCGGCAAGCTTAACATGGATCAGTTTGCCATGGGGTCGTCGAACGAAACCAGCTATTTCGGCAATGTAATCTCGCCGTGGCGAAAGGGTAATGACCCCGCTCCGCTTGCTCCAGGCGGTTCATCGGGCGGATCATCGACAGCCATCGCGGCGCATCTTTGCCCGGCGGCGACCGGCACCGATACTGGCGGGTCGATTCGCCAACCTGCGGCCTTTACGGGTATCACTGGCGTCAAACCGACTTATGGCCGCTGCTCTCGCTGGGGCGTCGTGGCGTTCGCATCATCGCTCGATCAAGCAGGGCCCATGGCGCATGACGTGCGCGACTGTGCTATCATGCTGGAGGCGATGGCGGGATATGATCCCAAGGATGCAACCTCGCTCGATTTGCCGGTGCCCGAATGGGAGGCTGGCCTGAACAGCGACATGCGCGGAAAGCGCGTTGGCATTCCCAAAGAATACCGCATGGACGGCACCGATCGAGACATCTTGGACAGCTGGGACAAAGGCATTGCTTGGCTGAAAGATGCGGGCGCGGAGATCGTCGAGATTTCCCTGCCGCACACCAAATACGCGCTGCCCGCTTATTATATCATCGCACCTGCCGAAGCATCGTCGAACCTAGCGCGTTATGACGGTGTGCGTTACGGCCTGCGCGATTTGCCCGACAGTGCTGGCTTGCAAGATATGTATTCTGCGACTCGCGCCGCCGGATTTGGGCCAGAGGTCAAACGCCGGATCATGATCGGCACCTATGTGCTGAGTGCCGGATTTTACGACGCCTATTATACCCAAGCACAGAAGGTCCGGGCATTGATCGCGCGCGATTTTGAACAAGCGTTTGAAAAATGCGATGTCATCCTTGCGCCAACAACGCCAACCGCCGCGTTCAAACTGGGCGAGAACAGCGATGATCCGCTGGCGATGTATCTGAACGATGTGTTTGCCGTGCCCGCGTCATTGGCCGGATTGCCCGCAATGTCGGTTCCGGCGGGGCTGAACCGGGACGGCCTGCCGCTGGGCTTGCAGATCATCGGCAACGCGCTGGATGAACAAGGCGTTCTGAACGCTGGTCTTGCAATAGAGGAACGCGCCGGTTTCGTGGCGCGCCCGGGGGAGTGGTGGTAATTGGGCGGAAGGTAGAATTCGGTCTCCACAGTTGACGGTATTACAATAATTTGGTATTACCGTGTCTATGAATTATCAAGTCCGCCGCTTTAAGTCGAACATGACCAGCAAGTGTCAAGTCACCATCCCGAAAGAAATTCGGGACGTATTAGGCCTGAAGGGCGGAGACGTGGTGTCATTCACATTGGATGAAAAGGGCAACGCCGTGATTTCTCCGGCTGACCCCGCCGATCAACAAGCACGCCGCAAGGATCGCATTTTGCAGGGACTGGCGGAGGCGCGTATGGCTTTCAAGGCGAATAATACGCTGCCCAAGGGTATAACTGCCGATGAATGGTATGAAATGATGCGCGGCCCCGTCGCCGAAAAATGATTGCCGATTCCAATATCATAATCGACTTGCTGCATGGCGAAGGCGAGCAAGCGGAAAAGGTACAGCAGACATTTGTGTCGTGCGCGTTGCTTGGACAAATGTATGTAAATCCGGTTATTTTTGCCGAGTCTGCTTCGGGGTCACCGTCGCTTGCAGACTTTGAAACACGATTGTGCCAGATCGGCCTTGAAAATATGCCGTTATCCAATGAGGATGCGTACCGCGCAAGCATGGCATTTCGGGCTTATCGTCAAAATGGTGGCCCCCGGACAACGATCTTGCCAGACTTTCTAATTGGCGCTCAGGCATCAATAAGGGGCTGGCCAATTTTGACGCGCGATCCTAAACGTTTTTCCACCTATTTTCCCGAAGTCGAACTAATCGATCCGCATAAGGCAGACCATGACTGAATCAGCGTACAGAATCCAAGGCAATACCGGCGAGTGGGAGGTTGTTATCGGCCTAGAGGTCCACGCGCAGATTTCTACGCAGTCCAAACTGTTTTCCGGAGCCGCCACCGAATTTGGGCAGGAACCCAACAGTCAGGTTAGCCTTGTCGACGCCGCGATGCCCGGCATGTTACCGGTAGTGAACCGCGAATGCGTGCGTCAAGCGGTGCGGACGGGTATGGCGGTGGGGGCGCAGATCAACAAATGGTCGCGGTTTGACCGCAAGAATTATTTCTACGCCGATTTGCCGCAGGGCTATCAAATTTCGCAGCTGTATCATCCCATCGTCGGCGAAGGTTCGATTGATGTGACGATGAACGAGAAAGACCCCGACAGCGCCACCCGCGCCATCGGCATCGAACGCATCCATATCGAACAAGACGCAGGCAAATTGATGCACGATCAGCATCCGACGATGAGCTATGTCGATCTCAACCGTTCGGGCGTGGCGTTAATGGAGATCGTTTCGCGTCCCGATATGCGTTCACCAACAGAAGCAGGGGCGTATGTAAAGAAGCTGCGATCAATTCTGCGTTATGTCGGGTCATGCGACGGCAATATGGAGCAGGGGTCGATGCGCGCCGACGTGAATGTCAGCGTGCGTAAGCCGGGCGATGAACTCGGCACGCGGACCGAAACGAAAAACGTCAACTCGATCCGTTTCATGATGCAAGCGATTGAATATGAGGCGCAGCGGCAGGTCGATCTGATCGAAAGCGGCGGCGCTGTGGTGCAGGAAACGCGGCTGTTCGATCCGAACAAGATGGAAACCCGGTCGATGCGTTCGAAAGAGGACGCGCATGATTATCGCTATTTCCCTGACCCCGATTTGCTGCCGTTGGATCTGGATGATGCGTTTATCGAAGAATGCCGGGCATCGCTGCCTGAACTGCCCGATGCCAAACGCAAGCGGTATGAAGGCATGGGTTTAACCGCCTATAACGCCGCTGTGTTGACTGCAGAGGCGGAAACTGCGTTTTGGTTTGAAGATCTGCTCAGCGAAGGCGTTGATCCCAAACAGGCATCAAACTGGCTGATGTCCGAGTTGTTTGGCGCACTGAACAAGCTTGGCAAAACACTCGACAACAGCCCGGTCAGCCCGAAACAGGCCGCTGAATTGCTTGGCCTGGTCGCGGACGGCACAATCTCGGGGAGCATATCGAAGCAGGTATTCGAAATCATGCTTGAAACCGGTCATGGCGCGGCTGCGATTGTCGAAGAAAAGGGCCTGAAACAAACCAGCGACACCGGCGCGATTGAGACTGAAATAGCCAAAATCATCGAAGCCAACGCAGACAAAGCTGCGGAGTATCGTGCGGGCAAAGACAAATTGTTCGGATTTTTCGTCGGCCAAACGATGAAAGCCATGCAAGGCAAGGCCAACCCACAGGTTATCAATGAGTTGCTGAAGAAGGCGCTGGGATAATCTTCCGACCAAACGGCGACATTGAAAACTGAAGTGGCGCATGAGCATGTCCTTGGCGGCATGACGTCGTCGTTGGTTTTGGCATGGAAGCGGGGTTAAAACGGGGCATCGCAGCCTTTGCAAAACTTGCGCAGCCGCTTCCCCCTTGCCCTGCTGCTACTTTCCCGCTACGGGCTGCCCACCGGCTTACCGGGGCGGGTGTGGCGGAATTGGTAGACGCACCAGATTTAGGTTCTGGCATCGAGAGATGTGGGGGTTCGAGTCCCTTCACCCGCACCAATTTTCGTGTCATGCGAATTCGCCGAGCGATGTCGTTCGGACCATTTTTTATCTGCGCAAACCGCGCATCGTCAGGATCAGAGAAGCTTGTATGCAAACCGTTGAAACTCAAAATGAAGGCCTGAAAAGGGCGTATAAGTTGACCATTACTGCTGCCGATGTGGATGCCCGCGTTGACGCCGAGGTCAAAAAGATTGCTCCTCAGATGCGCATGCCGGGCTTTCGCCCTGGTAAAGTTCCTGCCAATCTTGTGAAAAAAATGCATAAGGACAGCTTGTTACAAGAGGCATTGAACACTTCGATTCAGGACGGTATTCAAAAAACGCTTGAAGACAATAAATTGCGTCCGGCCACGCAGCCGCATGTTCATCTTGATCAGGATTACGCGCCTGGCAAAGACGCGGTGGTTGATTTCCATTTTGAAATCCTGCCGAATATTGCGGCTCCGGCGCTCGACGGTTTGAAACTAGAGCGGTTGCAAGTTGAACCTACCGATGCCGAGGTCGAAGCGGCGATATTGACGCTGGCAAGCGGCCAGAAGAATTTTGAAGCTGCGGCAAAAACTTACAAAGCAGCGACCGGCGATCAGGTCATCATCGATTTTGAAGGTAAGGTCGATGGCGTCCCGTTTGAAGGCGGCAAGGGCGAATCGATGGCCGTGGTCATCGGCTCGGGCCAGCTCATTCCGGGTTTTGAAGATCAATTGATCGGGTTGAAAGCCAATGACGATGCGATCATCAATGTAACCTTCCCCGAAGATTACAACGCCGAAAACCTGAAAGGCAAAGCCGCGACATTCGATATCGTCGTCGGCGAAGTGAAAAAGCCTGTCGAAGCGAAAGCGAATGATGACCTTGCGAAAGGCTT
>JAYUPJ010000011.1:0-4203 GCA_043760195.1 Sphingomonadales bacterium | reverse complement strand
CTGCGAATTTCGGCCAAGTTTATCAGTGGTTAAATCGGTCTCAATACGCCACCTGTTTTGCTTCATGCCTATATTTCGCAAGCATTACTTGCACGCTGTCTGTGCCCGATAGATGCCCGGCGCCGACCGCGATAAAGACGGTTCCAGGCTTTGCCATGCGATTGTTGATCCATGCGGCCCAGTTGGCGTTGCGCTTGGTCAACATGCTGTCGCGCAATATGGGGTCGGTCAGCCCTTCATTCATCGATGTTGCCAAACCGTCGACATCAGATTTCGCCCATTGGTCAACTAGGACACTCAATTCATCATCCTTGGCTGTCACGCTGTCAAAACTTGTCACCAAAAGTGCTATCTGGCTCGCTTTTGGCAGGCCGTGCATCAGCTGCAATTGTTGCGCAAAGGTTTCGAGTTCCAAGATTGGTTTTTTCGCGGCCTTCGCCTCTGCTTCTAATATGGTTTCTACGCCATTATCGGCGCTGTAACCGCGCGCAGTTAGGTTCGTCATTTCGATGTTGATCGCCGCAAACCATGGATTAAACGAGTCAAATTCATTCAACGGAACTGCCAGTTTTTTCATTGCGGCAGCGTAGGATTTTTGCTGTTTCGCGGTCAATTTACTGCGCAGGGTTTTGCCGCTGGAATCGATCGCGTATTTTACAATGGTGCTCATCATTTCTTGCTCGCTTGGCTCCACCATTTCCACGACCAAGCTGTCGGATGCATCAAATGCAGTTCGCACGCCTTCATCAAACCAGCTGAGCCCCGGTTTCAGGACATGTATGGTGCCGAACAGGTAAATTGTGGTGTCGTCATCCTTCACCACCCATAACGCGGGATCTGCATCAACGACCTCTAAAGCGGTTTGATCTTGTGCGGCGTGGCTGATCGGGGTGAGGAATATGCCGGTTGCAACCAAACATATGGGCAATACGAAACTGCGCAAAAACCCGTTAATAAATCTCGACTTTTTCATAATGCGCATAAAGATATAAAAACTCGGTATGGTCAAGCTTGATTTCGCGCAAGGCATGCGCCAATGGCAGGACATGTCTGATGCCAAACCGCTTAGTTTTCAAGACCTGATCCTGACTCTCCATGCGTATTGGGGTAGGCAGGGCTGTGTGATCTTGCAACCTTATGACATGCGGGTGGGCGCAGGGACATTTCATCCCGCGACCACATTGCGCGCGCTAGGCCCCGATCATTGGAATGCGGCGTATGTGCAGCCCAGCCGTCGCCCCACTGATGGGCGGTACGGTGAAAACCCAAACAGGTTGCAACATTATTATCAATATCAGGTGATCATGAAACCATCGCCGCCGAATTTTCAGGAGCTGTATCTGGGGTCGTTGCTGGCAATTGGTATTGACCCGATGAAACACGATATACGCTTTGTCGAGGACGACTGGGAAAGCCCCACTTTGGGTGCATGGGGATTGGGCTGGGAAGTGTGGTGCGACGGGATGGAAGTGTCGCAGTTTACGTATTTTCAGCAGATGGGCGGGTTTGATTGTAAACCGGTTGCGGGCGAGCTGACCTATGGGTTGGAGCGGTTGGCGATGTATATTCAGGGCGTTGATAGCGTTTATGATCTGCGGTTTAATGATGGCATGGGCGATGCAAAGAGCGTGACCTATGGCGATGTGTTCCACAAGAATGAGATTGAGTTTTCCAAGTATAATTTTGAGGTCGCCGATACTGCCGCGTTGTTTGACGGGTTCAGCAAAGCGGAGGCGGAGTGTAAACGATGCCTTGATGCGAATATCCCGCTGGCCGCGTATGACCAAGCGATTGAGGCGAGCCATTTGTTTAACCTCCTCCAAGCGCGCGGCGTGATTTCGGTGCAGGAACGTGCCAGCTATATGGGCCGCGTGCGCGATTTGGCCAAGGGCAGCTGTCAGGCGTGGATGGATAAAAACGGATGGGGCGCGTGATGGCTATGCAAATTTCTCCCCGTGTTGGGGAGGATTTAACATGACTGACTTCCTTCTCGAACTGCGCAGCGAAGAAATTCCGGCGCGGATGCAGGACAAGGCCCGCGATGATTTGGCGCGCATGTTTTTGGCGGAACTGGCCAAGGTTGGTTTGGTCGCAGGCTCGATAGAAACCTTTGCCACGCCTCGTCGGCTCGCGTTAATCGCACGCGATCTGCCGCTGGAAACAGCTGCGGTTAATGAAGAAACCAAGGGTCCGAAAATGTCCGCCCCGCCGCAAGCGTTGGAAGGTTTCCTCCGCAAAACCGGACTGACAGTGGATCAACTGGTGGAGCGTGACGGCGTATATTTCGCGGTGGTGAAAAAAGCCGCGCGTAAGGCTGCCGAGGTTTTGGCAGACGCGATCCCCGCGATCATTCGCGCGTTTCCGTGGCCGAAATCGCAACGCTGGGGTGCGGCATCGGTCAGTACCGAAAGCCTGCGTTGGGTTCGCCCATTGCAGGGGATCGTGGCGTTATTGGGCGATGAATTGGTACCGTGTGAGGTTGATGGAATTGTTTCGGGCGCAACGACAATGGGGCACAGGTTCCATCATTCCGGTGAAATCACGATAGGCAATGCCACTGATTACGCGATGAAACTGCGCGCGGCGCATGTGATATTGGACCAGAATGAACGCCGCGATATTATTCGCACTGGTGCGGAAAAAGTCGCGCGCGATGCCGGGCTGACGCTGGTTCCTGATGAGGGGCTGGTTAACGAAAATGCCGGGCTGACCGAATGGCCCGTAACGATGCTGGGGCGGTTTGAGCCTATTTTCCTTGATGTGCCGCAAGAGGTGATCCAGTTGACGGCGCGGGTAAACCAGAAATATTTTGTTTGCCATGATGCAGAAGGCAAGCTGGCCAACGCATTTATTTGCACCGCGAACATTAGCGCGCGTGACGGCGGCGCAGCGATTGTTGCGGGGAATGAGAAGGTTCTAGCAGCACGTTTGAGCGACGCGAAGTTTTTTTGGGAAGCGGATTTGAAGATCGCGCTGGAAACGCAGGCGGAGAAATTATCGTCAATCGTGTTCCATGAGAAATTGGGTACGCTTGCCGATAAGGTTGAGCGCGTTGCGAAACTAGCGCGGTGGTTAGTTGAAGAGGGTCTGGTGAAATCCTCCTCGGAACGGGGAGGTGGCGGCGAAGCCGACGGTGGGGTCCCACCTTTCGGCAAAAAAGCTAACCTTGACGTGGGCCCCCTCCACCATCCTGCGGATGGTCCCCCTCCCCGTGTCGGGGAGGAATTATGAAGGAAGCGGCCTACGCCAAACTCAACCTTGCGCTGCACGTTCGGCGGCGGCGGGATGATGGATATCATGAGCTGGAGACGCTGTTTGCCTTCGTCGATGCCGGCGACCAGCTGAGCGTCACCCCGGCGGCGCAGGACGAGCTGCGCTCCGTCGGCGAATTTGGCGGAGCGCTGTCTGATCCGTTTGACAATATCGTGATGAAGGCGCTGTCCGCGCTGCCCCGGCCAAGGGGCTGGGCGGTGACGCTGGAAAAGAACCTACCGGTCGCCGCTGGCCTTGGCGGCGGCTCAGCCGATGCCGGGGCGCTGTTTCGGCTGGTTGAGCGCGAACTGGGCTTGCCCGATGACTGGCAGGCGCGGGCTGCCAAGCTCGGCGCCGATGTTCCGGCTTGTGTTCGTTCTGAGGCTTGCGTGGGGCGCGGAACCGGGGCTGAGCTTGAGCCGGTGGTGAACGACCTGACCGGAACGCCGGTGCTGCTGGTCAATCCGCGCATTCCGCTCAGCACCAGCCCGGTGTTCAAGCATTGGGACGGGGTAGATCGCGGGCCCTTGCCGCAGGGTGATCTGCGAACCATCGCGCTCGAAGGGCGCAACGATCTGGAAGCTCCGGCGCTCGCGCTCTGTCCGGCGATTGGCGATGTTCTCGCAGCATTGCGCGAAACCGCGCCTTGGCTAGCGCGGATGTCAGGCTCAGGCGCGACCTGCTTTGCGCTTTACGAAAACGGTGCGCAGCGCGACGCCGCAAAAGCAGCTATGCCGAGCGAATGGTGGACCATGGCGGGGGCGCTGCGGTGAGCCCCCACGAAGCCTACCGACTGATCGGCACGCCCCGGTTTGGCGGTATCCTGGTCGTCTCCGACCATGCCTCGAACCGCGTGCCCGATGACATCGATCTTGGCATCGACCCGGCCCTGCTGACCCAGCACATCGCGGTCGATCTGGGCGTGGCTGAAGTCGGCGCGCTGATGGCGCA
>JAYUPJ010000010.1:0-10366 GCA_043760195.1 Sphingomonadales bacterium | reverse complement strand
GGCGGCGCTGCAAATTTTGCCCTCGCAAAAGGCAAAGTAGTTCTGGGCGCGCCTGCCGACTCGATACGTGCCGACAAATTTCTTTGGCATGTGCGGTTGTTCAAAAGCCGCAGTCTGGCGCAACTGGCGATCACTGGCGGCCATGTCCGGATCAACAGCAAACGATTAGAACGCGCCAGCTTTCTGGTGCATGTGACCGACGTGATAACGTTGGCGCGCGGCGACGAAATTATCGCGATCCGCATATTGTCGATACCGGAACGGCGGGGGCCTGCAGCAGAAGCGGCAGCGTGTTATTCCTTATTATGAGAATGACTCGCAAAGAAAAATTGCCAAATGAGGTAACAGATTGTTGACTTCATACAGCTAGTCACAATAGGCGTAGCAACAAGAATTGGCTGAAGTGTGTCGGCCTTAAGAAAGAGGGAGTTCATAACCCATGACTTATGTCGTTACCGATGCCTGCATCAAATGCAAATATATGGATTGTGTGGAAGTATGTCCGGTGGATTGCTTTTACGAAGGTGACAATATGCTGGTGATCAACCCCAGCGAATGCATCGATTGCGGTGTGTGTGAACCCGAATGCCCGGCCGAAGCCATCTTGCCCGATACCGAAAGCGGTTTGGAACAATGGCTGGAACTGAATACAACTTACAGCGCGGAATGGCCGAACATCACAACCAGCCGCGAACCGCCCGCCGATGCCGATGAGCATAAGGGCGAAGAAGGCAAGTTTGAAAAATATTTCTCCGCCGAACCAGGCGAGGGTGATTGATACCCCGTCGGCCGGATCAGCTGGTCTGACATATCGGTATGATTGCCTTTGAAATCGTCAGCTGCGATGGCGCCGTTCAGCGGCTTACGGGTCAGCTCGGTGATACGATCCGTGATATCGCCGTCGACGCCAATCACGATGGCATCCCCGGAGTATGCGGCGGTTTTTTGGCTTGCGGAACATGCCATGTTATCGTCGATGAAATGTGGGGCGCGCGGGTTGGTGAAGCCGAGGGCGAAGAAGAATTCCTGCTGAACGGCACTTTGTCGCGGCAGAAGTATAGCCGCCTTGCGTGCCAGCTAACATTGGGCGCAGCGTTGGATGGGCTGGTCGTTCATATTCCGCAGGCTTGACGCACGGCGGATTTTGCCTAATCCCATTGCCGATAGAAACTTAGGCCGACTTCATAGGGATACAGAATGACCAGCGACGCAATTGAGTTCGATCCTACCGCACCGAATTTTGACCGGGATTTTTATACCAACATTCGCCTGATGCGCGAAAATTGCCGCGTTTACCGGCACGAGGGTACGATGATCCCGGCTGTGTCGGTGTTTCGACATTCCGACGTGGTTCCGATGTTGCAAGATTGGGAAAACTGGTCGTCGGGGCGCTCCGAAATTATGAAGAAGCGCGGCTTTGGTATTGCGTCGATCATGGTTGGAGACGATCCGCCAGACCACACACGCTACCGCAAGTTGATGGCACCGTTTTTCATGCCGGTTTCGGTGAACAGCTTTGATGCGATCATTGACCGCGAAATAGACGTGGCGATGGAAAAATGCCTTGGCACGGGTGAAATTGACCTTGTTGAGGATTTCGCTGGTCCGATAGTCAACGGCTTAATCTGCAAGATTTGCGGTATTCCAGATGAGGACCGTGAGTTTATCCGGTCCAAGGCGATGTTGGTCGCGGCCCATTACGGCAAGGGATTGTTCTGGAAAGAGCCACATCCGGAGATTGAAGAGATAGTCGCCAAAGTGGGTTGGGAGTTTGGATTCTATTTTATCCAGCATGTCGAGGTGCTGAAGAAAACGAAAACGCCCAGCATACTTTCCTCGCTTTCGGAGCACTTGACCGAGCCACGCGAAATTGCCGCGATATGCGCGTTGATGATCGCGGCCGGGCTTGAGACAACGACAAATATGATCGTTCACGGCATGCAAGAACTTATCCGGCATCCCGATCAATTCGCCATGCTGCGCCAAAATAATGGTTTGATGAACAGCGCGATTGAAGAAATGTTCCGCTATCGCGGCACGCTGCGCCGCCATGAACGTGTCGCTGTGCACGATAGCGAGATTGATGGCGTAAAAATTGCTGCGGGCGATTCTGTGATCTTGTGGAATGCGTCGGCGAACCGGGATCCGGAAGTGTTTGACCGGCCCGAAGAGTTCCTGATCGACCGCAGCCCCAATCGCCATATCGCTTTCGGCAGCGGAATTCATACCTGCCTTGGCATCATAATGGCGCGCGCGGAAATGCGGCTGACGTTTCAACGGCTGTTGGCTGCGACGTCGCATATTGAAGAAACGCGGGGCGCAGATTCTTATGAAAGCTATGGCAACGGCGTCATGGATGTGGCGAAACGGTACAGCGTGAAACTGCATCGCTAGAGTGTATTTAAATCCAGGATATAAATCATTTAAAAACATAGGTTTCGTCATTCCCGCGAAGGCGGGAATCCATCACCTGCACTCGAATTTTACGCAAGCTGGTTTTATTTTGCTAGGCTCGGTGATGGATTCCCGCCTTCGCGGGAATGACGAAGTTTTTTCAGAATGTAATTTCTGAATGTAAGCACAGCCGAGCTCGCGGCTATAGCAATCCGGCGGAGCGCATGCTGGAGAAACCGTCTTTGCCGACGATTATGTGATCGTGGACAACGATCCCCAACCTTTTGCCGGCTTCCATTATTTCGCGGGTAAGGGTGATGTCTTGGCGGCTTGGCGCGCTATCGCCGCTTGGATGATTGTGGACCAAGATGATGGCGGCGGCTCCCAAATCGATGGCGCGGCGAATGACTTCGCGGACGTAGATCGGGGCCTGGTCAATCGAACCTTCACCGGCAATTTCATCGCGGACCAATTGGTTTTTGCTGTTCAGATAAAGCACCCGCACGCGCTCTGTCGTTAGATGGGCCATGTCGGCGCGCAGATAATCGAGAAGTGACTGCCAACTCGCCAAAACCGGCATTTCGCGAACCGGTTCACTCAACATGCGAAGAGCGGCGGCTTGCACTATTTTAAGCGCGGCCGTGCTGGTTTCTCCCATGCCCGGTTGCCGTGCAATATTCACTGCGTCGGCGGACAGCAGCGCAGCAAAGCTGCCGTAATGGGCAATCAACTGTTTCGCGAGCGGCTTGGTATCGCGGCGCGGTATTGCCAGAGCGAGCAGATACTCAACCAGTTCATGGTCCAACAAAGCATCGCCGCCTTTTTCAAGCAGCCTTCCGCGCAATCTGCTGCGGTGTCCCGCGCCGTCGGCTTCGATTTTTACATCCATGTTTCAATATGATCCGTGCATTGTTTAGACTGTGTCTGCGATTTTCTCCGGCTACGCAAGGCCCTTTGCCACAAACTAAGTTGCAACCTGCGCTGCTTTCCCGCATTTGCATGAAATGCCGGATGAAACCGACAATGATGCAATCGAAGTAAAGCCAAAGCGCCGGAGGATTCCGCGCTTGATCTTTGGCGCAGTTTTTCTGCTGTTAATTTTGCTGTTGGCCATTGCGTACTGGCAGCGCATGGATCTTGCCGACAATTTGCTGCGCGATCAGATCAAAGAGTTGGGTATCGAAGCGAGCTTTGACATCAAGAATGTCGGACTGCGCACCCAGCGGCTTGAAAATGTCGTCATTGGCGATCCGAAAAATCCCGATTTGAAGGCTGACTGGGTAGAGGTTGATGTCGCCATCAACTTTTCGGGGGTAACGCCGCGAGAGGTAAGAGCGTCTGGAGTTAGCCTAAACGGCGGATATCGTGACGGAAAACTCAGCTTTGGCGAGCTCGACAAATTTACCGATCCCGATAGCAAAGAACCGTTCGAGCTTCCCGATATCGCGTTGGATTTGAACGATGCGCGGGTCCGGCTGGATACGCCGTGGGGGGTGATCGGCGCAGGGCTGGATGGTTCCGGCCTGTTGCGTCAGGGGTTTGAAGGGTTTCTGGCTGTTCGCGCGCCGTCATTCAATTACGAGGACTGCCAAGCGCAGAATGTTCGTTTCGATGGCCGGTACCTGCTCGATTTTAGGCAGCCGAATTTGATTGGGCCGATCGCCGCCGATAAACTGAAATGCCAGCGGTCCGGCTTTGCGGCTAATGGTGTGATCATTGATGCTGATGCGCGGCTGTCGGAAAAATTTGATAACTGGCTCGGGGAGGCTGATTATTCCGCTGATAGCATCCAAACAACCGAAGCGAAATTTGGCAAGCCAAGAGGGTCGTTGAAATTTGACGGCAACAAACAACGGACGAATTTTGAAACCCAGATAAAGAGCGCAAGCTATGCCAGCCGGTCATTTGACGCCCGCAATGTTAGCGCGTCAGCCAAAGGCAAGCTGGGCTTTGCGGCATCGGGTTTTGACATCAGCGCGCGCGGCGATGTTGCGGTGCAGGGCGGAACTTTGAATGATAGCTATCTGGCGGCGCTTGATAATGTAACGGCCCAAACGAGCAAATCTCCGGTGGGTCCGTTGCTCGCGCGCATTCGGCAGCAATTGCGCAGTGCCATATCCAAATTTGATGCGCTGGCGCGGTATGATGCCAATGTTGAAACCGATGGTCATGTCAATATTCTGGTCGACAGGTTCGCGATGATTAGCCGGTCTGGCACAAAGTTGACGCAAAGCGGACTTGCCGAACTGAATGGATTTAACGGCAAATGGAGCCTGGGCTCATCAATAGAGCTGGCGATGTCAGGCGGCGGATTGCCGAGCGCCAATGTTGCACTCGCACAGGGGCGCGGCAGTGCCTGGAGCGGTTCGCTACAGCTGCAACAATATACCGCCGATGGCGCGAGCCTGGCGATACCCGATCTGGCGTTTTCAGGGTCGCCCGGCGGCGCTTGGAAATTTTCTGGCCGTGCATTGGTGACGGGGCCGTTGCCCGAAGGCTTCATCATGGCCTTAAATGTTCCCATTGATGCGCGATGGGACGGGCGCAACCTTTCGCTCTATCAAAGCTGCCAGAACATAGCGTTTCAAGGTGTTCGCTATTCCAATTTTCTGCTGTCGGCGCAAAGCATCAGGCTATGTCCAAATGGCGGAGGCAGCATATTGCAAGCGGGAAGCGGCGGCACCCGGTTCAATACAAGCGTTCCGGATTTCGCAATTGCCGGAACCATGGGCGGTGAAAAACTCAACTTAAAAGGCAGCGATGTCCGGTTCAATCTGGATCAGGGTTTTAACGCCAGCAATGTGTTCGCCGAATATGGAAAGTCGCCAATACGGGTCAAAGCGCCCGCATTGCGCTTTAGCTTTGCCGACGGCTTCAAAAGCAACAATGTCAAAGTCGAGATCGGACCTGCCAGCGAGCTAACCGAATTCGAGATCGCCAGCATCTTTGGCCGTCCGGTAAAGGGCGGCATTGCCGGGCGGTTGGATAATGCAAACGGGCATATCGCGAATGTCCCGCTGATTTTGGATGGAGCAGCGGGCGATTGGACTTTTCGAGGCGGCAATCTGACGCTTTCGGGCGCGCTGCGGGTAAGCGATGCGGAGCAGGTTGACCGTTTCCAACCGATGAATGTGCCCGATGCCTTGGTCACGCTGGAAAACGGGATTATCAACGCGCTTGGCAATTTGCATGAACCCAAAACCGGGCGGCAGGTCGCGCAGGTTGATATCCGCCACGCACTTGCACAAGGCGCGGGCGGCGCGTTGCTGTCGGTTGATAAGCTGCGCTTCGACGAGGGTTTTCAACCCGAACTTCTCACCACTTTGACGTTGGGCGTTATTGCCAACACCCGCGGCGCGGTTAGCGGTGACGGGCGCATTGATTGGAACGCCAATGGCGTGAAAAGCACCGGCCGGTTTGTGACCGAATCGATGAATGTTGCGGCGGCGTTTGGTCCGGTGGAAAATCTGCAAACCGAGATTGTCTTTAGCGATCTGCTCGGATTTGAAACCGGCCCCGGCCAATTGGCCAAGATTGCGTCGATTAATCCCGGCATTGCCGCAATCGACGGCAAGATCAGATATCAGCTTTTGCCGGGCAAGAAAGTTGGAATTGAGGGCGGCAGTTGGCCTTTTGCCGGCGGCGAGCTGATCCTTGAACCGACGGTGCTGGATTTTGGCATCGACAAAGACAGGCGCCTGACATTCCGCGTTGTTGGCATGGATGCGGCGCAGTTTTTGCAGCAATATGATTTCCAAAACCTGCAAGTTTCGGGAGTCTTTGACGGCACATTGCCGATGGTGTTCAACCAAGAAGGCGGGCGGATCGTCGGCGGATCGCTGGTTTCAAGGCCGGGCGGCGGGCAGGTGAGCTATGTCGGCGAATTGACCTATAAAGACATGGGAGTATTCGCCAATTTTGCCTTCAATGCGCTCAAATCCATTCGGTATAATGAATTGGTGATCGGTATTGCGGGCGACATTGACGGCGAGATTGTTACCGAAGTGAAGTTCGCCGGATTGCAGCAAGGAACCGGGGCAAGCCGGAACTTTATCACCAAGCAACTCGCGAAAATCCCTATCCAGTTCAATGTCACCGTCCGCGCCCAATTCCTGCAATTGATCAGCTCGGTGCGCGGGCTGTATGATGCTGAATATGCGCGTGACCAAGGATTGCCGTTTTTATTGGAGCGCCAAGCCGGTGTTCCGCCGATAACAGGTGAAGAAGAAAGTGAACCAAAAGATGAATAGACCGTTCAGCCACTGGAAAGCACGCGTGTGCGATTACAACATCCAATTGACGAAACGTATGAATAGTGCGATTCGCCGTAACATGGGGAACAGGATCTTTTTAATCTCACCGTTGATCGCTTTGGCGACGCCCGGCTGTGTGCAAGTGCAGGCACCGGACAAGCCAATTGTAATCAACTTGAACATCCAAATCCGGCAAGAGGTTTTATACAGGCTGGATCAGGCTTCGAAGCAGGTGATTGACCAGAATCCGGAGATATTTTGATGACTAAATATGTTGAAATGATGATTGCAGCGTCGCTGCTTGCTGTGACAGCAACGGCCGCGTCGGCGATGCAGCGCGATCCCGCGTTTCAGGCTGCGCGTGATCAAGGCTTGATCGGTGAGAAGCCTGATGGCTATCTTGGCTATGTCACTGCGCCTGCACCGGCGATTGATGCGTTGGTCAAGGATCTGAACATTAAGCGCAAGGACGCATATACCAAGGCAGCAAGCGCAAATGGTGCGACCGTTGAGGAAATGGCATTCCGCAATGGTTGCCGTTTGATCGCAGAACGCGTCGCGGTGGGTGAGAAATATCAAACGCCATCGGGCAGCTGGGTTACCAAGAGCGAAGCCGCACCGGTGCGCGATACGCGCTGCCCTTCGTGATAGCATTTTTTTCAAAAGTAATTTTTGAATCGCAAAGTTAAGAAGGCCCGCAGCATAATCGCTGCGGGCTTTTTTGCTGCCCGCATATCGCGCTGCAACATTATATCCACAAATTGCAATCAGGCGATGTTGACTTGGCGCATGCCGTCGCCTAATGCGCCCGTGCCTAGGCGGGATGTCCCGGTTTCATGGCCGCCCGTTTCGCAACCCGAAAGGACGGTAACACATGGCTCCAGAAGATCCCGCGCAGGACGGCAAACGCCTTGAAGACCCGCGGCTCGATTCGTTAGACATGCAGCTGAAAAAGGTCCGAAAGGCGGAAGACGTTCGTTCCGGCAAAGCACACCAAGTCCCCGCCAAAGGAATGCGGCAGGGTAACCGGGTGCTGACGGAATTGATTGCTGGTCCTGCGGGTGGTGCGCTGGTTGGCTGGTTCTTGGACCGCTTTCTGGACACTACACCTTGGTTCTTGCTCGCATGCCTGTTCCTCGGGATCGGTGTCGCGTTCAGGAATATCATAAAGATTTCTGCTGAGCGTCCGGAATAGTTCGGACGCTTGTTGCGTATAAAACAGGGTATGAACGTGGCATCTGAAAGCGGCAAAATTGATCCGATGCACCAATTTCAGATTGAGCCGCTCGCTCAACTGAATTTGTTCGGTTATGACATCAGCTTTACCAACTCGTCTTTGTTCATGTTGCTCGTCTTGGCCGCCATCTGGGTTTTCATGGCTGGCGGAATGAAGCGCGAAATGATCCCCGGCC
Organism: Sphingomonadales bacterium; assembly: GCA_043760195.1. Lineage (GTDB taxonomy): Bacteria > Pseudomonadota > Alphaproteobacteria > Sphingomonadales > Sphingomonadaceae > Sphingorhabdus_B. Next base: position 2,307 of record JAYUPJ010000010.1, on the reverse strand, counting down.
GCTGGCAAATGGCCGTCGAGGGCGTCTCCGGTTTTATCAATAATATGATGTCGAGCAGCATTGGACCAGAGGGCAAGAAATACGTGCCGCTGGCGTTTACGTTGTTCATGTTCATCTTGGTCGCCAACTTCATGGGCATGATGCCATTTGGTATCGTACCCGGCGTTCACCCCTTTACTGTCACAAGCCATTTGACGGTTACGGCTTTGCTCGCGATCATCAGTTTCTCGGTGGTTCTGGTTGTCGGGTTCTGGAAGCACGGCCTGCATTTCTTCTCACTGTTTGTGCCGCACGGTACGCCTTGGTGGCTGCTATGGTTGATCCCGGCGATTGAGCTTTTCTCGTTCCTGATCCGTCCATTCAGCCTCGCGCTGCGATTGTTCGTTGCGATGACCGCTGGCCACGTATTGATGAAGGTTCTTGCCGGCTTTGTGATCAACGGATTGAATGCCGAAGCGATTTGGGTAACGCCAGTTGTTGCGATCCCTAGCTTCATCCTGATGATCGGCATCACTTTGCTTGAGCTGCTGGTATGCGCCATTCAGGCCTATGTTTTCGCGCTGTTGACGTCTTTGTACATCAACGACGCGGTCAATCTTCACTAAGTTTTTTCAACCTATTACACTTTATCTAAACAGGAGTTTTTACCATGGACGCAGAAGCAGCAAAATTGATCGGTGCCGGCCTTGCAGCAATCGGAGCAGGCCTTGCAGCCGGCGGTGTGGGTAATGTTTTCGGATCATTCCTTCAGGGCGCATTGCGTAACCCGGCAGCAGCAGACAGCCAACAGGGCCGTTTGTTCATCGGCTTTGCGGCTGCGGAACTTTTGGGTCTGCTCGCATTCGTTGTTGCGATGATCCTGATCTTCGTTGCCTAATTTTTGATTGCGTCCCGGCGCAGTGCCGGGGCATTTTTCAAATATTATCGAATAAGAGAACCCAATGCCTCAAATCGCACAGATACTTGACACTTATGCATCGCAATTTTTTTGGATGCTGATCACTTTCGGTCTGATTTATTTCGGGATCGCAAAGATGATGTTGCCAAAGGTTGAGGCGACCGTGGACGCCCGTGACAAAAAGATCGCTGACGATCTGGCTGCTGCGGAACGGGCACGGGCAGAGGCGCAAAGTATGAAATCGGGCGGCGACGGTCAAATTGCCGCTGCCCGCGCCGAGGCATTGGCCAAAGCAAACGAAGCCAAAGCGAAGGCCGCGAAAACATCTGCTGCAACGCTGGCGGATGCGGATGCGGACATTGCGGCCAAGCTTGCAGTGGCGGAAGCCGATATTGCGCAGGCACGGTCAAAGGCCATGGCCAGCGTTGCAAGCGTAGCCGCCGAAGCCGCAGCTGATATTGCGGCCAAGGTCGCTGGCGTCAAAGTAACCGCGGCGCAGGCCGCCAATGCAGTGAAGACGGTGATGGCAAATGGCTAATGAAGTGACGGCAACACCGGACGCAACTGCAACTCCTGCGACCACCGCTTCTGTCGATCATGCCGCGATGGGGCATGATGTGGCGGCGGGTGGTACGCAAGCGGCTGATGGCTCGCAAGCGACGACAGAAGTTCCGCACGGCGGCGACGAGCATGCTGTGCCGTCGGCGTTCGGGTTTGATGCCACGATGTTGGTGGCCTTGGCCATGCTGGTAGTCATCGGCATTGCGATTTGGAAGAAAGTTCCCGCGCTGATCGCCGGAATGCTCGACAAGCAAATCGCCGGAATCAAGGAACAGCTGGATGCCGCAACAAATTTGCGGGCCGAAGCAGAGGCGATCAAAGCGGAATATGAAGCCAAGGCGAAACAAGCCGCAGCCGACGCCGAAACGATGAAAGCCAATGCGGCCGAAGAAGCCAAGCTGATCATCGCCAACGCAAAGAAGGACGCAACCGCGATGGTTGCGCGCCGCGCCAAGATGGCCGAAGATAAAATCGCAGCGGCGGAAACAGCGGCTATCGCTGACGTTCGCGGTACAGCGGCAGCTACAGCAGCGGCGGCAGCCGAATATGTCATCATCAGCAGCACCGATGCCAAAGCCGATGCCGCGTTAATCGATACGTCGATTGCTTCGCTGAATTAAGGTCCGCATGCTTCCTTATTATTGAAAAATAAGTATCGTCATTCCCGCGAAGGCGGGAATCCATCACCGAACATATTCTTTCAAAGCTACCCTGCTTCGCGACAAAACTTCGGGTGATGGATTAGTGGCACGTAGCATCGTTCCCCGAACGATGCTTGGACATACGGGGTATGTCCAACCGTCCACTCCTTCGCGGGAAAGACGATTTAGTATTCAACAAGAGTCGAA
>JAYUPJ010000009.1:0-10409 GCA_043760195.1 Sphingomonadales bacterium | reverse complement strand
TAGTTCCCCGGCTGGAACAACTGCCCCAGCGGCTGCGCGGATCGCCGAGTGATAGCCTTGGCACCTCTTCATCTGCGACCCCGCAATAATGCGCGATTTCTTCGGTAAACACACTGCGCGCTTCGTCTTTTAACCAGCGCAATATACGCGGGGCGACCATCGCCTCTGGCCCGCCCAGCCGCAGTTCGCCGTCGGTTTGCAAAATCTTTCGCGGCCAATCGGCTTGCCAGCGGATGATATGCGCGTCGCCCGCCACCGCAACCTCGCTGCCTGAAATCAGCGGCGCGGCATCGGGCGCGGTTTGCAGGCGAACGGCGATCCACTGTGCCTTTTGTGCGACGAAATCCATCGCCGCATTGGTCGGCGCATAGGTCGGCATCGTGATCCGGATTTCACGTTTGACCGCATCGACCCGCATCGAAATGCGGCGCGCGCGCGGGTTACGCCGTATCCGCACAGGCACGTCTTCGCCCTCGATATCGACCAGCGGATCCCCGCCTTTGGGATCAGAGAGGCTGTTCGACAATATGGTTTTCAAGCGGTCCAGCATTGATTTCCGATAAGGCGCGGCCCTTGACCGACATGCCTGCTTCGTGGATGGTTTCGCGGCTGCCGCTGACCAGATAATGCCAGTGGGGCAGTGGCTGCCCGGTATCGCGCAGCACATAAGCGCAGGTCGATGGCAGCCAGAAATAGTCGGCGATTTTGCCCTGTGTCAGGCGCAAGCAATCGGGCACATAGGCACGGCGGTGCTTGTAATCGCTGCACAATGCCGTGGTAACGTCGAGCAATTTGCAGGCTACGTTGGTGGGATAAATCCGGCCGGTATCCTCGTCCTCTACCTTGTGCAAACAGCATTTGCCGCAGCCATCGCACAAAGCCTCCCATTGCCCGCGATCAAGCGTTTCCAGCGGCGCTTCCCAGAATTTGTGTGCTGCGGTCAATTTACCGCACCCATTTTGCAAGCTCGGCCGCGACCGCCTTTGCGCCGCCTTCGTCAGCCGCCGTTTTGCCATCATCGACCGGCAACAACGCCAGCGGCTTGTTACCCGGGCCCATCAAAAACGGCGTTTGCGAATGCGCCATCAAATACGCATCGGGCTGCGATCCTTCGGTCCGGCTGGCATAAATTGCATAGCGTTTGGCAACATCGGCGATCTGTTCCGGCGTTCCGGTAAGCCCGATCAAACGCGGGTGGAATGCGCCGACAAACTGCGCCAACACTTCCTGGGTATCGCGCTGCGGATCGACAGTGATAAACAGCGGCTGGATTTTTGCAGCCAGTTTTGGATCGCTCTGTTCAAACAATTTCAACCCCGCCATCAGGTTTTGCGTGTCCGGCGTGCAAATGTCCGGGCACGAAGTATAGCCGAAATAGACGATTTGAAACCCGGCATCCCATTCCGAATTGCTGCGTTTATTGCCCTTTTGGTCGGTCAGCGTGAACGGGCCGCCAATTGCGGCACCGGCCAACGGCGCTTTTTCAAGCGGCAATTGCTGCGGAGCGGGGTCGCAAGCCGATAGTGCCAAAATAGCAACAGCAAGCGATAGTTTCCTGAATTGAGAATTTTTGTTCATGGCAGGGCCAGACATGGTCTGTTAAAGCCGGAATATCAAGCCGCCAAAATCAAAGATTCGGGCGTTCGCAACATGGGGCCTTTCAAGATGACACATATTTCTGCCAAAACCATTTGGGTACAATCGGCCAAGGCATTCGCGTGCGCCGCTGCTTTGACCATGTTGACGCCAGCGGCACAGGCGCAGTTTTCCGATAGCTATAAGTTTCTGAAAGCGGTCAAAGACAGCGAAGGCGGGAAAGCAACCGAGTTGATTGACGAACCCGGCAAAGGTTCGGTGATCATCAACACCCGCGATGATGTGACCGGCGAAACGGCTTTGCATATTGTGGTCAAAAGGCGCGATTCGGCGTGGATCGGGTTTCTGTTGCAAAAAGGTGCCAATGCCAATTTGGCCGACCGGCAAAGTGCGACGCCGCTGATATTGTCCACGCAGTTGGGATTTGTCGAGGGTGCTGAATGGCTGATCAAATATAGGGCAAACGTCGATCAGGCCAACCGCAGCGGCGAAACGCCGTTGATCCTAGCGGTCCAATTGCGCAATCCTGAATTGGTCCGGTTGTTGCTGGCCAATGGCGCCAATCCCGACAAGACCGACAGTGTCGCCGGGCTATCGGCGCGCGAATATGCGGCGCGCGACGGACGCGGCAATAGCATCCTTTCGATTATCGAAAATTACGGCAAAGAGAGTAAGGGCAAGGACGCTGGAAAACCTGTGAAAAATGCCAAGGAACTGGATTTTTCGGGAATTGGTGACACGAAGTAACGCCGCTTAACCGGGTACGAAATCCATGGCCGCGCCGTTCATGCAATATCGCTTTCCGGTCGGTTTGGGGCCATCATCAAACACATGGCCCAAATGGCCGCCGCACCGCGCGCAGTGAACTTCGGTGCGTGGAAAGCCAATATTATAGTCGGTCGAAACGCCAACGCCGCCGGCCAGCGGCTGATAGAAGCTGGGCCAGCCAGTGCCGCTTTCAAACTTCGTTACCGAAGCAAATAATCGTTTTTGGCAACCGGCACAGGTGTAGATGCCTTTGCGTTTTTCGGTGTTCAGTTCGCTTGAATAGGGCCGCTCGGTATCCGCTTTGCGCAGCACGCGGAACTCTGCCGCAGTCAGCAACTTGCGCCATTCCGCATCGGTTTTGATGACCGCAAACCTGCCCTTGGCAAGCGCAGGCCCCGCCCGAGTATAGGCGATGCCAGCGATGGCAATCCCCAAAAAGGCCAAGCCGCCGGTGGTCAACACGCCGCGTTTTGAACTGTCCATTTTTCAAACCTCGTTTTTTCTAATGCTTTAGTAAGCGATGATATTCGCAATACAAAATACATCAAAAATAGAATCTTCGTCATTCCCGCGCAGGCGGGAATCCATTACCGGACCTAACAGCTATAAGCCAACTTGCTTAAAACGCGAGTGCAGGTGATGGATTCCCGCCTGCGCGGGAATGACGATGTTCATTTTCAAAAAATATCTTGTGAGTATCAACACAATCTAGATACGTGCCTTTAAGCAAAAAGGTTTCAAACCATTCGCAACATCACCTCAATAATGGCTCAGTTCAACCTTCATATATTTGTAACCATGGACAAAGCAGGCCTCGACACGCGTGGGCTCTTCCAAGACATTTACCCGCAACCGCCGCGCCGCCATTTCTTCGAGCAATATGCGAATTTGCAACTCGGCCAATCGCGCGCCGACACAGCGGTGGATGCCATATCCGAACGACAAATTGCGCCGCGCATTTTCGCGGTCGACGATCAGCTTGTCGGCGTTTTCAAACACGCTTTCGTCGCGGTTGGCGGACAAATACCACATGCCGATCTTGTCGCCTTTTTTGATCGGCGCGCCAAACAGATCATAATCGCGCAGCGCCGTGCGCCGCATATGCGCCAATGGTGTCTGCCAACGGATGATTTCGCTGACCGCGTTGGGGATCAATTCAGGGTGCTGCTCCAGCTTTTCACGTTGATCGGGGAATTTATGCAAACCATAGGCATAGCCGGACATTGAATTGCGCGTGGTATCATTGCCGCCAACAATCAACAGGATCAGATTGCCCATATATTCCAGCTGGTCCATTTCCTTCATCGGCGAATGGATCATCCGGCTGATAAGATCGGGGGCCTCACCTTTGCTGGCGCGCTCATCCCAAAGGCGCTGGAAATATGCGCCCATTTCGTACATTTTTTCCAGCCGCTTGCTGCGCTTTTCTTCGGTGCGGAACGATTCGACGTCGCCTGCATAATCCGACCATTCGGTCAGCTTGCGGCGGTCAGCCCACGGGAAATCGAACAATAACGCCAACATCTGCGTGGTCAGTTCAATCGACACCAGATCGACCCAGTCAAATGGGCGATCGGTCGGAAGGCTATCGAGCAATGCGCCCGTTCGTTCGCGAATTTCTGCGGACATCCGCTCCATTTCGCCCGGGGTAAATGCGGGCGCGATGACGCGGCGTTCCTCGGTATGTTTGGGCCGGTCCATCGCAATAAACATCGGCATCAGAACCGCCGAACCATCCGGCAAAATGTCTTCGCGCAGCGGCGACAAAGTTATGCCGCCTTCGTGGATGTCGGATGAGAAAATATCGGGCAGCGCCTCGACATGCTGAATCACTTTCAGCGTCGTGACATTCCAATAGTCGCCATAATCGGAACCTTCGATTTTGTTAATCGGCGCCCGTGCGCGCATCTCGGCAAAGATTGGTTGCCAGCGATCCTCGACATAAATTTCAGGCCGGGTCACGTCCCAGTCATGGGGCGCGTGATTAATTTGATACGGCAAAACGTCTGCGTCCGCCTTAAATGCGGTGGCCATAACCTCTTCTCCTATATCCCCGCAGACTGCCACTACTTACAATAATGTCAATCCCGTTTCGATCAGCAACTTAACTTTATGCCGGTTGCACCGGTGCGCGCGGTGTCGCCGCTTTAGGGGTTCAAAAAACATCACTGCCGGAATGCGTGGGTAATTTGGTCCATCAGCGGTTTGAACAAATAGGATAACAAGGAACGGTCGCCGGTCTGCAGGAACACTTCTGCCGGGGTGCCTGCACGCAGCTGAGTGTAAAGCTGCGATCCTATGCTGCTGCGGTCCAGTTCGACGCGGATGCGGAAAAACGGCGGGCCGCCATTGCCGTCATCAGACCGTTCGGCGGAAATAAACGTCAATTTACCAGATAACTGCGGTGTCACATTCTGGTTCAGCGTCGAAAACATCACCCGCGCGCGTTGCCCGGTGTTGAGTTGGTCAATATCGGCTGGCGACACGCTCGCTTCAATCACCAGCTGATCAGAATCGGGCACAATCTGCGCTATCGGTGTGCTGCTGGGAATGACACTGCCCAATGTGGTATAGACAAGTTTGTCGACGATGCCGGAAACCGGCGCTTTTATGATGGCCTTGGCAAACCGGTCGTCTGCTTCTGCAATCCGTATTTGCTGTTCTGAAATTGTCGCCATGACCTGCGCCAATTCCTTGCCCGCTTCTGACCGGACCGATTGGTCGACGTTGAGAATCTGTTCTTTTGTTTCCGAAATGCGGGCCTCTGTTTGCGCTATATTTGCTTGCAACGAGGCAATGTTTCCGCCCAGATCAACCGCCTGCCGTTCCAACTGGTTCAACCGGCCGATGGTCACCAATTGCCGCGCATAAAGGGAACGCAGCCCCACCAATTCAGGGCCTATCAGTTTAATCTGCGCCTGCGCCGCCAATATCTGGACCCGGTAACTTTGGATCAGTTGGCCTAACTGGGCGACGCGCTGGACCAGCAGCTTCAAATTGCCATCACGTTCGTTTCGGCGCAGCGCCAGCAATCTGCGTTCCTGGGCAATGATATTCAATGTTGATGCGTCATTCCGGTTAGCAAGTCCGGCGGGCAATTGCAGTACGCTGCTGCCCGATCGTTCCGCTTCGAGCCGCGCTTGTCTGCTGAGCAGCTGGTCCATCGACTGATTGCTGTATTGCGCGTTGGGGCCAGAGACGTTGGTTTCAAACTCCATCAATATGTCGCCAGCTTTAACCCGGTCGCCATCGCGCACTTTAACGGCGGAAAGCACCCCGCCGCTCGGGTGGGTGATCGTCTTTACCTTGGATTCGACCGCAATCGCGCCCGGCGCAACAACGGCCCCGCCAATCCTGATGATCGTCGCCAGCGCCAACAATGCCAGCAACATGCCGCCAATCAGGATCGTGGCACGGCGGCTGCGCTGTCCCAAACGCACATCGATTTCATCGGGCTGCGCGGCGTCCTGCGCTACAAGACGGACCGGATCGGCTGGAGAGATTGATGTCAATTCAGTCATAGATCACTCAATTAACAACTTTTAACCCGCCATCTGCGGGCCTTTTCTTCGCCTGTTCGGCAAGCGCGGACAAAATCTGGTCGCGCGCGCCCCAACCAGCCAGCTTTCCACCGCGCAGCAGCAATATCTTGCTCACCGTCCGCAGTATCTGCATTTGATGGGTCACCAGCAATATGATTGCGCCCCGCTTTCGGGCATTTTCAATGGCCGCAACAAGCGCGGCTTCGCCTTCTGGATCAAGGTTCGAATTGGGTTCGTCCAGCAACAACAGAAACGGATCGCCAAACAAAGCGCGCGCCAACGCAACCCGCTGCCTTTGGCCAGCCGACAAGTTTTGACCCTCTTGGCCAATCTGTGTTTCATAACCCTGTGGCATGGCGACGATCATATCATGCACCCCTGCCTGCTTTGCAGCGCGCAGTATTGCTTCTGAATCCGGATGCGGCTGCAACCGCGCGATGTTCTCCGCTATCGTGCCTTGCATCAATCCGACCTCTTGCGGCAAATACCCCAAATGCAGGCCAAGATCATCCTCTACCCATTGGTTCATAGCCGCGCCGTCCAGCCGCACGCTGCCGCGCAATGGTTTCCATAAACCCGCCAATGCCTTGATCAGCGTCGATTTTCCCGAACCGCTGGGCCCCAATATGCCGATCACGTCACCCGTCTCTGCCTCAAACCCGACATCGGCCAGCGTGACGGTATTGCTCAATGGCGGCGCAACCGTCAGCCGGTCGACGGCCAACCGGTCTGTGGGCGCAGGCAATTGCACCGTTTTTTCTTCCGCTGGCGGATTGTCCGCCATCAACCTATCGAGCCGCGCCCAGCTTTGTCGCGCGCCAACAAAGCCGCGCCAATTTGCAATTGCCTGATCCATCGGGGCCAGGGCACGGCCTGCCAGGATCGAACCGGCAAAAATGATCCCGCCCGATGCCTGACCATCAATCACCAGCAACGCACCAACGGAAAGTACCGCCGATTGCAGGAAAATCCGGAATATCCGGCCGCCGCCGCCCGATAGCGAAATAAACTCTGTCACCCGGCTGCTAACGTCGCTGAACTTTCTGTCCGCCAATTCCCATTGTGCCGACGCCCGCCCCGTCATGCCGAGCCCTTTCAGGGTGGCGGCGCTTCGGTTGTTGCGGTCTTGTAGTATTGCGCGCTCTTGCCGCAAGGGTTCGAGCAAAGCCAAATTTTGTGCTGTGCGGCGTTCGGTAAACAAAGTGACCCCCGCCAGGATACAGATGCCAACCAACGTCGTGACCCCCAACCAGACATGCATCAGGAACAATATCGCGAGGAAAAAGAATATCCATGGCAGGTCGATCAGCGCAGCCGGGCCCGCACCGGACAGGAATCCCTTTATCTGGTCGATATCATGCAGCGGCCGTGTGGCACCGTTACCCGCCGCCGCGGATCGCCATTGCAATTGCTGCAATCTGGGCGAAAGCCGCTGACTGAATGAGCGGCCAATATCGCTCAAAATTTGAGCGCGCAGGACATCCAATATGCCGTGGAAAACAAACACGACCGTAAAGATGCCCAACAATCCGAACAACGTAGCCGAACTGCCGCTGGGCAGTACCCGGTCGTATACCATCATCATGTAGATTGAACTGCCCAACGCCAGAAAGTTGATCGCGGCGCTAAGCCCCGCAACCACCCACAAGGATGGCCGCAACAGCATTAATGTCGCACGCAATTCAGAATTCGGAATGCTTTGATTGCGTTGCATCTTATGTTGTTACCAAAGGAATAGCTGCCATGTCATTAAGTTAGCTCCCGAAAAAGTGCAATTTCTTTTGTTTGCGCCGCCTCTGCACTCAAAGCCCTAAATTGGAAACTGCGTTGCCGTGCCCGCTACCACGTATAAAGTCACAAAAATGCCCGCTATTAACGCGCCGACACGGTGGCTGCCGGTGCGGTGCCAGGTGAATATGCTGATGATCGCCAATACCGCCAGCACCGGTACAAATTGCAATGCGATGACGGTACTTAACGGATCGAATGCAGTGATCAAATTGCCGCTGGCGAAAAAATAGCCGTAAACAGGCAACAGCAGTAACAAAAAGCCGCCGGTCATTGCCAACATCGCCAAGATATATCGCGTCGCCGCCTTATCATTGGCGACCGTCAGCACTCCGGTAATCGTGCGCGTCGTCACCAGAAAAGCGGCGGTGATTGGAACGATATACAGCAGTATAATCCCCCAATGATGTTCCGCCGGAACCTTTATCGCAACAATCCAGAACCGCACATCGGTGGCAAAGACGGTGTCGATCAAAATCAGCGCGGCATAGCCCGCCGCCAATGTGCCAACTGCCAATGCCAACGCCAGCGGCCACCGTGCAGCAGGTGAAGCAGCAGCCTGGGCGCGATCCTTACCCATTTGCATCCACGCAATGCCCGCACCGACCAAAGCCCAAACCGCGACTTGCGTGGTTACCACTTGCGGGAAATAGGGAAATTGCGACGACAGCAAATACAGCCCGCTAAATACCGGAAAGAACGACAAAGCGGGAACCAATGTTGCCCAGGCAAAGCGGCGGCGCCACTGGCCATCGCGGCGTTCCGTGGCAGCAACCGGCACACCGCGCAGTGCCGCAAAAACCGGCAGCCGGATCAACAGGTCAAACGCGCCAAGCAAAAGCATGACAAAGCCAATAAGTCCGATCGCTGTGCCAAATTCCTTCCAAACCCAAATCTGGTCACTCGCCGGTTTTGGCGTCCCGCCTTTCAGCGTCTTGGCAAACCAGTCGGTGGCATGGCCGATTGCCGAAACCGACAAATGGTCGCCGGGATGCGTGGTCGCGGGTTGATGCAATATCCGCGCCGTGCCGAGGCCGATTGAACCATATTGCTTATCGGCCACAACCCGCGAAGTGGTATTAAAAACTGTTTGCAGTTTCGCGCTGTCACCGACATCCATGGCCCGCGGCGTTCCCCACATGAGCGCGGAAAATTCATCATATTTGCTGAAAACCAACGCCATATTGCGCGGCCAACTTGCTGTCCCATCGGCGGCAAATGGCGCGCCAGTGGACGAACCCTGCAACACCACCGACGTATAATCACCGGGCATTGCCTGCGCCGCCGCCAACACCGTCCACCCGCCCATGCTATGTCCCTCAAGCCCGATTTGCGTCTTGTCCACCATCGGCAGGCTGCGCAAATATCGCAGGCCATCGGGACCGCCAAAGCCGTTGGAAAACGCCGCGCCCTTGCTATAGCCATGCCCGGTTTGGTCAATCGCCAACACGACATAGCCGCGCCTTGCAAATTCGATGGCAAATCCATCCTGCGTCTCGCGTGAATTGATATAGCCGTGCACCGCCAATATGCCCGGCGCGGGTGTTGCCGCCGTCGCCGATTTTGGCACATAGAGCAGCGCGCTCATCCGGGTGTTGTTTGCGCCCGCAAAATGGATGTCCCTCACCGATACCCCGCCCGACGTGCGCACCGCCATCGCCAACCAAGCCCCCGCCAAAATCAGCGCAAGGCCAGCCAAAGCCAGCCACACACCGCGCCGCGCCGATATCGTTTTTGCACCCGCCAAATTGCCCATCTAATCCGCCCCTTTGCCTGCAATATGCGGCGAGTAAGGCCGATTGTAAATGCAATCAGTTATCCGCCCAAAAAAGCTGACTTCGCGCCGCCTTTGCGCATGATGCGCGCGCAGCGAAGGCGCGGCAACCGCTGTGTTTATTTCGGCTGGACTTGGCACGGTAAACCGCGCACGATGACGGGTATGATCAAGATTACGCCATCTGGACAAGCATGCGGCGCGGCGGTGACCGGCATAGATCTGTCGCGGCCAATTGACGCCGATACTGCCTTCGAAATCCGCGCAGCATGGCTGCAACATCATGTCCTTGCCTTTCCCGATCAGGATTTGAACGACGATGATTTGGAACGCTTCACGCTTTATTTTGGCGGCTTTGGCGATGACCCGTTCATTGCACCGGTGGCGGGGCGTAAGCATGTTATTGCGGTGGAACGGCTGGCCGATGAAACGTCGCCATTGTTTGCGGAAAACTGGCATAGCGATTGGAGTTTCCAAGCGCGCCCGCCCGCCGGAACCTGCTTATACGGCATCAAAATTCCGCCCATCGGCGGCGACACATTATTTGCCAATCAACATGCGGCGCTGGACGCTTTGCCCGGTGCTTTGCGGACAAAATTGCAAGGTCTGATTGCGGTCCATTCGGCCAAGCGCGCTTATGCCCCCGATGGCGCTTATGGTACCGGCGATCAGGCGAAACGGTCGATGGATATCCGCCCGTCAAAATCAGCCGAGGCAACGCAGCTGCACGCCCTCATTCGCGCTCATCCGGAAACCGGCCGCAAAGGCCTGTTCAGCTGCTTTGGCTATATCATCGGGTTTGAGGGCATGGCCGACGACGACGCCCTGCCGTTGCTGATTGAGCTGTACCAGCATCAAGGGCGCGAGGAATTTCAGTATCGCCACAAATGGCAACCCGGCATGCTGATCATGTGGGACAATCGTTCGGTGCTACATGCCGC
>JAYUPJ010000008.1:0-10484 GCA_043760195.1 Sphingomonadales bacterium | reverse complement strand
TCCCCATCGACTTGCGATGGGGAGGTGGCAGGTGGCGCGATAGCGACGACTGACGGAGGGGCCGCAACGTCGCAAGCCCCTCCGTCACGCTTCCGCTTTGCTCCAGCGCGCCACCTCCCCAACGCAAGTCGATGGGGAGAATAAAGCATACCGCCCCTCACCCCTTTCGCCGCACTGGAACCGGAATGTTGCAGATATCCGCGCCGCCCGCAGGCTGGAGAAAAAACGGATCGCGGCGGTTGGCGCGGGCGTCGGCATATTTGGCGAAACTTTCGCTTTCCGTGCTAAGATATTCGTAGGCCGGAAGTCCCGCAACCTCACCACCCATCCGCACCGACAGGATCGCGGTGCGTTCCTCGGGTGTTTCATAGAATCCCAGTGCACCCGTGCCGCGCGGCAATGAAGACATATGCTCCATCCCCTGAATGATCCGGCCGACGAGCGCAATGTTGTGGTCCAGATGGCGCGGCGCATGGCCGATCACCGTGTAAAGTTCCGCGCCAGTGCCAGTATCGGGCGAATAATTGCGGCCAACGCCAACCATGCCGTAACAATGGACCGGCCACAATACGCTGCCACTATTCGCCGCAATAGGCCAACCGCCAATTACGTGTCCCGTCATCCGGGCATAGGTATCACGGCCGGAATAATGTACCGCTCGGCGCCTGCCGCCATTTTTACCGCCACGGCTTGATTCAATAATATCGGCAATCTGCTTCAATTGTACCGACAAAGGATCGTCCATTTCCGGCATGTACACTTCATAACCGGCCTCAGTCATTACGTCCAAGTCCGCGGGTAATGCCTTCGCCTTGCCGGCCACTTCGCCGTCAGGATCCCCCCACTGCGTCACATAATTGTCCTGCACCCGCACAATCGCCGTCCCGTCATACCAATGCGCCGCGGCCAGCTTGCGGATATTGCCGACCCAGCCTTGCGAAAACGGCGCAGGCATCAACTGGATCACCACGCGGCGCGGTTTGCCCTTTGCATCCGCAGCCAAATCGATCACCAGCAAATCCGTCGGAGCAATCGCGGTCCAATCCCCAGCCGAGGCCGCCGCGACAATCTCTCCGGGACTGGGAATTGGCGGCGGCGCTGGCGGGGGTGTTTGCGCGCGGCTTACACTAACGGTTAAACCAAGCGCACCTAGCGCAGCAAAGGCGAAGCGAGATATTTTCATGCCGCTTTCATGCCATGCAAAGCCCCCTTGCGAAAGCGCAATTCTGCGCCTAGGGGAAGCGCTGCTGAAAAGCATCGCGGAGACGTGGCCGAGTGGTCGAAGGCGCACGCCTGGAAAGTGTGTATAGGGGTGACTCTATCGTGGGTTCGAATCCCACCGTCTCCGCCAGATCCTGCACTTTTGCGGTTTATCACGAACCAAGATAAACTCGCTAAAGCCAAGGTTTTCTATGCTTTACATGGGTTTTTGAGTTCGCCACCGAACGCCGGAAGTCGCCTCAAACCGCATCCATAACTATGGCTGAAACTATGGCTGGTAATGATGGCGGAGGGCCGCTATTACGAAAAAATGTCATCGCGCGCGCGTAACAAACTTTCAGTTCGCCAAGTGGCAACGATTACCAAGGTTGGAATTTACTCTGACGGTGGTGGGTTGTATTTGCGTGTGCGACCAACTGGCCGCAATTGGATCTTTATCGGGACGTTTGAGGGTAAAAGATTCGAACTAGGGCTTGGAATTGTTTTCGATGTGCCCTTGGCCAAGGCACGCGAGAAGGCCGAACATATTCGCACTCTGCTGGTTGATGGCAAAGACCCACGGTTTGAACGCTTGATGGCAAAGCAGCGATTGGCGACCAGCTTTGGTGCTTTTGCCGAAAACCTGATCGACGACATTGAAGGAGGCTTCAAAAATCCCAAGCACAGGCAGCAGTGGCGCAATTCGCTAAGGACATATGCGCAGTCGATCTATGATGTCCCGATAGCTGCTGTAACCACAGATCACATTTTAGCGGTGCTTCAGCCGATCTGGTTGACCAAGCAGGAAACGGCTTCACGGGTGCGCGGACGGATTGAACGTATCTTGGATGCAGCCAAGGCCAAAGGCCTTCGATCTGGTGAAAATCCTGCGCGAGGACGTGGCCATCTCGATTTGATGTTACCCAAACGCTCAAAGCTGGAGGTTAAACATCATGCGGCGCTGCCTTTTGCCGAGATAGCATCCTTTATGGTGGAACTACGCAAACGGCCTGCAATGGCCGCGCGGACATTGGAGTTTGCGACACTGACAGCGGCAAGGTCTGGCGAAACACGCGGCATGACTTGGCGTGAACTCAATCTTGAAGAAAAGCTTTGGACGGTGCCGGGTGGACGAATGAAGGCCGGGGTCACTCATGAGGTGCCACTCAGCAACGCTGCCGTGACAATCGCAGCGACCATCAAGCCCCAAAATGCAAAGCCAACTGACCTTGTGTTTCCAGCTCAACGTGGTGGTACCTTTTCCGATATGGCCTTTGGCCAGTTGCTCAAACGCATGGGACGGGCGGACATTACCGCGCACGGATTTCGATCATCGTTTCGGGATTGGGCAGGCGATGAAACCCAATTTGGCCGTGAAGAGGTCGAAATGGCCCTAGCGCATACCGTCGGGTCTTCCACAGAACGGGCCTATCGCCGAGGACGGGCTTTGGAAAAGCGACGCGAACTGATGGCGGCATGGGCCGATTTTTGTGCTGCCAAGCCTGCGGTAGCGCAACGCATGACCGAGGTTGCTGACGGCACGGCGAATCGGTGATTTTCCAATCCATGTAACCAGTAAATAGCTGAATTATATATCCTATTGTTAGCCGCGTAGTTCGGCCATTTTTGACATTTTGCGCTAAATCCGCTAAAAATGATGCAACGCCAAGTTTGGGGTTTGACCGATCCCCGATTGATCGAGGTCGGTTTGAAACTGGGTTTGGCGTGATTTTCAACAGAGTATCATTAAGGGCGTCAGAATAGTTTTCTGACCATGAGAAGATGTGTGTTTGGTAATCGGGCAGATCGACCCAATCACACACTCCAATGCCAAGCCAGCCATGAGGTTGGAGGAGGTCCCTTAGCGGTCCTCCACATATGCAGAGGAGTGAAATATGGACACACATGAAAAAGCTTTAGTGGCACAATCGCACGATACAGCGGTTGCAGCACGGATTATCCGCAATATCGCCACCATTGAAGATGACTGGCATTTGGCTAGCGGATTGTTGAGCGAACGGATGATGCGCGAGGTTCGCGCGCTGTTCGATAAACTTGCTCCAGAAAATTGGAAGGTCGTCGAAGCGGGTTTTAGTGCCTTACTTGTCGCGCCCGAGTGGAAGCAAAAAATGGGCGTCGGCAATGGAGATGCTTGGATCGAACTGGTCGAACTCTGCGATGCCGAGGAAGAATATAGCTGGATTGCGGCGGCTGTTGGCGTTGGTTCTACAAAGATGGGCTTGGAGCTTCAATTTCGGAATGGTCTTGCGCCATTTGCTCTGACAGCAATCGCTCATGATAAAACCGTGGACGCTCTCGTCAAACTTGGATTTGTGCGCGATACGGCCAAGGAGCGTCTGTATCTTCCCGTCAAAGTCAATGCTGATCTTCTGGCAAAGGGCGTTCAAGAAAATGACCTCGACAAAGCCTTAGCGCCGGTCGGCAAAGTCATCGAACTTGCAATCTCGGCCAAGGCTCAACTTGACCAGATCGTCGAACAAGTCCGCGAAGCAGCCAAGCGCAAATAACTCTATCAACAGGCACTAGCGGTCATCGCAGCGATGCGGTGGCCGCAGTCCTTTCACGCACCAAGGAGATGCAACATGCACAATGACAATGAAGCGGATTGTGTGACGCTGCCAAGGGCAGAGCAGATCGCTAGGCTGAACGACATTTTACGCAAAACTTGCGAAGACGGCACAGTCGTTATCACCCGCAAGGTTAGAAGCCTCGAGCCGTATAATGCCCAAGAGTTGGTAACGGCGCTGGCAAATTATGACGGCTTCGACGAAGATAACAATCCAGTCGGCGAGCGCGATTTCGGGGATTTTGAACTATTCGGAACCGACCTATATTTTAAGATTGATTATTATGATCCTGATTTAAAGTTCGGTTCTGATGATCCAGCCGATGCCAGTATTACACACCGCGTAATCACTATCATGACCGAAGCGGACTTGTGAGATGAACGGCGCTATCCAAACTCACGCTTACAACTCCGCTTTGGAGAATATCTCGGATGGATTCACACCGAGAGCCTTGGCAACGCGCAACAGATTAAGGGCAGTGACGTTTCGTTCGCCGCGTTCGATTTTGCCCATATGGGATCGATCAATTCCAGCATTATACGCCAAAGCTTCCTGCGACACATTGTGTGCTTTGCGGACATCACGAATAGCTTGGCCCAAGGCCTTTAGGCGACGGTCTTCGTCATCGGTTCGGGGTTTGCTCGACACTGCTGCACCATCCCAACTGGTACATCAACAGGCCACGGTATTTACGACCCATTTTGTTATTGATGTTCTTAACTTCATCACGCATGACTATTTGAAAGGGAGGACAATATGTTATTTTCCAGAACACTATTGATCGCGGCGATGTTCGCCAGTTCGGCGTCTGCACAGACCCAATCGCAAATCGAGAAGCGATATACGCAAACCTATTCGGATTGCATGGACACTTCCGAAGGCGTCACTTCGAGCATGATGGACTGCATCGTTGCGGAAATCGAAGTTCAGGACGGTAGGCTCAACCAAGCCTATGTGATGGTCATGCGACCGCTGCCCAAGCCCAGAAAAGATACTCTGCGCGGGCTGCAACGAACATGGATCAAGCAGCGCGATGTCAAATGCCAGCGGGCGATCGCAGATGAGGGTGGTTCGATGGCGGGGCTGATCTATGCGGGTTGCATCCTCGATGAAACCATCAAGCGGACGATTTTTCTGGAAAACTACAAGGGGTAGGTCAGATGAACCGAGGACATCCTATGATAGGATCAATATTCAAAATCAGCGCAGTTTCCGCTATCGCTTTGCTCGCTACTACGTCAGTAGCGGCGCAAACCCTTGGCAAGGAGCCAAGAATTTATCTTTTTGAAGAGGATATTTCGTTGGGTGCAGGTGAACAGTGGAGCTCTGACGTCAGGTCCGATGGTAGGTGTGGTGAGGATGTTTGGGTCTTTAATAAAAGGTCTGATGGCAACAACATCTTCACTCACTATTATAATCTGCGCATACCGGGCGAGGTTGGCAGAGTGTCAAAGGGAGTTATTAAAACGCGACAATCCGATTCGAACGAATATTCCGGAATTTACCCAGCCATTTTTTCAGAAGTGAAGGTGTATTCCTACAGGCCCGGTTCCAAGAGTCGGTTTTTAATCGGCGCAGAGCCAAATCAATCATTTAGCTTTAAGGCTGTGTCTGCAGCATCGCGTATCGCATACATTTATGAGTTTACCTTAGGCGACAAGCAGTATGAAACATGCTGGACAAAGCACTAGTGATTTTCTCTAACCAATTCATAGCAATGCAGAGGCTGATTCCAGAAGCTGCGCGTCCCTATTATACGGAAGCTATCAAGCTCATCAAGAAAGCCCGTTGGTTCTTAGGTGGGCTAATTCTCGGACTTGGCCTCGTTATCATCAGCGGTGACCGCAACAGGACGCCAAAGGAGATCGCCGCAATCGATGCAGAAGCAAAGACCGCGATGGCAAAGTCCGAAGCGGAAACTCGCAAAGCTGAATTAGAGACCGCAAAATCCAAGGAAGAAAAGAACAAGGCCGAGGCTGAAACAGCCAAGGTGGAAGCAGCATCGGGACCCTCGGTTTACGGGGAGGGCTTCGAGCAGTACTCGGTCAAGATGTATAAGGGGACTGTCAAGCCGATACGTTGGACCGAGGATGCCAAGAACTTTCGCACTATGGTCAACAATGCCCATCAAGCAGATATTGATTACGGTGGGAGCCTGACATTTTGGAGTTTCGGTTGTGGAACAGACTGCAACCAGCGTTTTGCAGTGGACAAATCCAGTGGGGCAGTTTTGTGGTTCCCTCTGGGTGGGGAGGAGCAAATGCGAATTGATCTCAGTTACCGCAAAGACAGTGCTTTGGTTTGGGCCAACTGGGAGGCGCAGGATGATAACGTAGAGCACCGTTGCTACCAACAGCCTTGGGTTTTGGATAAGGATGGATTCACGCCGCTCACTCCCAAAGCCGAGATCACGTTCGACGAAAGCGCGTTCGAGTGTGTCACCAACAATGGATAGATCAGTCAGACGCCAATCTGGTCGTCATTGGGCTGGCATGACAAAAAGCAAGGTTTGCCTATGAAGATAAAGATTCCAGATAATATCCCGCCGATGCAAGCCAATGCGGGTGAGATCATCAAGAATGTTGTAATGGGTTTGGTAGGGTTGTTTCTCGGCGCTGCCATAGCAGCTCCACCACTGACACTCGCGCAGATTGCCGCTGATAATGCCGCATCAAAAGCCGAAGCTGCCAAGGAGGAGGCGGAGACTGCCAAGGACGAAGCACAAACGGCTAAAGCCACATTGGAATCGACTAAAGTAGCAGCGGCGGAAGCCAAGGTTGAACAGGTCCAAGTTGAGAAGGCCCGCGTAGAAGCGGAACGCTCGGGTATGGAGGCTGAAAAAGCCGCGAGGGATGCTGAACGAGCTGAGGCTGCCGCAGAAGCCGAAACGGCAAGGATTGCAGCTATTCCTCCTACACCGGATGAGGTGTGCGCTCAAATCGAACCCGACGCAATTAAGGTACTAGAAGATACAGCAAATTACAAGTTGACCGTACTGGAAGTCAACCGCAATCCAGATAGTTCTTCCTTTCGAGATGATGGGACATTGTCCTGCATGGGTTCCTTCATAACGAGCAAGGGAACGGCAAACTTTTACTATGGCACAGAGATCACGCCACAAGGACAAACACTGATAGCTGTTAAGGAAATCTTTTAACCAGAGTTCCCGTGCTGGCCGGGTTATGCTGGCGTCATATCGTTCCGGAATCTCGTCACTAACGCATAACAGTGCCTCCAATCACTGCCTTCTCAATAACACCATATGGAGAGTAATTATGATGCCGGATATAGTTTACCTCACTATCGCACTAGCAGGTGCATTCTACTTGCTCCCTGCGATCATAGCTGCCATTCGCGGTCATGCTTCGGCTTGGGGTATATTTGCACTAAACCTGTTGTTGGGTTGGTCTGGCATTGTATGGATAATTGCCCTGATCTGGGCACTGTCCAATAAGGGGCAGTCGGTCCATCAGACTGTTATTGTCAATAACCGCAACAACGAAGCTAGCCAGCCAACGCAGCCAATCTACATCCCCGTGCCGCAACCAGTTGCGGCCCAGCCGTTCGTAAATGCACCGGCGTCGATACCAATGCTTGAAAATGACAGCAGAGTTTGTCCGACCTGTGCTGAGACCATCAAGGCGGCTGCAATCAAGTGCCGCTTCTGCGGGGAGTCTTTTAGCCCATTGCTCATCACCAAACGGTTGGAGTCCTAATATGGCGAACAAACCCCTTTTAGCTACCATCGCCGCTCTCATTGGCATCGCTTCGCTTAGCGGCTATCTTGCATCTGCGGCCTTTTACGACGGCATGGTCGCAAACAAAGACGCAGTAGCGAAAGACCATATAGCAGCTGAACAGACAGACGTTGAGCCGCCCGTTGAAGAAGGTCAGTCGAGTGAACCTGGATATGCTGACGAACATACATCTAGCCCTGACACAAATAGGCAATCGGCAGAAGAACCTAAAGACACAGAGGATAGTGGAACTCGGCCTGCAACAACCGAGGAAGAGACCGACATCAGTCGCATCGCCAAAGAGTCGGGCATGGTGACCACCCCTCATGGCAATGGCTTTGATGTAGGGCCATCGTCTGATGATAGTCATAACAACCCGACTGAAGCCCGCGAATGAGTATCAAGTTTGCAAACTCGGACGTTTCTCAATCATGATAGGAGCAATTACGTAGAGGGCCATGACTGACCAACTCAAGCAGGCCAAACGCATCCGAAGGCTGAACGACAAGCTCCGCCGCGAGCTGCCCCATGGAAGCGTGGTCATCTCACGCGAAGTAGGACGACAGTTTAGCAATGACCAATTGCAGGCCATCACGGAGCTAATCCGGCGGTATGATGTGTTTGGGCCTGACGCCGATCCTGACGAATGGCACGGGTACGGGCTGATCGATTATGATGGTGAGAAGATGATTTGGCGTGTCGAGGTTTTGGCAGCTGGTCCAACTGTCCGTGACCCCAGCCGTCTGACAATCAGGATCATGTTTGATCACGAAGCACGGCGCCATCAGGATGAAGCTCCAACTTCATAATGCGCTTTGTCCCCATTATTCTCGCAGGATAGGCTTTCGGAGCCATCGAAGTCGTTGAAATTTGTCCTTCGATGGGGATAACAAAGCAAAATTGAACCTGTAACGGAGCCATTAGCTGCAATGACAAAAAAACCTCCCCAGAAAATCGTTGTAGCCGTCAAACGCCAAAGTCCGGTCGCAACTGACAAACTGAAAATTAAGAGTCCTTGGAAAGCGCTCACCCCACCGATAAAGGCCAAGCTGTCAGAAACCGGTTGGATTGGGGCCATAGATGCCTTGCAATTGCTGACCCCTCACTTTGGCGACGAAGAAAGCGCGAAGGCGGAAATCATACAACGATTGAGCCAAGGTAGCCTGACGTGCAGGGCAGCTTGTTGGTGCCAAGAAGCGGACCGAGGAAAGGTTGATTGGCATAATATTGATTGGACTGGTTACAAAACATCTCGTCCGCACAACGGTCAGCAAGAGCGGACCGTTTTTGAACCGACCGGCGATGATAAAGGGCCAAAATCGATCCCCAGAGATATCTTTCTTGCCTCAATGGGGTGGACAATCAACGCTGACGAAGCCAGCTGGAAATACGGCTATTTCATCGCTCGAAAACCAACCGAGTTATTAACTGGGCCAGCAGACTTGTCTGAAAAAAACAAGCTGATTAGGAAATTTGTGTATCGACTGGAATTGCATTTGAGTGAGGTTGGGCAACTGATCTTATCTTTCTTAAAGCCCAAGCCGGCCGATGCGCTAAAAATTCATTCAACTGATGAAGCCAAAGAACTTGGTAATACCGGCAATACTCGAAGTAATGCTTGGTATGATTGGGTCTCAGAGGTCGTTGTGTATTCAGATTTGCATGGCATTGATACTGATATGAAAGCTCCTACTTTTCACGACGAGATCGCGGCGTTGTTGAAGGCAAGGCGCAAAGTTAGCCCAAAACTCGGTAGTACCGAAAAGGCATTCAGAGCCATCAAGGACCGGTGGCGCGAGTACAAAAATCCGATAAATTGAAAGCCGCCGGATAAACGTCAAATGATCCGGATTGATCCGGATTAATCCGGGTCGGCGTTTGATTTTCCGGATTTTTGCGTTCTCTAGGTGCGCCGTTCGTAGCAATTTTGCAAAATGCGAACGGAGAACTAAACCATGATTACGAAGGTGATATCCGCCGAGGAGTATGGCGCGGCAATTGACCGCGTTTTTGATAACGAGGGCGAAACCAAATATACATTCCAAATCCATGCCCGCAGTTTGAAGGTAGGGCATGGCCATCTTGAAAGCCTTGAAGCACCTGAAATCGTTGAAGCTGTTGCTTTGACGCTTGACGCGCTGGGAATAGACGACAGGCAGGGAATGTTGATTGGGCGTCTACACATCGAATCCGATCCCGTGCGCAAGCTTTATCGCTTCAGCCTTTGCGGGATCGCCAGCTACGGCATTGCAAAGCTGCTCGAAAATTTACGTGTATTTCCGCGATTTAGGGACACCGAAAATAACACCGACGATGATAAAGACTTGGAATTTTACGATCCTATCGGTGAGAGAGTGATCGTCAAGCCTTTGGCCGGTTTAGCACAAGACTTGCCTAATTTGATCCAGTCCTGTGGGCTTTCGCGTAAAGTTGTCGTCGACCAAAACGGAGTTAGGCGACGAGTTGATATCAACGAACCTATACCCGAGCCGCTCGCCTCGCAAATCGAGCAATGGCTTGAAAAGTGTGACCCCTCGGAACTTATGCTTATGATCGGCATTGGTGAAACCGAAGACGGATTGGGACGGTTTTATAGCTTCTATGACTATTAGGCGTTGACCAAATAGGCTTGGCTGTTGTCGCCGTTTCAATACCAAGCCTGCCCCGATACCCACAATTTTCAAACAATTTGAACCAGCAGGGCCGCTTTGTCGGTCAGCGATGAAGTGCGTCCTGCTGCCGTATCGTGAAAGACAAAATCTGATGAGACATTACAATCCCTATATTGAGCCGCTGCTGGTGGATGTCAGGACGGCGTGTGCGCTATTGTCGATCAAACGCACCAAGTGCTTTGGCCTGATGGACTTGTAACGGTTTGGTTCCGGTCGCTTGTCTTTCATTATGCCACCTTAGCTTCGAAAGCCAAGGGGCTTATGCCGCCCAGATATGAATGACGTCT
>JAYUPJ010000007.1:0-10525 GCA_043760195.1 Sphingomonadales bacterium | reverse complement strand
AAACGCTGATGGATTACCGGCAATTCTTGTCGATAGCGCAGGGCGACTTCATTCTTATCGCCTTATTCGGCATCGCGGTAACCGGCGGAATGTTCGTTGTCCCGCTCTATGCGTTTTTGACTACGACCGTGCAAAAGTCGGAAACATCGCGGACGATAGCCGCCAACAACATCGTCAATTCCGGCGCGATGGTGGTCGGCGTTCTGATTTACGGTTGGCTGGTGCAAATCAATGTCAGCATCGCCGACACGCTGTTCATGGTTGCCGCCGCGTGTCTGGTATCAGCATGGATCGCTTGGCTGTTGCACAAAGCGTGCGATTGAGATCAAGCAATAAACGTTGAAAAAACGACGAAGAACGCAGCAAAGCTCATCACGAACAGATGCGTATCTTCTTTTTTCCACCACGGCGCGGATAGACTAGCGTCCAATGCCATATCGAATTTGGGCGGCGGCAACATCCTGCGAAAGGGATGACCGGCGGCTTCGTTGCGACAAACGAGATTTTGAAGGTTTCTTATTTTCATGGCAGAGTGATTAACGATTTGTTAACTCGTTTGACTAGACACAAAAGTGGTTAACGACGGGCAGCGAAAACGCCGTCCCGATTTGCGACATCAACTGGATAAAAGATTAATGAACATAAGCGGAAAATTGATCGTCATAACCGGCGGAACCGATGGAATCGGCTTGGAAATTGCCCGCATTTGCAAGGCCAAGGCCGCCGCCGTTATTGTTTGCGGGCGGCGTCAGGCACAATTGGACGCGGCGCGCAGTGAAGGCATGGAAGCGGTATCTGCCGATCTTTCCAATGCCGGTGGCTGCGCCAAGTTCGTCAAAGTTTTGGCAGGGCGGCCCATCGACATATTGATCAATAACGCGGGCATGAGCGGAAATTTTGGACCCGGCGAACCGCTTGATCTGGCGCTAACCGATCAGGCGATATTCCTCAACCTGAATGCGCCGATGCATTTGATCGGTCATTTTCTGCCCATGTTGCTGGGGCGGCCCGAAGCCGTAATCGTCAATGTAACATCAGGATTGGCGATTGCGCCGCGCGCTGGCGGTCCGGTTTATTGCGCCACCAAAGCCGGACTGCGCAGTTTTACACAAAGCCTGCGCTTCAATTTAAAGAACAGCCGGGTGCGGGTGATCGAGGCGCTGCCGCCGGTGGTGGATACGGCTATGACCGCAGGGCGCGAAAGCAAGAAAATGTCGCCCGCCGATTGTGCGGCGCAAATAGTGGATGCCATCGAGGGGAACAAAAACGAAGCCAATGTTGGCATCGTCAAAGTTTTGCAGGCCATTTATTCGATATCGCCGAAACTGGTGCGGTCAATAATGATCCGGTTTTAGGACCGGATATTTGGGCCAAAAGCGGGCCGGAATTTGATCGAAACCACACCCCCGCTCCAAGCCCCAAAAACGCCCAAGTTGACACCTAGTTGACAAGGTTGACGCCTATTTTGACATTTCGCGAAAGCATGGCGAAAGATTATTTCCAACATCGCGGTTTTCTGCCATCGCCGATTTGGCCGCGAAGGGAGGGTGTTTGGACCGCCCACATTTGGTCCGCCAACAATGTCAAAGAGCGTGCCAGTGAACCATCGGCTATGCCCTGTGGTCCCAGAACAAATCCTACATTGCAAGTCATAATGCGGGGCGGGGATTGAGCGGAACATAATTTCCACACGGCCACCTGAACAACGCGCCGTCCCCAGAACAACGCACCGTCGCCACACCAAACCGTCATCCTGAATTTATTTCAGGATACATACCGCGCATACATTCAGGGTGAGGGGCTATTTATCCTGAAATAAATTCAGGATGACGAAACGGCGGGATAAGATGACGAAACGGGGGGATAAGATGACGAATTGGGGGGGGGGCCATAGGACGACGAATTGGGAGCCATAGGACGACGAATTGGAGCTAACCCCAGAACGCCGAACTTGAATTAACCCGGAACCGGCAATGCTGCATCGTGCAGCTTACCGGTTCCGGGCCAATCACTGACCTTAATTCAGGTCGAAACGATCAAGGTTCATTACCTTGTTCCATGCGGCAACGAAGTCGCGGACAAATTTGGCTTGGGCGTCATTTGAACCATATACTTCGGCCAGTGAGCGCAATTCGGAGTTCGAGCTGAACACCAAATCCGCCCGCGTACCCGTCCACTTTTGTGTGCCGCTGCTATCAACCGCAGAATACTGGTTCGGTGCGCCAGCAACAGGTTGCCAAGTAATATTCATGGCGAGCAAGTTGACGAAGAAGTCGTTGGTCAACGTTTCCGGCCTGCTGGTGAGGACACCGTGGCCCGATTTTGCAACATTGGTATTCAACGCCCGCATGCCGCCGATCAGGACGGTTAATTCGGGCGCGGTTAATGTCAGCAATTGTGCTTGGTCAATCAACATCACTTCTGCTGCAACATCGACATCGCTGCTGATATAATTGCGGAAGCCATCGGCGGACGGTTCCAACACCGCGAATGATTCAACATCGGTGTCTTCCTGCGCCGCATCGGTGCGTCCCGGTGTGAACGGCACAGTTACATCATGCCCCGCCGCCTTCGCCGCTTTTTCAATCGCGGCGCATCCGCCCAGAACAATCAAATCAGCCAAGGAAACGTTCTTGCCGCCCGCTTTTGCATTGAATTCCTTTTGCACATTTTCAAGCACGGACAGGATTTCTGCCAGTTCAGCCGGTTGGTTGATCGCCCAATCTTTTTGCGGGGCAAGGCGGATGCGCGCGCCGTTGGCACCGCCGCGCTTATCTGATCCGCGAAAGGTCGATGCCGATGCCCACGCGGTGGTCACCAATTGCGATACGGACAGCCCGGCATTAACAAGGCTGGTCT
This sequence comes from Sphingomonadales bacterium, assembly GCA_043760195.1. Classification (GTDB taxonomy): domain Bacteria; phylum Pseudomonadota; class Alphaproteobacteria; order Sphingomonadales; family Sphingomonadaceae; genus Sphingorhabdus_B. Next base: position 7,666 of record JAYUPJ010000007.1, on the reverse strand, counting down.
TCAACGCCGTAATATCGGCGGCATCAATCGGTGCGCCTGTTGCGGCGGGAACGGGATCTTGCCAAATCAGTGTTTCTGACGGAACCAGATTTCCGCGATAGCGAGTAACCGGCCCCATATCGCGGTGCGTCAGCTTATACCAAGCGCGCGCAAATGCGTCTGCCAGTTCTGCTGGGTTTGCTAAGAAGCGCCGTGAAATGGGTTCATAGGCCGGGTCCATCCGCAGCGCCATATCGGCGGTTGTCATCATCGGCGCATGGCGTTTTGACGCGTCATGGGCGTCGGGAACCGTTCCGGCTGCTTCGGGGTTCTTTGGCGTCCATTGCTGTGCGCCAGCCGGGCTTTTGGTCAATTCCCAATCAAACCCGAACAGGTTTTCAAAATAGTTATTGTCCCATTGGATCGGGTTCATCGTCCATGCGCCTTCGATGCCGCTGGTGATGGCGTGAACGCCTTTGCCGCTGCCAAAGCTGTTTTTCCAGCCAAAGCCCTGATCTTCGATGCTGCCGCCTTCGGGCGCTGGACCAACATATTGGCCCGGATCAGCCGCGCCGTGCGCTTTACCAAACGCATGTCCGCCAGCCACCAAGGCAACGGTTTCTTCGTCGTTCATCGCCATCCGGGCGAATGTCTCACGAATATCGCGCGCCGACGCCAGCGGATCAGGATTGCCATTGGGGCCTTCCGGATTCACATAGATCAGCCCCATTTGTACCGCAGCCAGCGGATTATCGAGCACTCGGTCCGCCGTGTAACGCTCATCACCGAGCCATTCGGTTTCAGGGCCCCAATAGATATCCTGTTCCGCTTCCCAAATGTCGGGACGTCCGCCGCCAAAACCGAATGTTTTGAAGCCCATTGATTCAAGGGCAACATTCCCTGTCAGAACGAACAGATCGGCCCACGACAATTGGCGGCCATATTTTTGCTTGATCGGCCATAGCAGGCGGCGTGCTTTATCAAGGTTGCCATTATCTGGCCAGCTGTTGGTTGGCGAAAACCGCTGTGATCCGCTGCCTGCGCCGCCGCGTCCATCGGCAATACGATAGGTGCCTGCGGCGTGCCAGGTCATGCGAACGAAAAATGGACCATAATGGCCATAATCCGCAGGCCACCACTCTTGCGAGTCGGTCATCAAAGCGTGCAGGTCGGCAACCACGGCATCCAGATCGAGGCGCTTAAATTCTTCAGCATAATCAAAGTCGGCATCCATCGGATCGGACAATGCGGAATGTTGATGCAATATCTTCAGGTTCAACTGATTTGGCCACCAAACTTGCTTGGCCGTGCTTGACATCAACGCAACTTTACCATTGCCATGCATTACCGGACATTTGGCTTCGATATTCATAAACTCTCCATTGTTTCTGTAATTGTTTCTGTGATTTAAAAAACTGATGATGAGGTGAATAAGGGAGTCTGGCGGGAAAACAAACTGTCATTTCCGATATCACTGATCGACAAATACGGTGCGGAGCGGCCATTGTGGCCAATGCGTGGTAATGTGGCGGCTATACATTCTCGTTAAAATTACCTATTTGGTAATTTACGATTGACATTGTAACGCTGTCTGGGTACAAATAGCCATAGTCGAAAAATGTGATTCGCGCCCACGGCGCTGTCGCGGCGCAGGCGGGATGCACACAGGGGTTGGAAGCGTAATGCTTCTGGCCCTTTTGCGTTGGGCAAAGGGAAATTGATGGCGCATCGTGATTGGAAAGGGCCGCACCTTTGCGAAAATAGCCCGGACACATTGCTGACCAATATGGAGCCGTATGCACACACACAATTGTGCGGCAACTGGCGATTATGGGCACATGCCGGGCAGTGTCCCGACGACAGCGATTGGCGGATATGGATGATAATGGCGGGGCGGGGCTTTGGTAAGACGCGCGCTGGTTCTGAATGGGTCAGCGAGCTTGCCCGCTGCGATGGGTCACTGCGGTTTGCTTTGGTCGGGGCCACGATCGACGATGTCCGCAACGTGATGGTCGAGGGCGAAAGCGGCTTGCTGGCGGTGGCCCGCCGCGATGAAAAGATAGGCTTTCATGCCGGCAAAGGCGAAGTTACCTTTGCCTCTGGCGCAGTGGCGCATATTTATTCCGCCGAAAGCCGGGAGAAGCTGCGCGGGCCCGAACATCACCATGCCTGGTGCGACGAGCTGGCGAAATGGAACCACGCCGATAGCGTATGGGACAATATGATGCTCGGGCTGCGATTGGCGGCCCGGTCGCGGGTGGTGGTGACGACTACTCCGCGTCCGATACCGTTGCTGCGCCGCTTGATCGCACAGGAAGGAACAGTTTTGCATGGCGGCAGCACCGCAGATAACTTCAATCTGCCCGATGATTTCGTGGTCACGATCCGCGCCCGTTACGATGGCACGCGGCAAGGGCGGCAGGAAATTGACGGCGAACTAATTGACGACATTGCGGGTGCGTTATGGTCACGCGATTTGATCGAACGGCAGAGGGTGCCGATGGCGCCGCAATTGAAGCGCATCATCATCGGCGTTGATCCGCCGGTAACATCGGGCGGTGACGCATGCGGCATCATCGCGGTCGGCCTGGGCTTGGATGACAAAGCCTATGTGCTCGCCGATCATTCGGTCAGCGGCGCATCACCCGAAGGCTGGGCCCGCGCAGTGGCAGCAGCGGCGCAGGCATGGGACGCCGACCGCGTGGTGGCAGAGGGCAATCAAGGCGGCGAAATGGTGGAAAGCACGTTGCGCGCCGCCGACCTCGCCATGCCGATAAAACGCGTCCACGCGAGCCGCGGTAAATCGGCACGGGCCGAACCAGTGGCAGCATTGTACGAAGCGGGCAGGGCGTGGCACGCAGGCGCATTCCCGCAGCTGGAAGACGAGATGTGCGGCCTGATCGCTGGCGGCGGATATGAAGGCCCGGGCGGGTCGCCAGACAGAGCCGACGCACTCGTCTGGGCGATGAGCGAATTGATGCTGGGGCGGGGGAATGGGGTGGTTAGGGTGCGGGGGTTGTAGTTTGACAATCGGAACAGAAGCGATACAAACATATTTCAGTCACCATTCATTAAGGACTGTTGACTTAAATGGCAACAATTGTAGAATTAGCCGCATCAGGAAAGCTTGTTAAAGTTGATCCTGTCTTGGGTTTGCGAGAGTTGGAAGAGCGAAGCATTTACTTACTCCCAAGAGCACATAAGTGGCTTGCAGAGGTGTTGCCTGTAACTGATTCGGACCGGCAAACTGAAGAAAGGCCTTACATGCAGGTGGACACATTGTTTTATGAATTCTGTTCAGGACAGGCTTTGCAAGTTGGAACACGGTTCAAGGCGCTTGTTCATGTAGAGGATGGTATATGGGAATTGAAAACAGCCGATGTGCGCTTATTTGGATGGTTCGCTCGGAAAGATTGTTTCCTAGTTAGTGACTGCGACAGTAAATTTAGAATCAAAGAACTTGGTTTGGTAAAGCCATATTGCAAACAAGCGGTAAGATTTCGTGACGCCTTAAATCTTGACGAACCCAAATTCATAGCCGGAGGCAACCCAGATGCCGTCATTTCAGATTGCTATTAGCCCAAGCAAGCGCGCTGCCGGTCGATTGATCTCGCGTGTCCGCCGCTCGCTTCAGCGCGCCCTTATGGAAGAGGGTGAGCGTAGTGGTGTCAATCAATCCAAGATCGCCATTGCTATTGGTGTGCATCGGTCAGTCATTAGCCGCGAACTTAATGGCCGTCAGGATATTACATTGGGGCGGTTAGCCGAATTGGCTTGGGCAATGGGGCGGGAAATTGAGTTGTCACTTCCTATTGCTGAACAAATGGATGGCGCTAATACGCCTAAGATTGTTCCCGGCGCTTTGCTTAGCCCTAAATCAGCCGCCTTCATAAAAATTCTTAATTATGAAGGCGCCTCTACAGTACATACTGGGAACGTAAAAACATCAAGTACAAGGATAAGCACGCATCAAATGAAACAGATAAGCTCGGTAGCTGCATAATATGCTAATTTTACCAACTCATCCAAGCGGATTCAGTATTTTCTGTGATGATATACGTGATGAAGTATCAGGAAAAAAATCGTTAATTGGCGTTTACGATGGCGCTATGATGATCGCCAATCCTGCGCCTGTGATCATCCCACAATTATGCGTTTTGACCACAATGTGGTTCGACGACGAAATGCTACAAAAAAAAGTTACACTCAAAATAATATTTGAAGACGAAAATTTCGTTGAGCAAGAGATTGCAGCGATGGAAACTGAATTACCTGCAGACGTATCGCAGGAAGGCCTCGACTTATTATTTTCAGATAAAGACGGTGCTAGATCACCCCAATTAAAAAGTGAGGCACGTATTGCTAACCTTGTTCTAACCAATAACGGCAGAATTAAGGTACGCCTTTACGTGGATGATTATGTGTTTGCGCTGGGATCATTAAGAGTAATTTTCCAACCACAAGATGGCATAATCGAGCCAGAAGCAGTTCCAAGTAACTGAACGTTCCGTTAATCTAACCTAGGAATAAAACATGAAAATCTTCGGCTGGAAATCAGCCGGGCGTGGTTCGCTGCGTCCGGTGCAAAGTCGTGCCTATTCGGCGCGCGGGTTTGGGGTGGCGGGTTCGCTTGGTGAATGGCCGCGGTCTTATGAGGCGCAGGTGCGTGAGGGGTATCTTGGTAATGCGATTGCCCAGCGCGCTGTGCGGCTGGTGGCCGACGGGGTGGCTTCTGCGCCGCTGACCTCGCCCGATCCGGCGTTACTGGCGCTGGTCAACGCGACATCGGGCGGGCAGGCATTGCTGGAAACCGTCGCGGTGCATTTGTTGCTGCATGGCAATGCCTATATCGAGATCCTATATGGTCCCGATGGTGCGCCGTGCGAGCTATATGCGCTGCGGCCTGAACGGATCGCGGTGGAGGCGGATGCGCGCGGGTGGCCGATGGCCTATATCTACCGCGTTGGCGAGGCATCCACGCGGATGGCGGCGGAAAATGTAATCCATATCCGCAGCATGCATCCGCTAGACGATCATTATGGCCTGGGCTGTCTAGGCGCGGCATCGGGCGCGATTGCGGCGCACAATGCTGCGGCAAAATGGAACAAGGCGCTGCTCGACAATGCGGCGCGGCCATCGGGCGCTTTGGTCTATGAAACCGCAGAAGGCAGCGGGTTATCGAATGAGCAATTTGAACGGCTAAAGGGCGAGCTGGCCGACAGCTTTCAGGGCGCGGGCAATGCCGGGCGGCCAATGTTGCTGGAAGGTGGGCTGAAATGGCAGGCGCTTTCATTGAGCCCGGCAGAGATGGATTTTGCCGGGATGAAAGCATCGGCAGCACGCGAAATTGCGCTGGCATTCGGGGTGCCGCCGATGCTGCTCGGATTACCCGGCGATGCAACCTACGCCAATTACCGCGAGGCCAATAAGGCGCTGTGGCGGCAGGCGATACTGCCGCTGGCGGCCAAAATACTCGCGGCGATTGGCGAGGGGCTGCGGCCGGTTTGGCCGGATGCGGCGCTGTCTACTGATCTCGACCAAATCGCCGCATTATCAGAAGACCGTGAACGGTTATGGGCGCAGGTGACAGCGGCGGATTTCCTGACGGCAGAAGAGAAACGGGTGATGGCGGGGTTTCCGGCCTGGGCAGATAAAGGGCACGGACCACCCGTTAAAGACGAGATTATTCCGGCATCATTAGAGATGAAATTCAATCCCTGGCACGACACAGAGGATGGAAAGTTTACATCGGCTGGGCAGGGGCAGCGATTTGGCACAGGCGGCGAAACGGGCCAATCAGAAACAAATAAAATCAAGCCTCAGTCGGCGCCGGGCAAGATTCAAAAGCGGTGGAAGCCGGTTTAGTGGCGGACGTTTCGGCGGCGCGGGGGCTAGCGGATCATGGGACAAGCCGGTATCCAAAAAACCTGTTCCGCAGGTCCGGCAACCCAAGCGCGAGACCGTTAAGCCGCGGGCTATAACAACGCGTGTTGTTAAGCCGCAAACTACAGCTAAGCCTCCAGTGCGAAAAATTTCGGCGGGCGGATACAATTTTGAAGCCGACACACAGGATCGTACGGTTCGCGCACATGGCCAATTGCGACTGGTGCCGGAACAACCTCGGTCAAGGGTCTCGCAAAGGGACGCGGGAAAACCCGACCGTCTTCCAAAGGATCACGGCGGACATTTTATAGGACGACAATTTGGTGGGCCTGAAACGCCCTATAATCACTTCGCACAAAACGCGCGTTTCAATAATAGCGACTATCGCAAGCTGGAAAATGATTGGAAACGAGAGATACAGGCTGGCAAAAAAGTGCTAGTTGATATTCGGGCTGCTTATGGAGGCAATTCAAGGCGGCCAAGCGGTATTGATGTGATTTACAATGTGAATGGCGATATACAACAGCGATTATTTCCGAATAAAAAGAAGGGCAGATAATATGGCTACCATAGAAATAGGTGACATGCTGAACGCTATTGGGCAGCACGCGGCGGACATATTGGAGAAAACACCGGAAGATGTATTTGTTTTCATTGAGGCTGGTGATCAATGGATGGGCGCTGGCATTTTTGAAAACTTTGAAGACAAAGTTGTCTATCATGGCCCTAGCGAAGAATTACTCGAGGCCGTCCAAAGTCTCTGGGAAGCTGCCGAGCCAGACAAGAAATGGTCGATCCTTTTCTACGATATTAAGGATGGACGTTTTGAAGTTGAGTTTCTTTATACTGACGATTTAGAACATCATCCATTTGAGCATAATTATCGTCAAGATGCGCTAGCTGCCCGTTACGGTGATAAATCCGTTATCTATCCTCCTATGGAGGATGGTGACTGGCACGAGCTGACAGAGGAAGAGTTGGCAGATGTTGATCGTGTGACGATTACAGATGAGCCTGGATACGTATCTGAAAAAATCTAACTTGCGCTGCGACTGCGGCCAATAGGAACCCCCTTAAAATGCAAATTACAAATGAAAAGCTTGGCGAGTTGCTCGCTCAGGCATCGGAAACTGGCGCGCGCCGTGCAATGACGCAATTGGGTTTGGCGGATGAACGTGCGCCTGTCGACATGGCCGAATTGCGGGAGCTGTTATCCGCATGGCGCGATGCCAAACGGTCGGCGCGCGCGGCGGTGATCGGGTGGGCGGTGAAAACCGCGCTGGCGATGCTGCTAATCGGGCTGGCGGTAAAGCTTGGCCTTAGCGGTCTGGTGTCGCAATGATGGTGTCGCAATGAAGTTCGCCGGATACGCGGCGATTTTTGACACGCCCGACCGGGGCGGTGACATCGTGCGCAAGGGCGCGTTTGCCAGGGCAGCCAAGGCGGGCATTCCGTTGCTGTGGCAACACGATCAAAGCCGCCGTATTGGTTATGTCGAAAGCCTGTCCGAAGATGACCGCGGCCTGCGCGTGATTGCCCAGATTGATGTTGAAACGGAAGGAGTGCATACAGGCGCAGGCCTATCGTTCGGCTACCGTGTGCGCAGTGCGCGGCGCGGAGAGTTTCGCGAACTCACCGATCTGGACCTGATCGAGGTGAGTATCGTCAGCCACCCGATGCAGCCGCTGGCGCGGGTGTTGGCGGTAGAGGGAGGTGCGGCGTAAAGAATTATACCTCGCCGTTCGTCCTGAGCCTGTCGAAGGACGAGAGCGCACTCGGCTACGTCCTTCGACAGGCTCAGGAC
>JAYUPJ010000006.1:0-10526 GCA_043760195.1 Sphingomonadales bacterium | reverse complement strand
GAATCAGGTGCTGTCGCGCACCATTTCCGGCGGTGTGACGGTCAACGATGTGGTGTTCCACAATGCGATGGAAGACCTGCCGTTTGGCGGCACCGGGCCATCGGGGATGGGCAACTATCACGGCGTGGACGGATTCAAAACCTTCAGCCACATGCGCGCAATCTATCGCCAGACCGGAATGGACGTCGCGGGGATTGGCGGGTTCAAGGCTCCGTACGGCAAGGCAACGGCGAAGACATTGGCCAAGGAGCTTAGGAAGTAACGACAGCCTTGCATCAAAGCGGACGCTCGGTTAGAGGAAGCGCCGCTTAAGCGGGTTCGCGCCCGCAAAGCGATGCCCCAGTGGTGGAATTGGTAGACGCGCTGGACTCAAAATCCTGTTCTGAAAGGAGTGCCGGTTCGAGTCCGGCCTGGGGCACCATTCTCGATTAGTGTTGATGTCCATTGCCGGACTGACTAAACCAAACTGGTTAGGATCACCCCCGCTTGCCAGCTCCCCAACCATATATTCAGCAATTCACCGCCGTTCTGTCCGACATTGACGAGCTTGGCCATGTTAACAATGCCGTGTGGGTGCGGTGGATACAGGAAATGGCGACGGCGCATTGGAACGCGGTTGCAGCCGTGGAACATATCGCGGCGTATATCTGGGTAGTGACGCGTCATGAGATTGATTATCGCGGCAATATCTCGCAAGGCGAACGGGTGACCGGGCGGACATGGATCGAAACTCAGCCAAAGGGCGCGCAGTTTGACCGGCGGGTGGATTTTGTCGATGCGGGCGGCAAAACAATCGTGCGGGCAAATACGACATGGGCTTTGATTGACAAAGCAAGCGGCCGCCTAATGCGCGTACGCCCCGAAATTGCCGCGCCGTTTATGGTTTGACGCCCGGCCCGGATATCATCTTGCGCCATCAAAATCTCGTAACGCGCGTCAAAAATCTATTGCGATGCCCTTATTTTCCCAGTCGCCATAGCGTACCGGATCAAGCGTTTCGCGCCCGGGTTCGCCGCCCGGGGCAATTTTTTTGGGCGCGGGCACTGGCGTGTTCTTGGTCAGATATGCGGGCGCATTCAAATGCGGCGGGCGCTTAGTGGCGCGTTTCTGCTGGTTCATGGTGTCCGTTTCACTTCCGTCTAACGCCATCATCTATTGATCGAGCAATGATTGAAATTATACTTTGTACCTACCATATCGCCCGCATGAACGGCAATTGCGATAAACGGCAAGCGGCGAACGGAGTTTGAAACGATGAATTTCATGAAGACAACGATGTTATTGGCGGCAATGACCGCGCTGTTTATGGCGCTGGGCTTCACTTTGGGCGGTGGCAGAGGAATAGTCATGGCGCTGTTGGCCGCGGCGGGGATGAACCTGTTTACGTTTTGGAGCGCCGACAAGATTGTGCTGCGGATGCACAATGCGCGCGAGGTGGACGCGCAAAGTGCCCCGGAATTCTATGGCTTGGTGGCAAATTTGGCCAGCCGCGCACAGATGCCGATGCCAAAGGTTTATTTGATCGACACCCCAAATCCCAATGCTTTTGCCACCGGCCGCGATCCCGAACATGCCGCTGTTGCCGCGACCACCGGATTGCTTGCGGCATTGAACCATGATGAAATCGAAGGGGTGATGGCGCACGAGCTTGGCCATGTGCAAAACCGCGATACCTTGATTATGACGATGGTGGCGACGATTGCCGGAGCGATTTCGATGCTGGCGAATTTTGGCTTGTTCTTTCGCGGCAATGACGGGCGCGGCCCGGGTATGGCGGGATTGCTTGCTGTCTTTGTTGCACTATTTGCGGCGATGATTGTGCAAATGGCGATCAGCCGCACCCGTGAATTTGGTGCCGACCGTGCCGGCGCGCAGATCAGCGGCAAGCCGCTTGCTTTGGCGTCTGCGCTGGCGAAGATAGCTGGGCCTGCGGTGCAAATCCCCAATGAAACCAGCGAGCGCAACCCGGCAGCGGCGCAGCTGTATATCGTACCGACCCAGCTATCGAGCATGTTTTCCACGCATCCCGCAACCGAAGACCGGATTGCGGCCTTGCAAGACATGGCGGGGCAAAGCGGATTTAACGCGGCACCGCGCGCCGTTCGCCCCAAGCGCAGTGCGCTGGATCCGCTTGGTTTGAATTAGGCTTTGTTGCGCTCAAATTGCATTCCGCATTATTCACAGCAATCGGCCTTTCCAAGCAGCGCTAAGCCGAATAAGGCCGGGTGATGTCAGAAACCAATGATGAAATTGCCGGGCTGCCTGCCCGCCGCGCCGCGCTCCGTTTGTTGGACAATGTGTTGCGGATGGGGACACCGATGGATCAGGCGACCAACGCGGCGTGTAAAGGCCTCGATTCTTCGGACCGCGCGCTGGCGATTGCGATCGCGCAAGAGGCGCTGCGCTGGGTGGTGGATCTTGACGCGCTGATTGATGAAAAAACCCAGCAGAACTTGCCCGATGATGCCAAGGCGCGGATGGTATTGCGGCTGGCGTTGGCGCAGATATTCCGGCTGGGGACACCGCCGCATGCCGCAATTGCCACCGCGCTGCCGTTGCTTGATGGCGGACCGAAGCGGCTGATGCACGGCGTTCTCGGCGCAATTTTACGCAGCAATGTCTCGCTGCCTGATGTCCCCAGCCTGCCCGACGGGGCGGCAATGCGGTGGCAGGCGGCATGGGGCGACGATATGTTGGGTGCGGCGCAGGTGGCATTGGCGGAGCCGCCGCTGCTTGATTTAACTTTGCGCGATCCGGCGAGTACCGACGATTGGGCAACGCGGCTGGGCGGGGTCAGTTTCATGCCGGGCCATATTCGCCTGCCGCGCGGAACGGCGGTCGATGCGCTGGATGGATATGATGCTGGCGCTTGGTGGGTACAGGATTTGGCAGCAAGCCTGCCTGCGCGTTTCATGGGCGCTGGCGAGGGCAGGCGGGCGCTTGATCTTTGCGCGGCACCGGGCGGCAAGACCATGCAGCTATCGGCGCAGGGTTGGACCGTGAGCGCGCTTGACAATTCATCGCGGCGGATGGAACGGCTATCGAAAAATCTGGAACGCACCGGATTGAACGCCAATCTGGTTCGGGCCGATGCCACCACTTGGGAAAGCGAGGCGGTGTTTGATGCGATCTTGCTCGATGCGCCGTGCAGCGCGACCGGCACGATGCGCCGCCATCCCGATGTATTGCACCGGATTGGCATCAAACAGATCAACGAATTGGCCGCGTTGCAAAGCCTGATGCTGGACCGTGCGGCCGGTTGGCTGAAACCCGGCGGCACGTTGGTGTACGCGACCTGTTCGCTTGAACCGCATGAAGGCGAGGCGCAGGTCGGACCATTTTTGGACCGCCATCCGGATTTGGAAGTCCGGGCGATTGCGCAAGATGAACTGCCCGGGGGCGTGACGCCGGACGCCTTTGGATGCCTGCGCACGAAACCGGGCATGCTGGCCGAACAAGGCGGCCTCGACGGGTTTTTTGCCGCACGGTTTGTGCGGAAATAGATGACGGCAATTTAGATATTGCTAGAACCCAAACCCTAACCATCCCAAATCAGGAACTAACCACAGCCTATCCACAGGCTATTCACAGCCACGCCTTGTCGCAAATCGGGCATTTCGCTATGACTTTGCCATGACCGACTACATCAAAATTTCCCCTTCTATCTTATCCGCCGATTTTGCCCGGTTGGGCGAAGAAATTCGCGCCATTGACGCGGCGGGTTGCGACTGGATTCATATTGATGTGATGGACGGCCATTTTGTTCCGAACATCACCATCGGCCCGGCGGTTGTAAAGGCGTTGCGCCCGCACACAGACAAGCCATTCGATGTCCATTTGATGATTTCGCCGGTCGATGGCTATCTAGAGGCTTTTGCCGATGCGGGGGCGGACATCATAACCATCCATCCCGAAGCAGGCCCGCACACGCACCGCACGGTGCAAGCGATTAAGGCGCTTGGGAAAAAGGCGGGGATTGTGCTTAATCCGGCCACCCCGGCGAAGATGCTCGATTACTTGATAGATGATATCGACTTGGTGCTGGTGATGAGCGTCAATCCAGGCTTTGGCGGGCAAAGCTTTATCTCCAGCCAGTTGCGTAAGATCGAGGCGATCCGCAAGATGATCGACAAAACCGGACGTCAAATCCATCTGGAAGTGGACGGCGGTATCACCACCGAAACCGCTCCGCTCGCGATTTCTGCTGGCGCTGATGTGCTGGTCGCCGGAACGGCAACGTTCAAGGGTGGCCCCGAACATTATGCCGCCAATATGCAAGCGTTGAGGGGTGGATGAAGAACGGGTTCGAAGATCAAGCGCCATTTGATAAAGAGCAGGATGAAATTCCCGGCTCTGCTTCGCCAAGTTCTGCTATAATCATTCGGCCAATGGGTAAAAATCAATCTTTGTCTGAGCGTGTGGCACGGCTATTCTATCAGCTCACTTGGCGAACGCCGCTGCACAATGTCCGCCTAACCGGCAAGCTGCCGCTGCGTTTGTTGGCGGTTCCAAAGGATGAGCTGCCCGCCGATGCTGCCCGGGGCAAGGCGCTGCGGATGGGAAATTTCCATTTTCACGGCCTTGAACAGCCTGTGCAAAATATCGATTATGCGAAACTTCAATTGCCGCCTGCGATGCTGGATTATATCCACCGGTTTGGTTGGCTGCGTGATTTGGCGGCGGCAACCGATCGTTCAGAAGGCGCGCCGTTGGCGGCTGCGATTACCGAAAACTGGTTGAAACAAAACACCGAAAAGATCCGTGAGCCGGCATGGCGCGCGGACAATTGCGCATGGCGCTTTTTGAACATGGCGGCACATTGCCCTTTCATTTTGTCGAGCAGCGACCCGGTATATCGGTCAAGCGTCATCAACCATTTTGCCCGCAACGCCCGCCATCTTGATCGCAGCGCAGCGAAAGCGGAAAGCCTGTATGCGCGGCTGACCGGTTGGGCCGGGGTGACCGCCGCATCGTTGCTGCTGCCCGAGGGAAAAGCACGGCGTATCATGGGCGAGGCGGGTCTTTCCGACGCTATCCAAATGTGCGTTTTTGAAGATGGCGGCGTGGTATCGCGTTCACCGATGCAATTGATGGAGTTGATCGGATTGCTCAGCTTGCTTCGGCAATGCTATTTGGCGGCCAACGAAAATGTGCCGGAATTCCTGCAAGATGCACTCAACCGCTCGGTTCCGGCGCTGCTCGGTTTGACGCATAGCGATGGCGGATTGGGCGCGTGGCAAGGATCGGCGCAAGTTGGCGCGGCGCATATCGATGCGTTGATTGCCGCATCAGGAGTACGGGCGCGTCCGCAACGCCAGGCTCTCGATTGGGGATATCAACGGATTTCTGCGGGCAAATCGGTATTGTTGCTTGATGCCGGTCCGCCGCCGCTGGCGAAACAATCGGCGGCAGGGTGCGCTTCGACTTTGGCGTTCGAACTTTCACACGGTACGCAGCGGATCATCGTCAATTGCGGCGGATCATCGCTGGTCGGGGCGAATATACCCGCGGTCCTTGCGCGCGGATTGCGGACCACGGCGGCGCATTCAACATTGTGCATTGACGATACAAACTCGACCGCGATCCTTGCTGGCGGACAATTGGGTAAAGGCGTCACTGAAGTGGGACTTGACCGCCGCGATCTGGAAAATGCCACCCGGATCGAGGCCAGCCATGATGGCTATGGCCGTGCTTATGGTCTTGTCCATAGCCGGACTTTGATCCTGCGGTCCGATGGCCTTGAACTGCGCGGTGAGGATACGTTGCTGCCGCATTCCCATTTTAAAGTGAAATCCGACGTTCAGGTTGCGATCCGTTTTCACTTGGCCGGAAATATCGAATTGGCCGAGGGCGACAATAAACAGGCGATTGTCCTGCGGCTGGGCAATGGTTCCAGCTGGTTATTTGTCGCAGGGGGCGGTCAGATTCAGGTCGACGATAGTATTTGGGTGGACGGCGATGGCCGCCCGCACCCGTCACAGCAATTGGTAATCGTCAGCGACGCCGGTAAAGGCGGAATTTCAATCGGCTGGCAATTGCGTTTCTTAGGATAAAATATGAGCATGCAAAAAATCTCCCGCGCACTGTTATCGGTGTCGGACAAATCCGGATTGGTGGAGCTTGGTCATGCCCTGGCAGCCCGCAATGTCGAGCTGGTTTCCACCGGCGGCACCGCAAAGACATTGCGCGAGGCTGGCCTGAAAGTAATAGACATTTCAGAACTGACCGGCTTTCCCGAAATGATGGACGGGCGCGTTAAGACGCTGCATCCAAAGGTCCATGGCGGCTTGCTGGCGGTGCGCGACAATGCCGAACATGCGGCATCGATGAAGGCGCATGATATTGCCGCGATCGATCTGGTCGTGGTCAATCTCTATCCGTTTGCCGCAACCGTCGCCAAGGGTGCGGACCGCGACGAGTGTATCGAGAATATCGACATTGGCGGCCCCAGCATGGTGCGCAGCGCGGCAAAGAACCACCAGTTCGTGACGATCCTGACCGACCCCGCCGACTATGACATATTGGTGGCGGAGATGGAGGAGCAAGACGGCACGACGTCGCTGGAATTCCGCCGCGCGATGGCGGCCAAAGCGTATGCCGCGACCGCCGCCTATGACAGTATGATCGCCAGCTGGTTCGCCTTTGCCGATCAGGGCGAGCAATTCCCCGCGACATTGACCTTTGGCGGCAATCTGGCCGGAACCTTGCGTTACGGCGAAAACCCGCATCAACAGGCGGCGTTCTATGTGCCGTCCGGCCCGCATGTAAACGGCATTGGTCAGGCTGAACAATTGCAGGGCAAGGAGCTGTCGTACAACAACTATAACGACGCCGACGCCGCGCTTGAATTGGTCAGCGAGTTCGCAGATGGCCCGCCCACCGTGGTCATCGTCAAGCACGCCAACCCATGCGGCGTGGCCACCGGCGAGACATTGATCGATGCCTATCGCGCCGCGCTGGAATGCGACAGCGTTTCGGCTTTTGGCGGGATTGTTGCGGTCAACCGTCCGCTCGATGGTCCCACAGCCGAGGCCATGACCGAAATTTTCACCGAGGTCGTTGCTGCGCCGGGAGCCGATGATGCGGCGCGCGCGGTGTTTGCCAAGAAGAAAAACCTGCGCTTGCTGATCACCGGCGAATTGCCCAATCCAAAGCGCCCCGGATTGATGGTCAAGAATATCGCGGGCGGTTACTTGTTGCAAAGCCGCGACAATGGTTATGTTTCCGACGGCGAATTGAAAGTGGTCACCAAGCGGGCACCGACAGCGCAGGAGCTGGCCGATTGCCGTTTTGCCTGGACGATTGCCAAGCATGTCAAATCGAACGCTATTGTCTATGCCAAGGATGGCGCAACCGCTGGCATCGGTGCGGGGCAAATGAACCGCCGCGACAGCGCACGTATCGCCGCGATCAAAGCACGCGAGGCCGCTGAAACCTATGGCTGGGCTCAGGCACGCACCGTGGGCAGCGCGGTTGCCTCCGATGCATTCTTCCCGTTCGCCGATGGTTTATTGACTGCAGCCGAAGCCGGAGCCACGGCGGTTATCCAACCCGGCGGATCAATGCGCGATGATGAAGTGATCGCGGCAGCGGACGAGGCCGGATTGGCGATGGTGTTCACCGGGATGCGGCATTTCCGGCATTGATCGTTATGACCCTTGAATGAAACAAAACCGTTCGTACTGAGCTTGTCGAAGTACAGGTTTCTGGTCACGTCCTTCGACAAGCTCAGGACGAACGGAGAGGTAGTTCTGTTCGTGTTTTTTAAACCGCAGCCCTGAGCCTGCCAAAGGGCGTTCGACTAGCTCAGCACTACGGTACTATTTTAACAAATTACTATCTCTACCCAAACTTCAACTCGCGCGTTTTACTGCGCCCCTAAAATTGCCGGTGCCGGTTTTCTTTGGGCCGTAATTGCGTTGGCCTGAATTGGCTGCACCTGATTTGGGGCCGCGTGCGTCGCCGCCTTCTTTGCGCGCTTGGTTGGCGCGGTCGGCGGTCGGGCGGCGGTCACCTGTGGGGCGGTCGCCGTTTGGACGAGCAGCCGCAGGACGGCGATCATCACGTCGACCTTCGCTACGCTCTCCTGCCGGGCGGCGGCCTTCGCCGCCCCTACTATCACCAGTGCTGCCGTCTTTCGGGCCAGCGTTAGGTTGCCAGCCGCCTTGCGGCGCGAAAGTGCGTTGGCGGGTTTCGCCGTTGCGCCCTTGGCCGCCATTATTGCCGCCCAGTTTCTTGCCAGCATAGTTGCTTGGACCGCGTCCAGGAACGCCGCGTTTTTGCTCTTTGTTCGACGGCGCGGCAGGCGGCGGCAGGCTGGCGACGGCTTCACGGAAACCTTCGGGCAGCTTCATAACTTGCGGCTTTACGCCGGTTAGGCGTTCAATGTCGCGCATATAGGCGCGTTCGTCGGGGGCAACAAAGCTCATCGCGATGCCTTCGGCGCCCGCGCGTGCGGTGCGCCCGATGCGGTGGACATATTGTTCGGGCACATTGGGCAGTTCAAAATTGAACACATGGCTAACCCCGGGAACATCAATGCCGCGCGCGGCAATGTCGGTGGCGACCAATATCTTGATCTTGCCGTCGCGGAAACTTTGCAGTGCGGCGGTGCGTTGGCCCTGTGATTTGTTACCATGGATCGCGGCGGCCATTATGCCAGCCCCGGCCAACCCGCGGACAACACGGTCGGCGCCATGCTTGGTGCGGGTAAAGACAAGCGCCCGGTCAATCGGCTCGCTCTTTAGCTTTAGTGTCAGCAAAGTTTGCTTTTCGCGCTGCTCGACAAAAGTAGCCAATTGTTCGACCCGTTCGGCGGTGGTCGATTGCGGTGCAACCGATACACGGACAGGATCGTTGAGGAAGCGGTTGCCCAGCTCGGCAATCGTCTTTGGCATAGTCGCCGAAAAGAACAACGTCTGACGCTTTTTGGGCAGCAGGCCGTCAATTTTTTTAAGCGCGTGGATGAAGCCAAGGTCCATCATCTGGTCGGCTTCGTCGAGTACAAAAATCTCGACATCTTTCAATGTTACCGAACGCTGCTCGATCAAATCGATCAACCGGCCCGGGGTGGCGACAAGAATATCAACGCCCCCTGCCAGTTTTTTCTTCTGGGTAAAAATAGGCACGCCGCCGAACACGCATTGCACGGTCAGGCCCAGAAACTTACCATAAGTCTTGAAACTTTCGGCAATCTGCGCCGCCAGTTCGCGGGTCGGGGACAATACCAGCATCCGGCAGCTATATTGCTGGCGCGGTTTGATGTTGGTGGCGAAATAATGCAAAGATGGCAGCGCGAACGCCGCCGTCTTGCCTGTACCGGTTTGCGCGATGCCGCACAAATCGCGGCCCTGCATCAATGACGGGATCGATTGCTGCTGAATCGGAGTGGGAGTATCATAACCCGCCTCTGCCAATGCTTTCAGGATCGGTTGGGCCAAGCCCAGTTCTTCAAAATAAGACATAAATTCTTTCAATATAAATGCCATCGGCGCACGGCCCAGTTGGCCTGCGCGCGGCAACAGTGGTTGTAAGGGAAGCCGGTATGGCCGCCCTTTGGAAACAACCCCGCGTGATTTGGGAAGCCTCTTCGCTTGCACGCAATAAGTTCGATCGGCGGGCCGGGCCTATTTTGTGGCCGGGCACTCACGCTGCCGATGCTGCGGCGGGCTATTCCCGCTCGCTCCATGCGTTGGCGCAGTCTATGGACGTATGTTGCGCGGAAAGCAAGTTTTATTGCGCCGCAGCAAAATATCTCTACAAATCGCATTTCCTAATCCGCCGTTAACTATCTGTTAGAAGATTTCGTTCAGAGATTTACCATGAAGGCAATTCGCTGGAGGAAAAAAGCGATGAATGACGTGGATGTAGCGATTATTGGTGCAGGTCCGGCAGGTTTGACGGCGGCATATTTGTTGTCAAAAAAGGGCTATAGCGTAACAATCATCGAAAAAGATGAACGCTATGTGGGCGGCATCAGCCGCACCGTAGAGGTCGACGGGTACCGTTTCGACATTGGCGGCCACCGGTTTTTTTCCAAATCCAAAGAGGTGGTTGACCTGTGGGACGAAATCCTGCCCGACGATTTCATCCAGCGCCCACGTATGAGCCGGATCTATTATGAGGGCAAATTCTACAGCTATCCGCTGCGCGCGTTTGAGGCGCTGTGGAACCTAGGCATTTACCGCTCCACCCTATGCATGCTCAGCTATGCCAAGGCCAAGGCGTTTCCAAACCGCAACGTCCGCAGTTTTCAGGATTGGACAGTCAACCAATTTGGCCACAAGCTGTTCTCGATATTCTTCAAAACCTATACCGAAAAAGTATGGGGCATGCCGTGCGACGAAATGTCCGCCGATTGGGCGGCACAGCGGATCAAGGGGCTCAGCCTGGGCAGTGCGGTATTGGACGGGTTGAAGCGTTCGCTTGGCCTGAACCGGAAACCCAATAACGGCATGGAAACCAAGACCTTGCTCGAAACATTCCGTTACCCGCGCCTTGGCCCAGGTATGATGTGGGATGCGGCG
>JAYUPJ010000005.1:0-10659 GCA_043760195.1 Sphingomonadales bacterium | reverse complement strand
CGATGTTAAGCGTCCGGTTCCGCAATGGCCGCAATTTGGGCAAAGTGGAGGAGAGTTTTGCCGCGACATTGTCGCCGGGCAATACGTTTACCTTTGCCGGAATGGCATTGGAGGTGGAGAGCATCAAGGACCTCGATCTGATTGTGCGTGCCGCCAAAAAAGCTGCACAAATCCCCAGTTACATGGGTGCACGCATGCCGCTGACCACGCATTTGTCGGGCCGAGTCCGTGCGTTTCTAACCGACCGGGCGGGGTGGGCGCGGTTTCCCGACGATGTCCGCGAATGGCTGGAAATGCAGGACCACCGCAGCCAGATGCCAGGTCCCGGCCAATTGCTGACCGAAACCTTTCCGCATCAAGACCGGCATTACATGGTTTGCTATCCATTCGAAGGATGGAATGCCCACCAGTCGCTGGGCATGTTGCTGACCCGCCGGATGGAAAGTCGCGGCCTGTTGCCAATGGGGTTTGTCGCCAATGATTATGCACTGGCGGTTTGGAGCCACAAGCCGATCACCGACCCGGCACCGCTGTTTTCCGCCGACATATTGGCAGACGAATTCACCGAATGGGTGGAGGGCAGTTACTTGCTGAAGCGGGCGTTTCGCGAAGTCGCGGTGATCAGCGGACTGGTCGAGCGGCAGCATCCGGGGAAACGGAAAACCGGACGGCAAGTGACATTTTCAACCGACCTGATTTATGATGTGCTGCGCAAATATGAGCCCGAGCATCTGTTGCTGCAGGCGGCATGGGCGGATGCCCGCGCCCGGCTAACCGATGTCGGCAGGCTGGGCGATTTGCTGGACCGCGCGGCTGGCACCATGTTGCATGTCGAGCTTGACCGCGTTAGCCCGCTTGCCGTGCCAGTGCTGATTATGATCGGGCGCGAAAGCGTGGCGCAAGGCAGCGTCGATGACGCATTGTTGATGGAGGCCGGGGCGCTTGCTGCAATAGCAATGACGCCGTGAACGATGTTTCCGGGCTCCACGGCATGCTTGCCGCAGCGAAAAAATAGGCATATCCTGCCCCGTAAAGGAGAACGCGCTATGAACGCCAAACTTATCAAGGGATATTGCGGCCTGCTGATTGCTTTATCTGGTTGCTGTGCTGCAACTGGTTTCGCTCAGGACGGGATCGACATCGCCAGCGAAGTGCCGGTCGCAATCGCGCTGCCGTTACAGCAAGAATACGCCGTGGACCGGTCGCAGCGGATGACCGTGGCGGTGCGGATAAATGAAAGCGCCGAATATCCTTTCATCGTCGACACCGGCGCAGAACGGACGGTGATTGCCAACGAGCTTGCCAAAATATTGGCGCTCAAACCCGCAGAAAAGTTGCGGTTGGCGACGATTTCGGGACCGGCAGAGGTGAATAGCTTCATCGTTGACCGGTTGACGACTTCGACCGTAAGCTTGGAAAATTTCACTGCGCCCGGGCTTGACCGGAACAATCTCGGCGCATTTGGTTTGCTGGGCATCGACAGTCTGCAAAACAAGAAAATCGATATTGATAATCGCTTGGGCAAAATGACAGTGGCGCCGTCCCAGACGAAAAATGCTTCTGGACGGCTGGAAAGCGGTATGATCGTAGTTACCGCCAAAAGTAAAGGTGGCAGGCTGATTCTGTCCGATGCCAAAATAAACGGATTCAAAGTCGACATCATTATAGATACCGGCGCGCAAAACAGTTTGGGCAATCAAAAGCTGCGCGATGTGTTGCTGCGCCGGAATAGAAAAGGCGGGTTTAGCGAGATTAGGTTTCAAAGCGTCACTGGCGAGAGGATGATCGGGGACTTCACGCAAATTAAAGCAATCGAAATTGGCGGCATTGAAATTGGCGATCTGCCGATCACCTTTTCAGAAAATTATGCAATGAAGGCGCTCAATTTAAACAACCGGCCAGCAATCTTTCTCGGCATGGACGCATTGCAATTGTTCGACCGCGTCATTATCGATTTTGCGCGCAAAAGAGTGTCATTTGGTTTGCCGAAAGGCGCCCGCCGCAGTGAACCGGCGCGCATGTCACAATCAGACGCAGGCAAAACCATGGCCTCGATTCAGCGGTGATAATATCCAACGGCGCGGGAAATTGACTGCATGAACTCCATGCGTTGCGGTACCGTAGCGGTGGTATCAGACATCATGACAACAACGGCATACCGCGTGCCATCAGGTGCAGTCATGATGCCGATATCATTGTACCCGGTTGAAATCGGATCCAAAACTTGCCCGGTACCAGTTTTGTGAGCAAAACCCCATCCGGCGGGCACGCCCGACTTTAATCTGTTGGGCCCGCTTTTTACCCGCCCCATCAAATCAAGTAGCACCCGGGTCGAGGATGCGGACAACAAATCACCCTTTGCAAGCCGCGCCAGCGCAGCGGCGATTGCTTGCGGGGTTGCGCCGTCAACAGGATCAGCAAGATAGCGGTCCATCGCCGCTTTGCGCGTGGCATAGGGCACTTGCGCACGTGCGGAATAGAATGTCCGGCCCGCAGAATATTGCTGTTGCCAAAACATTCCGGCAATGGATGTCTGCAATTGACGTTCGCCGGGGCCAAAGCGAATTTGCCCCAATCCTTTTTTGGCAATGAAAGCGCGCACGGCTTCTGGTCCACCAGCGACGCGCATTAAGCTGTCGTTCGCTGCGTTATCACTGGCCGTAATTGCGATGTCCAATAGGTTGATTATCGGCTCGTCGACATAGCCTTCGCTGCGCACCCGTTTTTCAATGGGCTGGTTGAACACCACCAGATCCTCAGGCGTGATCCTAACCAACTGATTCAAGCTAAGCTTTCCTTGATCGACCTGATCCAAGATGGTCATTGCCACCCACATCTTGGAAACGCTTTGCTGGGGGAAAAAGTCATTCAGCCGTTTGCCAACCATCCCGCCGCCATCGATTTTCAGCACGGCAACGCCGGTCTTGCCGGGGAACCCCCGCCACTGTTCGTGGATATAACTGTCCAGCGAACCAGAAATAGCCTCTGGCGCGGATCGCTGCGGCGGGGCCGAAACAACGGGCCTGTCTTTGCGCACTGCCGGTGCTGGCCGGTTTTCGCTGACGGAGACGCAAGCCGCCATGTTGGCGCTTAGAAGGATCAGTATAATGGGCCGCAAGAGCTTTGATACTGACGGGCGGGTTACGGTCAAACGACTTCTCCAAAATCTAAAGATCACGCCTAGCCATGACCATGCCAAAATGAAATCAAATGCGCGCTCCTTTGCGACGAACGATTCTGTACGATAGACGAACCGAAAATCGCAATGTTGCACGTTTTGACTTGACCTTATGCCAGCGGCAATGTTGTCGTTGGCTGAACAAAAAACTAATGCGGGTGATATGAGAATGGATAATGAAAATGGCATCTTTTTGGGTACCGGCGGCGGCGAACCCCAGTATCTCAATCTGAAACGTGCGAACCGGCATGGCTTGATTGCGGGTGCGACCGGCACTGGCAAGACGGTAACGCTGCAAGGGTTGGTTGACAGTTTTTCGGCGCTGGGTGTTCCGGTTTTCGTGTCCGATGTGAAGGGCGATTTGGCGGGCCTCGCAATGGCTGGCTCACCCACCGGAAAACTGCACGATGCATTCACCGCGCGGGCAGCAGAAATTGGTTATCAAGATTATAGCTATGCAGACAATCCGACGGTATTTTGGGATTTATATGGTGAACAGGGACACCCGATCCGCACAACTATTTCCGAAATGGGGCCGTTGCTGCTGGCGCGCATATTGGGGCTGAACGAGACGCAAGAGGGCGTTTTGAACATCGCGTTTCGCATTGCCGACGATAAAGCGATGTTGCTGCTCAATCTGGAAGACCTGCAATCGATGCTGATCTGGTGCGCGGAAAATGCCGCCGAAATTGGCACCAAATATGGCAATGTGACCAAGGCATCGGTTGGCTCGATCCAGCGCCAATTGCTGACATTGGAGGATCAAGGCGGCGCAAAATTCTTCGGCGAACCCGCGCTGGAAATAACTGATTTTATCCAACTGGACGAAAAGGGTCGCGGTCAGGTAAATATATTGTCTGCCGACCGGCTGATGCAAAGTCCCAAATTATACGCCACGTTCTTGCTATGGTTGCTCGCCGAACTTTTTGAAGCGCTGCCTGAAGTTGGCGATCTGGAAAAACCCAAGCTCGTCTTTTTCTTTGACGAGGCGCATTTGCTGTTTGAAGACGCGCCCGATGCTTTGATGTTAAAGGTTGAACAGGTCGTCCGCCTTATTCGGTCAAAGGGTGTTGGCGTCTATTTCATCTCGCAAAACCCGATCGATATTCCAGAGAAAGTCGCCGGGCAGCTTGGTAACCGCGTGCAGCACGCCTTGCGCGCGTTCACGCCGCGCGACCAAAGGGCGATCAAGGCCGCAGCAGAAACGTTTCGGATTAATCCAAATCTGGATGTTGCCGAAGCGATCACCCAGTTGAAAGTTGGCGAAGCGCTGGTTTCAACGTTGTTGCCCGATGGGTCCCCGTCGATTGTGCAGCGTACCTTGATCAAACCGCCGCGTTCGCGCGTCGGGCCGCTCGACGCGAAAGAGCGTGCAATCATTCAGTCCATTTCACCCTATGATGGCAAATATGAAACCGAGGTTAATCGCGAATCTGCCTTTGAAGTGCTTAGCCAGAAATCAGCCGATGCCGCCGCCACAGCCGAAGAAGTAGCAGAGCAAGGCGAAGAAGAAGTCGGCAAGCGCGAACGTAAATCCACATCGCTTTGGAGTAAAGTGGTCGGCGCCGCGGCCGGAGCCGTATTGTCGTCCGCCGGATCAATGGCCGCGAGCGCAATGCTTGGCAAAAAATCGCGTGCCAATCCCAAAGCATCTGCCGCCAGCGCGGTTGCGGGCACAATTGCCAATGAACTGGGCAAATCCATCGGCTTTCCCGGGCTAGGGCGTTTTGCCCGTAACCTGATGGGCGGGTTGATGCGATAGGGTGCGGTGCGGCGGTTGGGGTAGGGTCGGCTAGTTGGGCCAAATTCGATCAAGTTAAATCGTCATTGCGAGCGGAGCGAAGCAATCCAGAGCAGCTTACACCTGCTCTGGATTGCTTCGTCGCTTCGCTTCTCGCAATGACGGTTGTTCAAAGCTGATCGAATCTCGCGCTAAATCGCACCGCGCTCATCACCATCAGCCTATTGCTGTTCCCGCCGTTCGCGCGATGTTTCGGCACGGATCGTGCGCAGGGGTTCTTGGCGCGGTGTTGGCGCAGCACGTTGCGGTGCTGGCGCGGCGACCGGCGCACGTTGAACGGGTGCAGCTTGCCGAACAATTTGTGCTGCCACGCCTTGCTCTAATGACCGGCGGCCCAAACCGCCACCGAACCCGCGATTGTCCCGGCCTTCACCAGCGCCCCGGCCTTCGCCATCGCCTCGGCCTGCACCGCGGCCCCGGCCTTCGCCATAGCCCCGGCCCGCGCCTTCATCGGATCGTACCGGCGGTGCCATGTGGACCGCGCCGGGCTGAGTGCCTTGAATGGGAGCTATGTTTGGCCTGCCCGGACGATTGGGCAAAACTCCCATTCCTCCAGCCGGAAAGCCGCGCGGAACTTGGCCGTTATTGTGGTGCCCGCCGCCATTGCCGTGATTCCCGCCGTCACCTTGATGACCGCCACCATTTTGGTGACCACCGCCACCATATTGATGGCCATTGCCGCCATTGCCATGATGACCGCCGCCATTGTGATGACCGCGCCCGTTTTTGCGATACCAATTATAGCGTTGCCCGCCCCAAAACCGCTGCTGATCGCGGTGCATTTGATATCTGCGGCCGTAATTGTCGAACAGGAAATATCCGTGACCGGGGTAATAATAATTGCTGAACCAGCCGCCGCCATAACCGATATTGTTGAACCCGCTGCCATAATCGCAATCATAATAATTGTCGAAATCGCTGTACGAGTCGCAGCCATATCCTGAGTCATAACCATCGCTGGCATAACCAAGGCCAAGGCCCGCATCATAAACGCAGCCGGAAACCGCAAAGCCAAGCCCTGTGATTGCGGCAATGCGCGCAATGGACTTCAAACCAATTCTCGAAGATAGACTTGTCATATATTTCACCCCTTTTGCCCCGGCCCCGATCTGTTCGTGATGCTCTGTTCGTAATGACCGAGTCGACCACCGATTGTGCCGATTAACCGTGTATAAAATCAGCCAGTTGAATTGCAGGTGAACATATTTGTTTGCTGTTGTTCAGCAAGCTGTATTCTGCGCTTGTGTCATATTGACATCAATGGCAGTAGCTTACTTAATCGTTCGATTAAGCCGGAGACGTACCAATATGGCATTGGCCAGCAGTGAAGCCGCAAATCCGCATTGGACCCGGCGCGTAAAGATTGGTGATTTGTCGCATATTCCGGGCGAGAACGGTCCGCCGATTATTGGTACTACGTTGCGTGTGCTGCGCGATCCGCCCGCTTATGGCGAATATATGATCAACACTTATGGCAAAGTGTTTCGTACCAATTCGCTCGGCAATCCAACTATTTCACTCATGGGCGTCGAAGCCAATGAGCTGATATTGATGGACCGCGACAAGCTATTTTCATCGGAACAAGGTTGGGGACCGGTGCTTAATTTGTTGTTCCCGCGCGGTTTGATGTTGATCGATTTTGACCATCACCGGATGGATCGCCGCGCGCTCGGTATCGCATTTAAGCCGGAGCCGCTGCGCGCTTATGCCAAGGAAATGAATCACATATTCTCGGCCCAGCTTTCGGATTGGCGCGGCGACATGCTGTTTTATCCCGCAATCAAGCAGTTGACGCTGGATGTCGCGGCGAGCGCCTTTCTCGGTATTCCGTTGGGACCAGAGGCGGACCAGATCAACAAAGCCTTTGCCGATATGGTGGCGGCTTCGGTGGGCGCGGTCCGCAGGCCATTGCCGTTTACCAAAATGGGACGCGGTGTTGCCGGGCGGCAATTTCTGATCGACTATTTCGGACCGCAGATCGAAGAACGCCGGCGCAATGAAAACCGCCAGGATATGTTCAGCCAATTCTGCCGCGCCAAACGCGATGATGGCACGTATATGTCCGATGGCCAATTGATCGACCACATCAATTTCCTGATGATGGCGGCGCACGACACCATTACATCGTCGGTAACCTCGATGGTCTGGTTGCTGGCCAAAAATCCGGAATGGCAAGAAAAACTGCGGCAGGAATGCTTGAGCATTGCTCCTGCGGGATCGGCTATTTCTGACGCCGATTTGAACAAGTTTGAATTGACCGAATATGCATTTAAAGAATCGCTGCGGATGATCCCGCCGGTGCCTGCGTTACCGCGCCGGTCTTTGCGCGATTTCGAATTTATGGGGTATCATATTCCGGCCGGAACATCGGTGAGCATCAGCCCCGCTTATGTGCACATGATGCCCGAACATTGGGAAAATCCGCAGCAATTCGATCCGATGCGCTTCACCCCTGAATTGGTAAAGGCCCGGCACAAATATGCGTGGGTTCCGTTCGGCGGCGGCGCGCATATGTGTCTGGGTCTGCATTTCGCCTATCTGCAGGTGAAGATCTTCATGCATCATTTGTTGACCAACGTGCGGATCGAAGTGGCGGATGGTTACGAACCGCAATGGCAAGCTTGGCCGATCCCTAAGCCCAAGGATGGGTTGAAGTTACGCCTGACGCCGCTTTAAAACTGGGCGGCGCAGGGCATCAAGAACCTATCCGCTGTTGCGCAGCGCCGTAGCGATTGCGTTGATGGTCAATTGAATGCCCTCACCAATGCGTTCATCGGCCTCGCCAGCGCGGTGGCGCTTCATCAGCTCGATCTGCAACAGGTTTAGCGGCTCTATATAGGGCAGGCGCAGCATGATCGAATTGTGCAAGGCGGGGCTGGCTTCCAATAAATATCCTTGCCCAGTCGCGCCCAGCACGCCGTCATGCGCTTTGCCCCAATGATCCTTGATCGTACCGAACATGCCAGCCGACAGCGCCTTATCCTCGACCAGATCGGCATAATGCGCGGCGATGGCCATGTCGGATTTGGCCAGCACCATTTCCATATTGGCCAAGATAGTTTGGAAATAACTCCATTCCCCCGCCATCGCTTTCAGCAAGCCCTTATCGGCAAAATCGTGCAGCGCCTGGCCTGTGCCATACCATCCGGGCAGCATCACGCGCGCCTGTGCCCAGCTGAATACCCATGGGATGGCGCGCAGGTCTTCGATCCGGTCGCTGGCTTTGCGGCTGGCGGGGCGCGAACCGATTTTCAGCGTGGCGATTTCCGATATGGGCGTCATCTGGCGAAAGAAAGTGCGGAAACCTTCGGTGCCGTAAACCAGCCCCCGGTAGCTATCAAAGGCGCGCTGCGACAATTCGCACATCGCCGCGCGGAACCGTTTTTCATCGGCGGCGGCCATCGGGTCGGGTGACAGGCTGGCGAGCATCGTTGCCGATACCATTGTCTCCAATGACGTGACCGCATTGTCGACAGTGCCATATTTGGCGGCGATGACTTCGCCTTGTTCGGTGATGCGGATGCGGCCTTGCACCGTGCCTTTGGGCTGGGCCTGGATCGCACCGAATGCCGACCCGCCGCCGCGCCCCACTGCGCCGCCGCGGCCATGGAACAATTGCATCGCGACGCCTGCTTCGGCGAATACCGGGGCAAGCGCGCTGGACGCCTGATACAATTCCCAAGTCGAGGTGATATAGCCGCCGTCTTTGTTGGAATCCGAATAGCCGATCATCACTTCTTGATGGCCGCGTTCTTGGGCAAGCGCGCGCATTTTTGGCAGCGCAAAAAACGCCCGCATGGTGGCAGGCGCGGCCTGCAAATCGGCGATAGTTTCAAACAACGGCACCGACATGATCGTGGCGCTGGGCGTGCCATCGGCAGCAACGCGGTACATGCCCGCCTGTTTCACCATCACATAGACTTCCAGCATATCCGATACGCTCTCGGTTTGGCTGATATTATAGGTGGTGATCGCTGCCTTGCCAAAATGCGCCTGGGCATCGGCGGCGGCGTGCATGATGGCGAGCTCTTTGGCGGTTTCTTCGCTATATTCATAATATTGATCGGCAAGCGGACGGTTGGATGACAGCTCTGCCAATAGCAACTCAACGCGCGCTGCTTCATCGAGCGATAGATAGTCCGCAGCCACGCCCGCCGCCTTGAACAATTCAGCGACAACGCGTTCATGCACCACGCTGTTTTGCCGCAGATCAAGTGTCGCAAGATGAAAGCCGAAAATTTCCACGCTGCGGATCAACCGCCCCAATGCGCCGCCGCTGGATAGCGCGCCAGCGCCGCCCGATGCCAATGCAGCGGCGAGTGTGACCAGATCGGCCCGCAATTGTTCCGGCGTGTCATAGGGCGCGCCAGCAAGCGGCGACGGGCGCGGCGGCAGATCGCCGATCAATTTGACATGGGTTGCACACAGCCGCGCATAAATTCCGGACAATGCACGCCGATACGGCTCGTCTTCCCGGCTGGGTGCCGTGTCGCCGCTTTTTTCGGCCAGCGCCAACACTTCGGCGGGCGTTTCGCTCATCAGGCTCGAAATGGAAATTTCTGCGCCCAATTTGTGCACGGCATCCAGATAATGGCGAACCGCAGTGCCGCCATCGCGCTTCATCGCATATTGCAACGTGTCGGCATCGACGAACGGATTGCCGTCACGGTCGCCGCCAATCCAAGTGCCCAAGCTTACAAAACTGGGCGGACGTTGCCCCAGCGCCTGTTCCCAGCGGGCATATAATTTGGGCAGAGCCGACAGGAAAACCTCTTGCATATAGGACCGCGCATTTTCGATCTCGTCAGCAACGATCAATTTTTCGCGGCGCAGTGGCCGGGTTTGCCAAAGCAACGCGATTTGCCGGAAAATGGCATCGTCCACATCGTCGCCGTCGGGAGTAACCTTCAGGCCAGTGTCACGCATCGCCATCAATGCCGCAATCCGGTTCTTGTGGTCGATGATACTTTTGCGCCGCACTTCGGTGGGATGCGCAGTAAGCACAGGGACGATCAAACTGCCCGCAAGCAGTTCAAGGATATCATCGTCGGCAATGCCTTGATCTTTCAGCCGTGTGAGCGCCTCGGCAAATGTCGCGCCATCTTCATGGGCAAGGCCTTGCCGGTCTTCAGCCAAATTGGCGAGCAATGAGAACAGCATAAAGCCGCGCACAAAATTCAGCGTGTCGTCCAGGCCAAGCGCGCCCAACCCCCGGTCGCTGCTGTCGGCGCCTGCGATACCGCGAAAACGGTCAACGCTGCTGGAACGGATATACTCGGTCTGGCGGAACAATTTCTCGCCGCCATAAGCGCGAATGACATCGCCCAGCATTTTGCCGAGCAAACGGATGTCGGGGTTTTGCGATATGGTCGATTTTTGCGAAGTTGAGGTCATGCGCTCGCTCTTCGCCGTAGCGGCATTCGCCGTCAAGCATGCAAAATTGTGGGTGCGCTGGTTTTACTTTGGTTAGGCTCGTGTTGTCACTCAGCAATTACTTTTTGAAAAAAAGGAAAATCGTCATTCCCGCGAAGGCGGGAATCCATCACCTGCGCTTGAAAATCTAAGCCAACTCGAGTAAAATTCGAGCGCAGGTGATGGATTCCCTAAATTCACAAACGAAGTGCAACACTCTGCTAAGGATGCTGCACTATGTCAGACCGATACAAACATTTCACGTTGG
>JAYUPJ010000004.1:0-10710 GCA_043760195.1 Sphingomonadales bacterium | reverse complement strand
GCAACCTAATCGGTCCCAACGACCTGCTCATCGCGGGCCATGCGCGCAGCCTCGGCCTAAAACTCATCACCGGTAACCTGCGCGAATTTTCCCGCGTTGATGGCCTGCGTTGTGAAGATTGGCTGGCGGAATAAGTCTTGCCTTATCGGGCGCGTCGTGGCTTTGGTTGGCGAACGAAACTTTGTTGGAAACGCACCATGACAGACGAGAAAGACAAACCCGAAAAAGACCCCAAATGGTCGACCGGCGCAAAGGTTGGTGCGGCGGTGGGATCGGCGGCGTTGATGGCGGCGTTGCTCTATGCGGGCAAGCGCAGCCTGACGCAGAAAAAGGGCAAGCTGGAGCCTGCATCGCCCGAACCTGAAATAAAGCCAGACCTGAACAAGCAACCGAAAAGCGACACCGACTGATGCAGCCTGTGCAACACGTCGAAGGCCGCGCCTATCCATTGGGCCTGAAAAATGTCGACACCGACATTATCATTCCCGCCGCATGGCTAAAAACAATCAGCCGCACGGGGCTTGGCAAGGGCGCGTTTGAAAGCCTGCGGGCCCAGTCCGGCAACGTGTTTGATGACCCCGAATATACCGGCGCGCCGATCCTGATCGCGGGCGACAATTTCGGTTGCGGATCAAGCCGCGAACATGCGGCGTGGGCGATGGCCGATCTGGGCATCGTGGCAGTCATCGCGCCCAGTTACTCCGACATATTTTCGAGCAATGCATTCAAGAATGGATTGCTGGCAATCGTATTGCCGCAAGCTATCATAGACCGTTTAATGGAGGTTGCCAAAACCGATCCGATCCACATCGATCTGGAAACGCAAACTGTCACCACGCCCTTTCAGGACCGGTTCGAATTTGAAATTGATCCGTTTCGCAAACATTGCCTGTTAAACGGCGTAGATGAAATCGGGCTGACAATGCAAAGCGAAGCTGCCATTAGCGCCCACGAAGCGAAATTGGCGGCGCAGCAACCTTGGCTGGTCCCGGCCCCGTTATAATATTAGGAGAGACAGATGCGCGCATTATTATCGACAGCAACCGGCGGCCCCGAAACATTGGCCATCGGCGAGTTACCGGAACCCACAGCTGGCGCCGGGCAATTGGTGGTCGCGGTCAAGGCATGCTCGATCAACTATCCCGATGTCCTGATTATTGAGGACCGGTATCAATTCAAACCCGAACGGCCCTTTGCCCCCGGCGGTGAAATTTCCGGCATCGTCGAGGCGGTTGGCGAAGGCGTCACTGGATTTGCCGTCGGCGATAAGGTGATGGCACTGTGCGGCAATGGCGGGCTGGCAGAAAAAGTAGCCACTGCCGTGAACAGCACATTCAAAATGCCAGATGGCATGAGCTTTGAAGATGGCGCTTCGTTGCTGCTGACGTATGGCACGTCAATCCATGCGTACAAGGATCGCGGCCATATCAAATCGGGCGATAACGTCTTGGTTTTGGGCGGCGCAGGCGGCATCGGTATTTCTGCAATCGAATTGGCCAAAGCGTATGGCGCGCGCGTTGTTGCTGGCGTTTCGAGCGAGGCGAAAGCTGCCATTGCCCGCGAAGCCGGCGCCGACGAAGTGATTGTCTATCCCTATCAACCACTCGACAAAGATGCGTCAAAGGAATTGGCAAACGCCTTTAAGGCGGCGGCTGGCCCGAACGGCTTCAACATTGTCTATGATACCGTGGGCGGCGATTATTCCGAACCCGCCGTGCGTGCAATTGCGTGGGAAGGTAAGTTTCTGGTCGTCGGCTTTCCGGCGGGCATCGCCAAATTACCGCTCAACCTGACATTGCTGAAAAGCTGCGATGTGTGCGGTGTTTTCTGGGGTGCTTTTGCCGCGCGCGATCCCAAAGCCAACCGCGCCCATATAGCCGAACTTTTCCAGCTATACGCAGATGGCAAAATCAAACCCCGGGTTTCAGAGATATTTACGCTTGAACGCGGCGGCGATGCGATTGCAAAGCTGGGTGACCGCAGCGCCGTTGGCAAGCTGGTGATAACGATTTGATAGTGCCCGCTGCTTGTTTCATGGCGCGGTGATGATTAAATTATGCTAGTGCCCGAATGAAGTATTGGCGAAAAAGGAAGTAACATGACGACTTTCGACAACCGTGAGAACGCGTTCGAAAACAAATTTGCCCATGACGCCGATTTGCAGTTTAAGATCACGGCGCGGCGCAACAAGCTGCTTGGCCTGTGGGCGGCGGAGCTAATGGGGCTGACGGCCGAAGAAGCGATTGGTTACGCGACTTCGGTTGTGCAGGCCGATTTTGAAGAAGCCGGTGATGAAGACGTAGTGCGCAAACTGATCGGCGATTTGACATCGGCTGGCGTGGAAACCGACGATGCGATGATCCGCGCCGCGATGGACACCCAGATGATCGAAGCGCGCCGCCAGTTTATTGAAAAGGCCTGATCTTCATGGCGATGCCCGCAACCGAAATTGAAAGTATGATCAAGGCAGCGATACCGGGCGCGTTGGTCGAGATTACCGATCTTGCCGGCGATGATAATCATTTCGCCGCAAAAGTGGTCAGCGAAACGTTTCGCGGACAATCGCGTATCAAGCAGCATCAGGCGGTTTATGCCGCGTTGGGCGGAAAAATGGGCGGTGTTTTACATGCCCTGCAACTGACAACGGCTGCACCGGAATAGATTGCAATGCTCGCCAAATAGGCGGCGAAAACAATGTTTAACAGGAAACAGAATATGACAGACGCAACGCTTGCCCGTATCGACCAATTGGTCAAATCCAACGACGTCGTTCTTTTTATGAAGGGATCGCCATTGTTTCCGCAATGCGGCTTTTCCAGCAAGGCGATAGCCATTCTTGACCATTTGAATGTCGCGTATGAAAGCGTTGATGTGCTGCAAGACATGGAAATTCGCCAGGCAATCAAGGCCTATTCCGATTGGCCGACAATCCCGCAGCTTTATGTCAAAGGCGAATTTTTGGGCGGCAGCGATATCATGATGGAAATGTATGAAGCGGGCGAATTGGCCGCGTTGGTCGCTGAACAGGGATTGGTCAAAGCGGGCGAGTGACCGCAAGTCCTGCGGCAGAAAATTTCGCTACCAATATAATTTTTCACGCTTTTTCAAATTTTTTTTGATGGGTTTTTGACCTTGTCTGCTTGACAGGTCGAGCGAAATCCAATTAGCTGATCGACAACAAACAAAATCAATAAACGTTTGGGTATCGTAACGCTCGGAGCGAGGTAATGAAGTTCGATTTTGATCTGGTCTGGAATGATCCGACCCAGTCTCTCAGCAAGCAGCAAAGCTTCTCTATCGACTTTATTGAGCCGCCCGCTTCGCTTGCGCAGCACGTCACCGCATTTTTCAAATTCCATTCGGATGATGATATTATCCGCGATGCGCAGCCCGCCAACACCGGGCATCTGATGGTTTTCCTGTCGGGCAATGGCGAGGCTCGTTTTTTTGATGGCCGTGCAGAACGTAACCAGCCGGTATCCCTGATTGGCCCGACCAACGCGGCCATGCCCTATGTCGTCAATGGCCCGTTCAGTTGTTTTGGCTGTGGTTTCACACCGATTGGATGGCGCGCGCTTACCGGCATCAGTGCCGCAGAAAGCTGCGACCGTTTTGCCGATAGCGCCGCAATTTTGGGTCCGCAAGCCCAAGCCTATTTTGCCGAACTGTTGGAAATACAGCAGAGTCATCGAGGTGCGGCCCAACATCAGTTGATGGTTGATGCGACCGAGCGGTTTTTCCTACCCCGCCTGCGCCCGGTCAACGAAAAGCACCGGCAGATCGTGTTGGCAACGACCCGTTGGCTTGACAATTCACTGACCCCGGACATCGACCAATTGTACGAACAATTGCCGGTTGCCAAGCGCCAGGCGCAGCGCGTGATCGGCGATTATTTCGGCTGTGCACCAAAACAGTTGATGCGCAAATATCGCGCCGTGCGGGCCGCGATGCTGTTGAACGATCCGGCATGCAGCGACGAACAAATCGACATAGTTCAAGATCTTTTCTACGACCAGTCACACATGATCCGGGAAATCCGCCATTTCGCCGGTCGCACCCCTGCGCGCCTGTCTGGAGATGCCGGAAGCTTGCTGAGCATGTGGCTTGATAAGGAAAATGTGCGCGAATTACGGCACTAATGACGTTTGCGTACTACCAAAAATTGAAAAATTGTGGCAGATTTGAAACTGGGGAACATAATCAACGACAATGGATCCAGCGGGTTAACGCTGCCGATTGAGGGAAGAAGAAGCCGTCGCCATGAAGTTCGAGAAATTCTGGGACGACGATACGCTCGAATTGAGCAATGTCCGTGAATTCGATATTCAGTATTTTTTGCCGCCGCCGGAACTCGCCCCCTATATCAACGTATTATACATATTCCGCAGCGAATCCAATCTGATACGTGATGTCCAACCGGCCTCTGCCGGACATGTAATGCTGTTTTTAAAAGGCCATGGCGAATTGCGGTTTGTCGACGGTATCATTCAACCCAACCACGAAATGTCGTTGATCGGACCATCGTCTTCGGCGATGCAATATATCGTCAATGGTCCGTTCCACTGCATTGGATTCACTTTCAACCCGGCTGGATATTCCTGCTTAACCGGGCATAAAGCGATCAAAGGCCTGAACAAATTGGTCAATGCCGCTTGGGTTTTGGGCGAAACCTTTAACGATGCTTTTGAACCATTGCAGGCATTGAACGACGATGTCAGCGATCCTTTGCATGACAGAAAAATGGTCGACAAATTTGCGGAGTTTTTGATCGGTAAATTTAAACCGCTCAAACCGGTTCCGGCGTCGGTAATATCGAGGCTTTTCGGTGCGTTGGAACAAAGGCTGGATATAGATTTGGACGAATTTTATGCCTCGCTGCCCCTGACGCCGCGCCAAATACAGCGCATCTGCAAAGACTATCTGGGCAGCTCGCCAAAATATCTGATCCGCAAATTTCGTGCAGTGCGCGCGGCGATGTTGCTCAGCGATCCCGAATGTTCGCAAGAAACGCGGGATCATGTCTTAAACCATTTCTATGACCAGTCGCATTTGATCCGCGAAATCAGCCTGTTCAACGGCCGCACCCCGAAAATTTTGAGCGGCGACAGCGTCCCGCTTTTGAAAATGTGGTTTGAATCGGCCAAGGTGTCGGCCCTGTCCGGCATCTATTCCAAGGCGGCGTCGCTGGTCAAACCAAACAAGAGTTGATTTCTGCCACGAATGCGCCCATTTGGGTAATCAGAATGATTTTATCCGATTAAGATTCGCGCAAAGGAGTGAAAGGCAGATGCGTCTTTCCAATATGGCCGATTATGCAGTGGTAATGATGAGCGCGGCGTCGCGGCATTGCGGCACGGCGCGCGTATCCGCCACCGATTTGGCGAACGAGACGGGCATCGCCCTGCCCACCACACAAAAACTGGTCAGCATATTGACCAAGGCTGGGCTATTGCGTTCGGCGCGTGGCATGGGCGGCGGCATATCATTGGCCCGGCCCGCCGCAGCCATCAGCTTGGCTGATATCATCGAAGCCGTCGAAGGCCCGATAGCGATGACCGCCTGCGTCGATACCGGCAGCCACAATTGCGCGATGGAAGGCAATTGCCGCGTTCAGGCGCACTGGCCAGTGGTCAACAACGCCGTGCGCGGCGCGCTTGCCGGGGTTAGCTTGACGACATTAACGGGAGCGCGGATTTGACCGATACGATCTTAAAAGACCAAGCCGCGCATGATGCCGCCGCGAGTGTTGCCGATTATGAGCATGGCTGGTCGTCGGACATCGAAACCGATTTTGCGCCCAAAGGCCTGAATGAAGACACCGTCCGCTTTATCAGCGCAAAGAAGAACGAGCCCGAATGGATGCTGGAATCGCGCCTGAAGGCGTTCCGTCATTGGCAAACGATGACGCCGCCCGATTGGGCAAAGCTGAATGTTCCGCCGATTGATTATCAGGACGCTTATTATTACGCCGCGCCCCGCATGAAGCCAAAGCTGGGCAGTCTGGACGAGGTCGATCCCGAAATCCTGCGCATCTATGAGAAGCTCGGCATTCCGATTGCGGAACAGGAAGTCTTGGCCGGGGTCGAGGGCGCGCGCCGGGTCGCGGTCGATGCGGTGTTTGACAGCGTTTCGGTCGCCACCACATTTCGCGCCGAACTTGAGCGCGCAGGAGTGATCTTCCGTTCGATCAGTGAGGCTATCCGCGAATATCCCGACTTGGTCCGCAAATGGCTCGGCAAAATTGTACCGATGCACGACAATTATTTCGCCGCGCTCAACTGCGCGGTGTTTAGCGACGGGACGTTCGTTTATATCCCCGAGGGCGTGCGTTGCCCGATGGAGCTGTCCACTTATTTCCGGATCAACGCCGAAAATACCGGCCAGTTTGAGCGCACATTGATCGTCGCCGACAAAGGCAGTTACGTGTCTTATCTCGAAGGCTGCACCGCGCCGATGCGCGACGAAAACCAGCTGCACGCCGCCGTTGTCGAACTGGTCGCATTGGACGATGCCGAGATCAAATATTCGACGGTGCAAAACTGGTATCCCGGCGACGCGGAAGGCAAAGGCGGCATCTACAATTTCGTCACCAAACGGGCTTTATGCCAAGGGCGGAACAGCAAGGTTTCATGGACGCAAGTCGAAACCGGCAGCGCGGTGACATGGAAATATCCAAGCTGCGTATTGAACGGCGAGAATTCAGTGGGCGAATTCTACTCGGTCGCGGTGACCAATAACTATCAGCAAGCCGACACCGGCACCAAGATGATCCACAATGGCAAGGGCAGCCGCTCCACAATTGTGAGCAAGGGTATCAGCGCCGGACACAGCAACAACACCTATCGCGGTCTGGTGCGCGTCGCGCCGAACGCGGAGGGCGTGCGCAACTTCACCCAATGCGATTCGCTGCTGCTAGGCTCTTTGAGCGGCGCGCATACCGTGCCCTATATCGAGGTGCGTAACCCCAGCGCGCAGATCGAGCATGAGGCGACGACCAGCAAAATTTCCGACGACCAGATGTTCTACGCGCAGCAACGCGGGTTGAATGCCGAGGAAGCCGTGGCGCTGATCGTCAACGGCTTTGCCAAGGAAGTGCTGCAACAACTGCCGATGGAATTTGCGGTGGAAGCGCAGAAGTTGCTGGGGATTAGTTTGGAAGGGAGTGTGGGGTGATGAAAGCATTTGTTTGTTTTGTTGGGGCGGCTGTCATTGTTGTTTCGCCAGCAATAGCTGAGCGCGTCATTAAGGAAACGCCCCGGAACACCGAGATTACGGTTCCCGTTGGCGGCGTAATTTGGGACAAGGCTACATTTGACGGGGCAATGGGTGTGACCATCCACGGCCCGATCCGAGCAAATTGGGGATCAGCCGAAAACGTCGATCTGCTGGACGGCTCAAACCTTATAGTCATTCGAGAGAAAAAGCTGAAGGCATGTCGTCAAAAAACGTCCACAAGTTTGGGTGGCGTGACGGTCGGTGGCTGGCTAGATTGCGCCATTGATAAAGATGGTGATGGCAAATTTGAACTAATCTCATTTAACGAAGTCGGCGGCGCAAAACCTGTCGTGCCTCCAGTGCCTTATACTCGCGGCACAATTCCAATTACAGGCGGCAACTCACAATCGTTTAAACAGACAATCACCTATCTTGGCAAAAGCGGAAGTGACATCCGGCTAAGTTACCGTGAGTTTTCTAACAATATGGCTCGTCCGGCATTCACGGAAGATTTGACACTGCCCGCGCCATCCGAGTTCCCACAAACAATGCTTGTCAAAGACATTAAGCTCACGGTTTTGGGCATTGATGGAAGCGGCTTCCGCTATCGACTTGATTGAGAAAGTGTGATGCCTAACTATTCCCCGATTAACTTAGACTTTGAACCATACGTTGGGCCAAATCCGCGAAGCACGGGCGTGTTTGTAAAACACGAAAATGGAGAACCAATCACTGGTGATCTTGGCAAAGATTGGTGGCCAGAAAACTCGCCAAGGCAGCCGTATTTCGAAACTCAAGTCAGCCGCATTTCAACATATCTAGGCAACCTTTGCATCCCTACACACATTCAGTGGCGAACAGGGCAACGCAACCAGTTAGACAAAGGTTGCATTGGTCATTCTTTCGTGGGTGATACATCGTTCATCGAAAGCGTTGCGCGTAATAATCGCGGTGAAATTACCCATGTGATAATTCGGGAAACCCATGCGCCAAATAACTAACCTCCAAGCCAATGTTGGCACACACCCACCCCTAACCCCTCCCGCAAGCGGGAGGGGGATGTTTGGTGAGCGTCTGCCCGCAGGTGGGAGGGGGATTGATGGGGCGCGACCTAAGCTCCCCTCCCGCTTGCGGGAGGGGTTGGGGGTGGGGCTGTCGGTATGGCATTTAGTTGAGTTAGCCCACCCCGCTACGACTAGGCAGCAAACTGCCAAGTCTCACAGCCCCTCCCGCAAGCGAGAGGGGATTGGAACGCGCCGCTGCATCGCTATATTAGGCGTGGCCCTGTGACTGGCGAATTCAAGCCCCGCAATACTTCGCGCGCCAAAACCTTGCGAAACCAAGCCACGCCGGCCGAACGTTTGCTTTGGAAGGCAATCAGCAGCCGGAAAGTCGATGGGCATAAATTCAGCCGGCAAATGCCCGTCGGACCCTATTTTGCCGATTTTCTGTGCCGGGAGGCGCAGCTCGTTGTTGAGCTAGATGGATACTCGCACGATATCGGCCATGAATATGACACGCGGCGGGACGCGTTTATGGCGGAACAAGGCTTTGCTGTGCGCCGTTTTGCCAATGCAGAGGTGCTGAATAATTTGGATGGCGTTTTACAAGCTATTGCAGCGGCACTTGCTGAAATTGGCCAATCCCCAGCCCAGCCCCACCCCCGGACACAAAATTCGCGGAGCAGACCACAATGACGCTTAAGCAACGCTGGAAAAAAATTCGGCCGGATGTGTTCGCTGCCGCCACTTTTTGGAAGCGGTCGATTGACAATGAAGGTGTGCGGCTCTCGCTTAAGGGGGCATCGCCGCTGGTGCGGTTTGCGATGCTGACGGGTTATGAAGCGGAAGACGCCCGTTTGTGCCGCAAGTATATTGCGCCGGGCGACGCGGTGTTGGAGCTGGGCAGTTCTATCGGCTTCATTGCCATATTTTGCCTGAAACAAGTGGGTGTGCAGAACTATGCAATGGTTGAGGCAAATCCCGCGCTGCTTCCGATCATGCAAGAAAATTTCAAGCTCAATCACGTCGCGCTGCCCGCATATCTCAACGTCGCCGCAGGGGGCATGGACGGCGAGGCCACATTTAATGTCAGCCGCGATTATTGGGCATCGAGTTTGAATTCGGTCGCCAATGCGGGCGATGCGGTGACCGTTCCGGTGCTGACGATACCGTCGATCGTCGCCAAACTTGGCTTTAAACCGAATGTATTGGTCATGGATATTGAAGGTGCAGAAACCCAGATTCCGCTGGATCATCTCGCCCAATTCGACAAAATCATCGTCGAGTTTCATCGCCGCTTTGTTGGCGACGAACCAATCGACAATATTATCGCCGGCCTAGAGGCGCGTGGATTTACGTTCATGGAAACCGACGGCCTTTCCTCTGCCTTTGTAAAGAATGCGCAATGAATATTATGCTCGAAATAAATAACCTCCACGCGAATGTTGGAGACAAGCCAATACTTAAGGGCCTCACATTGTCGCTGGGTGCCGGTGAGATCCATGCGATTATGGGACCGAATGGCGCGGGCAAATCGACGCTGGGCTATGTGCTGGCCGGGCGGCCCGGGTATGAGGTGACGGAGGGCGAAGTCTGGTTCACCCCGCCTACCACCTACCGTAGTGCTGAACCTGTCGAAGCACGCCTCGAAGGACAGAGCGAGGCCGATAAGCGCCCTTCGACAGGCTCAGGGCTGCGGTATAATCTGCTCGCCCTGCCCCCGCATGAACGCGCCGCCGCTGGGCTATTCCTGGGTTTCCAATACCCGGTCGAAATTCCCGGCGTGTCGAACGTCCAGTTCCTGCGTGAGGCATTGAATGCACAGCGCAAACATCGCGGCGAGGCTCCGCTGTCGGGCGGCGAATTCCTCAAAATCGCGCGGGCGCAGGCTGATGCCATGGGGATGGATTATGACATGCTCAAGCGGCCTGTTAACGTCGGCTTTTCCGGCGGAGAGAAGAAGCGCAACGAGATGGTGCAGATGGGTATCATCGATCCCGCACTGGCGATCCTCGACGAAACCGACAGCGGCCTCGACATCGATGCGCTGCGCGTGGTCGGTGACGGCATTAACCGGATCATGCGGCGGCCCGACAAGGCCGTGCTGTTGATCACGCATTATCAACGCCTGCTCGATTATGTGAAGCCGGATTTTGTTCACGTGCTGGCGGACGGCCGGATCACGCGCACGGGCGGCGCTGAATTGGCGCTGGAACTTGAGCGTGACGGATATAAGGAACTGGCAGCGTGAAAAGTTTCGCACCAACTCCTCCCCCCTCGAGGGGGAGGAAAGTAAAGTTTGCAAGCTTGTTTGCTAACGAAACTTGGAGAGGGGGGCGAGCCCTTGGCTCGCGCAGCCGTTTTACGGCTGCCACCCCTCACCCAGCTACTACTAAGCAACAAGTTGCCAAGTTTTCGCAACCCGCGGAGCCACTCGGATTGGTCTGGGAGACTAATCCCTCCGCGCCCTCAAGGGGAGAGGGATTATGAATGC
>JAYUPJ010000003.1:0-4357 GCA_043760195.1 Sphingomonadales bacterium | reverse complement strand
CCTGAACACGGTTCCGTTTGTCTCCCAACATCCGGTTAAGCGCCGCGCCGTAGCGCGCTGTCGCTGCCTCGGACACGGGAGCATTGGCTCCTTGTTCCTTGCCGTAAGACGTAAAGGCATCAAGGTTGAACGAAACAAGACTTGCGCCTGAACTTTGCGCCCCCCAAACACCTTTAATTGAAGGGTGAAGCCTTGCCGTTGTGCCGCGCGCTCCGGTGACAAGGCACAGGTCGTCGCCTTCTGCTTCAGGTGCCGCCGTCACAAGCGCACAAGCAGCTGAGCTATTATGGATATATTCCTGCACACCGTCCATGCGAAAAACGATGTTGGCATCCTTCATCTCATCAGTGAAATACGGATTTTCTTCGAATTGAGTTGGCATCCAGTTTTCGAGAAACCGGCGCAACGCCAGTAACCCCTCATCGTCCGTGTTGGCGAGCAGAGCGGCATGGGTGGCCTTAAACGCCTCATGCTCCTGCGCAGTGCGTTTACCTTCACCCGCCGTAACACCCAGCACATAGGCCGTCTTATCCCACAGTTTGTTGGACGCAATGCCAACGGTGCGCTTCATTCCTGCAGGCACATTCATCATAATCGGCACGGGCTTCTTCCCGGTTGTATCCCGAATATCGCTGACCGCCGCCACAGCACCATCGGGCGTTAGCAATATCGCATAGCTGATCTTCTCGCGCGAATATCCTGGCGGCTCCGCTTCTCCCCGCGCGGCCATGCGATCATAATAGCTGTTCAGCACCTGAAGGATGGTCATGCGATCACATCCTCACTGCCTAGCGGCGGTACAGCCATCTTACCGTCCACCAGCGCGGCGCGGAAGAAATAGGGGGTGTGATCGTTGGCGTGGTCAATATCATGCAGCATCCAGCCCAAATCGCGGTTGCGCTGATCGTCGGGTAGATTAGAAGGAGGCAAATCACCCTCCACCAGTTCAAAATGCGCCGCAAATTCTCGGGTGCCCAGACAGGGGCGATGGAAACATTGCCCCGCTGCCGCGCGCCGGTTGAACATGGCAATATGTTTGGCGGCCGTGTCGCCAACGCCCGCCTTATCGGTCATCTCAAAATGCGCTTCAATCACATATGCGGGACTAACCAACACAGTTGATGCGCGTTGCTGGCGATTGTCATCCACTGCCAACCCCAGCCCATTGGTGTCGCCCCGATTCATCGCCGATTTGATCGACCCTGCCGGAATTTTTGCACCCACTTCATTGCGGCGTATTGAGGTGAAGCGGATGGGTTTGAGCACATGGACCACATCCACCACCCACATAATAGCAGGCTTCCAATGGATCGCTTCTAATATGCCCCGCGCCGCAGAGGGTGTCATCACATCATAAGAGACGCGTTCAACTTTCATCTCAGGCCGCGTGAAGCAGGCATGATCGCCCCAGACGTGGAGCCTTATTCCAAAAGACATGATTTACCCCTATCCACTAAGCTGCTATAATATATTACTTTCAATGGACCTGAAAGTGTTATCTTCCCAATTCAATCCACTTTGGAGGGAATAAAGTTCCGAATTTTCCAGGATTACGAATTGATCGTCATATTTACCGGGCTCAATGATCCGCGCTGCACCCGATGTAATTAAGGCAGTCCTTATGTTACGCGGGACAGGAACCGAATAGAGCGCCAATTTGCGGGCAATAGCGCCGGGGCGCTCAACAAACGACAGCTTCTTTACCAATTGAGTTACTGTTTCTCGTTCGCCGTTCGCTTGATACGGAACAATCACGGGCTGCATCACATCTTCGATAAAACTAAAGGCGTTGGCAATTTGCGCGAACGGGAAATTCAGCGCGTTTGCGGTTTCCTCGATTGCGTTCAGTATGCCGCGCGTCTGGTTCGGCTTGTCGCCGAGCTCAGCGGCATCAAGCTGGTCGAGGCCTTTTGACCAATAGACCAGCTTGAAATAGGCGCGAATAGCTTCCAGCCCCAACGGATCAGCACCGTGGGTCCGCAGAACCTCTCGCGTGGCACTCGCAAATTGCGCCATGACGGCGGGCGTGTTGCGGCCCTCGACCTCGGCGGGATCAAAAACATGGACTATCCCTTCCGCGCTTACCCCCTCTCGATTACATCTCCCTGCGGCCTGCGCAATGCTGTCCAGCCCGGTCATCGCGCGCCAGACGGTAGGGAAATCAACGTCCACCCCGGCCTCAATCAAAGATGTTGCAATCAGGCGAACAGGTTTCTTATCCTTCAAATCCTGCCTGATATCCGCCAGCGCTGCCCGCCGGTGCAGCGGACACATGAGCGTCGTCAGATGCCGCGCGCCCGGCGTATCCTTGATCTGAGTGAACAGGTCGCGCGCGTGATCGCGCCGGTTGACGATGCAGAGCACCTGATCCTGCGCACGTAATTCGGCGGCAAGGGCATAATCGCTTACCGGCTCGGGCGCGATTTTCACTCGTACCCGTTTGAGCTTCGTATAGAGATGCTGCGGATCGGGGGCGAGTTCGCGGACATTCTCCAGCCCTTTTTCAAATCCGTCCTGCTTGCTTAGCGCAGGCTGAGTCGCGGTACACAGAATTACACTCGCCCCATATCCCGTCGCCAATGTTTCAATCGCGGCCATGCACGGGCGAAGCAACGGCAATGGCAAGGTTTGCGCTTCATCAAGAATGATGACGCTATTCGCCAGATTATGCAGTTTGCGGCAAGCAGAAGTACGAGCGGCAAACAGGCTTTCGAAGAATTGCACCGAAGTTGTGACGGTGATCCGCACATCCCAATTCTCGGCATCTCGGCGCAATTTCTTCAGGCCTTCTTTGCCTTCATCATCAAACTGCTCATCCCCCTTCGGGTCCCATTCCACTGCGCTGTGGTGCTCCAACACATCGCCATCTTCACCAACGGCATCACGGAAGACCTGCGCCGTCTGCTCGATGATTGAGGTATAGGGAATGACATAGACTATCCGGTCAAGCCCATGCGCAATTGCGTGATCGAGCGCGAATGCAAGGCTAGTCAGCGTCTTGCCTCCGCCCGTTGGCACGGTAAGCGAGAAAAGTCCGGGGACTTGACTTGCTTGCGCGCGGACGTGGGTCAGTATGTGACCGCGCAGGCGGTTTACTTCGGTATCGCTATTGGCTTTGTCATTGAGTTTTTTGTCAAGACGATTGCGCAGCGTTTCTAAGCTGCTCACGAAACCACGCGTTAGATTTTCACCCTTGGCCTTCGCATAAAATTGCTCGGTTGCCAGGAAATCTGCATCCACCAGAGCCGAGAACAACATTCGAATGAAGAAAGCGCGTTCAAAACCGGGATATTGGCTCTTTACCGTAAGCGGCGCTGGTATCCCTATCGTCGTTTTTTCTGGCAGAACTCCCGCATGAGACTCCCACCCAGCATAGGATTCAAGTGGCTTTGTTAGCAAACGGTGCGTGAGTGTCCCCGTCACATGCTCGCTGCCGCCATCGGCCAGGCCAGCATGATGCCCTGCAATGCAATATGCGAGGATGCGGCCAAAACCCGCTGCGCCATAAAGCCTGCTCGCTTCCCGCGCGCCTGCCGTCGCATGATCTGGTCCTTTGAGCGCCCCATTACCATTGATATAGGACTGAAAAGCTGCCGACATTTTGCCAATATCGTGGAGCCGTCCAGCGACTTCGCCTAGGCTGCCAGCGCCGAATTTGCATGTGAAATTTGACGCGATCATTCCGACCAAGGCTAAATGATCAGTTAAAAGTTCCCAGCCTGCAGCGTTAGGATTATCTGTTGAATGCGCGAAAATCCTAGCCAAAAATAAATGCTCCATTCAAATTATCAAAATAGCACAGCAATAATTGCATGTCTTCCATTGAACCGTCGTATGTTGGTGATAAATCGAGTATTTTAGGAACAGACTAAGTACTGATCGCTCACAACATTTTGCCATATTAAATTTAGGAAATAGCGCTGCCTGACGGCAACCCGCTCTATTCGCTGTCGCGAACCAAGCCTATAGTCTTGGCCCATGCGGGTAACGATCGGGAGCGGTCTTAAAATGAGCGGGATTTTCTAAGGTCGCACTCTTTCCCGCTGCGCTCCTTGAGGGTGCGGAGTCTTTTGGCTGACCCGCTGGCACTCTTGCAACTCTCCTGGCCGGACGCCCGCTGGCCCACAGGTCCGCGCGCAGGACGTCCGGCTGGCGTCGTTTTGT
The DNA here is from genome assembly GCA_043760195.1 of Sphingomonadales bacterium. GTDB lineage: Bacteria > Pseudomonadota > Alphaproteobacteria > Sphingomonadales > Sphingomonadaceae > Sphingorhabdus_B. Next base: position 193 of record JAYUPJ010000003.1, on the reverse strand, counting down.
GCAAGGGTGCCGTTCTTGTTCGGCCGCTGCGCGGCGATATTCTTTCAATGATATTCGACTGACTTTGGACGGCGCGGGTGCGCCGGCGTTTTTGTGGCCGTCCCCGAAGAGGGGGATGGGCGGCGCTTCCGGCTAGGCCCGCCGCGCTCAGGCGCAACCCGGCAAGCCGGGTCTTTCACTTTGTTACAGCCTT
>JAYUPJ010000002.1:0-4361 GCA_043760195.1 Sphingomonadales bacterium | reverse complement strand
ATAGTGATGGCAATATCTGCCTTTTTGGCGAGCTATTACTGGGTCATTTTGATCGTCATGTTGCTGGCCGCTGTGCTGTTCATTTTGGCCATGCGGCGCGAGAAATTTCGGTATTCAGTGGACCGGTTGTTTCTGAAATTGCCATTTATCGGCCGGTTGATCCGTGATTTGAACGCCGCCCGTTTGGCGCGGACATTGGCGACGATGGTGGCCAGCCGCTTGCCCTTGCTCGAAGGATTGAAACTGACCCGCGACACCGTATCGAACCGCGTTTTGAGGGCCGCAAATGGCGACATAATAGAGGCAGTGCGCAGCGGCGGCAGCCTGTCTGGCGCGATGCGGGCCAGCAATGTGTTCCCGCCATTGCTGGTCTATCTGGCGGCTGGCGGCGAAAGCTCCGGGCAACTAGACGTAATGTTGGCACGCGCCGCTGACTATCTTGAACGCGAATTTGACAATTTCACATCGGCAGCACTTTCGATGCTGGAACCACTTATCATTGTGGTGATGGGCGGTTTGGTGGCTGTCATTATCCTTTCAATTTTGCTACCCATTCTGCAGCTGCAGAACTTGGCAGGGATTTAGAAATGTTGAGCCACAAAATGATATTGAACTTGTTCACCGATCTTCAAGCACGCGCTAAAAAATATCGCACGTCTGGTCATGAAAAGCGGGCCGCAACGCCACCGCCAAAACCAAATGGTTTTACTCTGGTCGAATTGATGGTGGTCATTTTCATCATCGGTCTGCTGACGACGATTGTTGTTATCAACGTGCTGCCCAATCAGGATAAGGCGATGGTCCAAAAGGCAAAGGCCGATATTGCGGTGCTGTCGCAAGCGATGGAAACATTCCGGCTCGATAATATGACATATCCGGCAGCGGGCGAAGGCCTGCAATCGTTGGTCACCCCGCCAACGAGTGCTGGAAGCGGCGCGCGGACGGCGGGATACATTAAAAAACTGCCGAATGATCCCTGGGGCCGCCCTTATCAATATGCCAATCCGGGGCGCAGCGGCGGGTTTGATATTTATTCGCTCGGTGCCGACGGTGCACCCGGCGGAGAGAATGATAATGCGGACATTTATAGCGAGTAAGGCTTTCGCGATTTACCGGGGATCAGTTTCCCGGCAAAACGGTTTCACGTTGGTGGAAATGTTGGTCGTCGTTTTCCTGATCGGATTGGCATCGGCTGCGGTGGTCATGTCTTTACCCGGCGACGCGGCGAAAGTGCGCGATCAAGCGGACCGGTTGGCGGCGCGGATAGCGGCGGCTCGCGATACTGCGGTGCTGGAAACCCGGCCCATGCTGTTGTGGCTGCGCCCATCGGGTTACGGTTTTGAACAACGCAAAGAGGGCGCTTGGCAAACGGCACCGGGCAAATCATTTGAACAGGTCAACTGGCAACCGGGAACGCAGCTTTCCATCGGTTCTGAAAAGCAAACGCGGGTAATATTTGACGTAACCGGCCTGCCATCTGCGCCGCTTGAAATCATTCTGGATCAAGGCGAGGCAAAGGCAAAGATTACTATCTCGGCCGCTGGAGATGTCGCCGTTGCGCATTGACAAACTTCAACCATCGCCGGATCGAAACGGCTTTACCCTGCTGGAGGTCATGGTCGCGTTGGCGATTTTCAGTATGGCTGCGATGGCGCTGATGCGGTTGCAAGCGTTTTCAATCCGTTCGGCAGCCGATGTGATTGCCCATGATATGGCGTGGCAAGTGGCCCGAAATCGCGGTGCAGAATTGCTATCCGATCCTGCGTCGCCGGTGCTGGGTATAACCAATGGCGCCGAGAGTTTTGGCGGGCGTAACTTCAAATGGTCGCAAGAGGTAAAGCGCACCGATGACATAAAAGTTTTGCGAATAGACGTCCGCGTTGAAGGCGTGGACGGCGGGCGGGCCGTGTTGAAACTGGCGCGGCCGGTGGTACTATGACGGGCCGAATGCATATCAGGCCGCAACACAGCGGCTTTACGTTGGTCGAGCTTTTGGTCGCGCTGTTCATATTCAGTTTGATCGCGGTGGCAGGCGTCACATTGCTGCGCTCCAGCGCCGATGGCCAAATCGCAATCAAGGGACGGCTGACCAGCCATAGCGCCTTTATGCGCACGGCAAATTTGATGGAAGCGGATCTGGCGCAAGCTGCCCCGCGCGCTGTGCGTGATGTGGCTGGCAACACTTTGGCTGCGTTCAACCAAGCGGCCATTACCGAACAATATGCCGGGGCAACGCTGTTTGCGTTTAGCCGCCGCGGGCTATCGGCTGGCAATGACGACAATCGGTCCGCTGTTGGCAGGGTCGCCTACGGATTTGGCAACGGCACACTCAGCCGGATATCGTGGCCGATGACCGATGGCGTGGCCGCAACCTCCGCCGCCGCAATGCTAGATGGATTGCAGTCGGTGACCGTTCGGTTTCGGGGACAGTTGGGCAATTGGCAAACAAATTGGTCGCCGCAAAAGCCGGATGATATGCCGCGCGCGGTGGAGTTAACGATCAAGCCAGCGGCAGGCCCGCAATACCGGTTGGTGATGCTGGTGGGTTCGCAAACGCGCCCGCAAGTGGACTTACCAGCAGACGAGTCGCCCCCGCCGGGCAGCGGGCCGATATGACCCGGCCCGCAAAAAAACCTGACATACCGCACAATGAGCGCGGCGCAGCGTTGCTGACGGTGCTGCTGTTGGTCGCGGTAATGGCGGTTATTGCGGCGACTGCGCTCGACCGGCTGCGCATTTCAACACGGCTGGCAAGCAACGGGGCAGCGATGGCGCAGGCGCGCTATTACACATACGCCGCCGAACTTATCGCGGCACAGCGGATTGAGGATTTGTTGGCTAGAGACGCGGCCCAGACGACATTAAAGGGCAATTGGCTGGGACGGGAAATACCGGTCCCCATTGACGACGGGCTGGCGTTTGCAAGGATAACCGATGCGAACAACTGTTTCAATTTGAACAGCCTCGCCGCCGAGATCGTGGGCGGTAATGGCAAGAGCCTGATCGCCCACCGCGCCGCGATTGAGCAGTTTACCTGGCTGATGGTGGCTTTGCAGATATCCGAAAATGACGGATCGGCAATCGCGCAGTCGGCTGCGGATTGGATTGATACAGACGGCAACGCGCTGCCCGGCGGCGCAGAGGATTCCTATTATCGCGGATTGGCGGCAGCGTATTTGCCGCCCAATCAAATGATGGCCGACAGAAGCGAGCTGCGCGCGGTAAAGGGCGTTACCCCTGCGCTGTATAACCGGATAAAGGATTGGATTTGCGCTCTGCCCACGGCCACCCCGACGACATTGAACGTCAACACCCTGTCGCCCGATCAAGCGCCATTGCTCGCGATGTTGTTTGGCGGAAAACTTTCACCGCGAGAGATTAGAGCGTATCTCGCCAGCAGACCTGCGGGCGGGTATGGCAGTGCGGTGCGATTCTTTGGAGCGCCCTTGCTGGCGCAGCAAAATGTGCCGGACAACATCAAGGGGCAGGTGCAATTGAAAAGCCAGTGGTTTCAGCTAAACACGCGGATATTATCGGGGGGCATCGAGATGGAGAGTAGCGCGTTGATCAAAGCGAATAAACCGCCTGCTCACGTTGTTTCGCGTAGCTGGGGAGAGGCCGGATGAATGTTCGCACTGGATTGATAATATCCTTTCCCGCCGATTCCAGTTCAGCCCTATCGTGGTGGCACGCCGTGGATAGCGAAATCGTCGCGTCTGGTTCGGTGCGCCCGGACGCGATTGACCAAGTATTTCCCGCCGACATCGCGAATATGCCGGTTATGGCGATTGTTCCTGCGGCGCTGGCCACCGTGCGCTGGACCGGGATCGGCGATCTTGCGCCCCGGCAGGCTGAAACCGCAGCGCGGATTAAAGTAGCAGAGGAAACGCTGGGCGCGGGCGAGGCGCTGCATATCGTTTCCAACATTGCGCCCAATGATCAGATCATGGTTGCCAGTATGTCCGTTCAGCAGATGCAGTTCGGCCTGGATATCTTGGCCGCAATTGGCATCGATCCTGACGTTATTCTACCCGCCGGGCTAATCATACCGCCGCCTGAAACTGGCTTTGTTCGGGCAAATTTCGCAGCCGACGCGGTATTGCGGTCGGCGCAGTCGATCGTCCCTGATGAGCCTGCATTGCGGCAACTGATCGTTGCAGATGCGCCGACCGTGACCTTGGATGCCGGGCAAGTTGACGCCGCGATGGCCGCCGCATTGCACGATCCGCTTATTAACATGCGGTCCGGCCAATTTGCAAAACGCAGCCAGCGCAGCGCAATGTCGGCACGGCAATGGCAAGTGCTGGCCGGGTTGGCGGGCGCGGGCATATTGTTCAGCCTGCTGTTGGGCGTAGCGACCT
>JAYUPJ010000001.1:0-4375 GCA_043760195.1 Sphingomonadales bacterium | reverse complement strand
CCAACGATAGTTTCCCCACCGCCATTCATGTCGCCGCCGCAGTTGCAGTGCATCGTGATTTGCTGCCTGCGCTTTCCCGGCTGACAGACGCGCTCGCGGCAAAGTCTGCGGCATGGGCGGGCATCGTCAAAATCGGCCGCACCCATTTGCAGGATGCAACCCCGCTGACATTGGGACAAGAGTTTTCCGCTTACGTCGCGCAACTGATCGCTGGCGCCAACCGGATCGCAGGCACCGCTGAACACAATGTCCAAAAACTGGCGCAAGGCGGTACTGCGGTTGGCACAGGATTGAACGCTCCTGCCGGATTTGATACGGCAATCTGCACAGAAATTAGCGCCGCGACAGGCATTTCGTTTGCACCTGCCCAGAATAAATTTGAGGCATTGGCCAGCAATGACGGGCTGGTGCAAATGTCGGGAGTGCTAAACACCCTCGCCGTATCGCTCAATAAAATCGCCAACGACATCCGCCTGCTCGGCTCCGGCCCGCGCTCTGGCCTTGGCGAATTGATCCTGCCCGAAAATGAGCCCGGCAGCTCGATCATGCCCGGCAAGGTCAACCCGACGCAGTGCGAGATGCTGACGATGATCGCGGCGCAGGTGATCGGCAACCATCAAGCGGTTACCATCGGCGGCATGCAGGGGCATCTGGAACTCAACGTGTTCAAACCAGTGATCGGGGCCAATGTGCTGCGGTCAATAGAACTGCTGAGCATCGGCATGCAGAGCTTTGCCGAACGCTGCGTCGATGGCTTGGAACCTAACATTGACCGAATATCCGAACTGGTTGACCGCTCTTTGATGCTGGTCACCGCGCTTGCCCCGGTGATCGGTTATGACAATGCCGCCAAAATCGCCAAATATGCACATGTCAACGGAACCACATTGCGCGCCGCCGCGTTGGAACTGGGACTGGTTGACGAAGCGACTTTCGATACCCATGTTAAAGCAAGCGATATGGTTTAAGGAACACGGATAATGTTGAAATCAATAGCAGGCGCAGTTGTCGGCGAAGTGATCGGGCGCAAGCGCGGTCATGGTTTGCTGGGCGCGGGCATCGGGTTGATCGCCACGCGGTCGGTACCGGGGCTGATATTGGTCGGCGGCGCGTTGGTGGCAAAGGCGGTTTATGACCGGCGTAAGGGTGAGAAAGTCAAAACGCCATTGTTGTCAAAATCGGCTCCGAAAAAAACCTTGCGGACTGATTAAACGCCCCTGATCTAATTCAGGATTTCCCCGTCAGCCAATATCCACTTCCCGCCGCTTGCCAATCTTTCACCGATTCAATCGGCGCGGCCAACATCAGTATATTGAGCGCCAAATTGTCACGGATTAAATAAGCCGTCAGCGCCTCAAACATCAACGCCAGCGCCAATGTTACTTTCCACGATAAACGCGATGCCAGAAAAAATCCGAATATCATCCACGCAATGTCCGCCATGGAATTCAATAGGCTGTCCCCGGCATAACCAAAAGAGATCGTAACCTCGCGGTAACGGTCAATAATGATTGGTGAGTTTTCCATTATTTCCCATGCACCCTCAACCAAAATCGCAAGACACACCAAGCCCCCAAGCGGAAAGAGATTTGGCCATTTACCGCGCAACAAATGTCCTGCGCCGAAAAATATGAAACCATGGATTATGTGGCTCAACGTATACCAGTCGGCGATATGCTGGCTATTTTCCGAGCTTTGCACAATGCCGTGCCATGATTTCACGGTTCCACATGCGCAAATCGGCGGACGGCCCATGCTAATCAATATTGCGCCAAAAGCCAAAAACAGCAGCAACGCAATCAATACGCTAAATTTATTGATCCTCAATGGCCAAACCATAACCCCAATCCCCCAAAACTCTTGACGCCCATGCCCTGTTTGCGGCAGGTGCGGCTATGCCTCAAGCAAATAATGCACCGATACAATTGGAACGACGTGGACTGTTGTTCGTTCTGTCATCCCCGTCGGGCGCGGGCAAATCGACGCTGGCGCACAAATTGCTGAATAGCGACGACCAGATCACGCTCTCCGTTTCCGCAACAACCCGCCCCGCGCGGCCGGGCGAACAAGACGGCGTGGATTATCATTTCGTCGATGTGGCTACGTTCAAACAAATGGCCGCAAACGGTGACTTTCTGGAATGGGCGCATGTCTTTGGTCACCGCTATGGCACTCCCAAAACCCCGGTTGAACAAACATTGGCGGCCGGACGCGACGTCTTGTTCGATATCGACTGGCAAGGCACCCAGCAATTGTACCAAGAGGCCGGTAACGATGTGGTCCGCGTTTTCATCCTGCCGCCATCCATCGGCGAGCTGGATAAACGGCTGCGTTCGCGCGGCACCGACAGCGAAACTGTTATCAACGACCGCATGGCGCGGGCCAAATCCGAAATCGGGCATTGGGACGGCTATGATTATGTCTTGATCAACGACGACATCGAAGCGTGCTTTGTAAAGATCCAAAATATCCTCGCGGCGGAACGACTGCGCCGTTCTCGGCAAAAGGGCCTTATCGGATTTGCGCGCAAATTGATGGAGGGGTGAGTTAGGCTTTTAGAGGTCGTCCTGAACTTGGGTCGGGGTGATCGGGCTTATACCCACGGCGTCATCCTGAACTTGTTTCAGGATACTTAGAGCGCACCCTTTGCTTAGCTATCTAACCCCAAACCATTGGCCAAATCAATCCAGTCGGGGTTGTCACCTTCGATCAAGTTTATCTTCCAATCACGATGCCAATTCTTCAACTGTTTTTCCCGTGCAATCGCAATCTCCATCGATCCGAACAGTTCAAATCGAACCAGTTTTTTGGTGCCCTTGTTCCGTGAATATCCCGCGATGAGTCCATGACGATGCTGGTGCACTCGCTGGGGCAGATTAGATGTGACGCCGATATAGATATATCCATGCTTCTTGCTTGCCATAATGTAAATGCACGGTTGCTTTTCCATTATATCTCTCCACTGTATATATCCTGAAACAAGTTCAGGATGACGATCTTTTGGGTGTTGCGTTTCAAAGATGACGCAGATCTTTAATACTCCTCGGCGCCACACATCGCCAAAAACTCCGCCGCCGCCATGAAATCGGCCTCACGGTCGCGCCGGTTTTTTAGCGCGAAATCGTCTGCCCCCCATTTTTCTTCTTGCCACAGCTCGTCCAACACCAAATCGGGCCAAAGATCGGCGGCGGAAACCTCTCCCTCGGTCAAAGCGAGCAACGCGACCAGCGATCCGGTTATCGGCACGATTTTGGATGCAGCGGCCAATTGCCAATTGCCCAACTGCGCGACCGCTTCTTTCAAGCGAGCGAGCGTGGGCGCGGGTTGCGGCTGATGCATAATGCCGTTCACCACCGTAAATGAAAGTGTATAGCGCGCCTGCGCCCAACGCAGATAGCGCCCCCAAACTGCTTCCTGCCGCCGCACCAGATCATCGGGTTCTTCTGCGCGGTAACAGAAAAGATCGCTTTCACCATAAGCAGCGATGGCATCGATAAACCCGCTGCGGTCCGCCGAAATCTTGTCAGTCGCCGCATTTGCAAGGCCGGTAATCGGCATAGCAATCGGGTTGATATCATCGCCGACCGCGTTCCATTCGGCACAGACCGCCCGCGCCAACGCCAGGTTTGGCAGAATCAAATCGGCCTTCATCGGCGTCTTTACCGGACGCTCGTCCAGCCTGATGGCATATCCCGCCGCCGCCGGTTCGATGCGGGCAATTTTCGAAAAACGTTTCATTTGGCGGCGGGACTTTTCCATTTGCGCGACAGGATTATCGGCAGCACGACAAATTCAAACACACCAACGGCAAACGCAGCATATCCAGCCTCCACCGGCAGATCCATGAAACCATTGGCGATTATGCCGAGTCCCAATGCGATCAATATTGCGCCGGACAATCGAACCAAATTCAGAACAAAAAAGCGCGTTTTGGCGACCGTTTCGCTGTTCGCTGTATCGCCTTCTTGACCGTTGATGCTCATCGCGATTCCTCCAAACATAGCTTCAATTCGTCCATCGTCTCGGCAATAAAGTCTGCCCCTGCGGCGCGCAATTCATCCACCGGATGATAGCCCCACGTAACGCCAATCGTTCGGCACCCCGCCGCACGGCCCATCAATATATCATAAGTGGTGTCGCCGATCATCGTTGTGCGCTCCGCTGTGCTTTGTGCCTCCAGGATTGCCTGATGCACCATCGCGGGATGCGGTTTCGACGGGTGGCGGTCTGCGGTTTGTAACGTCACGAACTGGCTGTGAATACCATGGTGGTTCAGGCAATTGTTCAGGCCCCGATCTGATTTTCCCGTCGCCACGCCCAACGCCCAACCGTCACCAGTCAATGCATCCAAAAGCTCTTTCATCCCGTCATACAA